>JAWDNK010000078.1:0-6160 GCA_046534355.1 Candidatus Martarchaeota archaeon | reverse complement strand
GGTATTCTCCTGCGACCGCCAGGTGTTCTAACAACCCTGATTTTGCCTTGCTTATCCCACTTCTGAATAGTCCTTGGGTGAAGGCCGAGGAGCAAACATGCCTCTTTCAAGGTATATAATCTTTCAGGCACAGAATACTATATGACAGACACCTATATAAAACTATTTATTTTGAAACTGTTTGCGACGGCGCCTCCCGGGCTCGCGACAAAGGTTTGATCGTCGTCCTGATATAGGAAATTACGAACGACTTAAAAACGAGTAGCTAAAAACCAAAGAGGGTGTGACGGCCCTAACTCGGTGCATTAATATGAAAGCCATAGAGGTCAAGGACCTATCTTTCGCTTATCAGAACGCGACGCGGTACGCTATAAGGCACGTCGACCTCGACGTTGAAGAGGGTGATTTCGTGGTTATAGCTGGCCCCAGCGGTTGCGGTAAGTCGACGCTTATACGCGCGCTCAACGGTCTTATACCCCACTTTTACGAGGGAAAGTACGAGGGAAGCGTCATCCTTGAAGGGGTTGAGGTCGCATCGAAACAACCCCACGAGTTGTTCAAGTTAGTGGGTACGGTTTTCCAGGAGCCAGAAAGCCAACTTTTGACTTTCTCTGTTGAAAGGGAAGTGGCTTTCCCCTTGGAGAACGCGGGCATACCAAGAGATGAGATGAGGCGTGCGGTCGATGAAGTAATTAAAAGGCTTAACTTAGAAGCGCTGAGGTATAGGTCGCCGAACGAGCTAAGCGGAGGAGAGCAGCAAAAGGTAGCCATAGCCGCCGCCTTGGTATCCAAGCCGAAAGTGTTGCTACTGGACGAGCCTACTTCTAACCTCGACCCGGTTAGCGCCAACTCCTTGATCTGGCTTCTTCACGAGCTTAACCTGCAGGGGATGACCATAGTCGTAAGTGAGCATAGGTTGCCGCTGGTCGTGGAGTTCAGCAATAAGCTCGTCGTCATGGATAGCGGTATGATCGCAGATGTGGGTAGGCCCGTTGATGTCCTCGGCAAATACGCGGATAAAGACATAATAGAGGTCCCGGACGTCCTGGTCATAGCCGATCAGCTTACCCGCGCTGGCCTTTACGCGGGGGACCTACCGCTTTCCGTGGGTCAATTTCTCTCCTCGACTAAGGGGCTCAAACCGGTGATTTAGGTTGAGCGTCGTGGTTTTCAGATCAGTTCATTACACTTATCCTCTATCTAACCAAGAGGCTTTGAGTGGGGTAGACTTATCGATCTCAGAGGGGGAGAGGGTAGCCATACTCGGCGAAAACGGCGCGGGTAAAACCACGCTTTTAAAGCACATGAACGGGCTCCTGAGGCCGACCAAGGGATTTGTGGAGATCGAGGGCGTGGATACGAGGAAGGCCAAGACCTACGAGATAGCAAGAAAGGTAGGAATGGTATTCCAGAACCCAAACCACCAATTCTTCGCCCAAACGTGTTGGGATGAAGTCGCGTTCGCCCTGCGCAACTTCGGCTACGCTGAAGAAGAGATTGCGAAGAGGACTGAGGCGGCCCTGCGCGACTTCGGCTTGTGGGAATACAAGGACGAGTCGCCTTTTTTGCTGAGCTCTGGGGAAAAGAAGCGGCTCAGCATTGCCAGCGTCATGGTTTATGATCCCTCGGTGTTGGTCTTGGATGAGCCAACCGCGGGACAGGACGCCGGACAGAAGAGAAGAATCGGAGAAATGCTTTCGACCTTTAAGGGCAAGGCCGTGATAGTGAGCACGCACGACATGGAGTTCGCCGTGAAACACTTCCCGAGGACGATAATAATATCCAGGGGAAGGGTGGTGGTTGATGGGCCCACTAGGGAGGTGTTTTACGGGGAATATTGGGCTTCGGCTGGCCTTCTAGAACCTCAAGTGGTGGCCCTGGCAAAGGCGCTTGGGATGACCGCCAAGCCCATTACGGCGCAAGAATTCGTCAAGGCGTTTGAGGAGGCGGTGGCAAAGTGAGCTGGGCTTCTGGCCTGACATTTGTGCACGGAGATAGCTTTCTTCACAGGCTCAACCCGTTACCAAAGATCGTGATAGTGATTGGGTTCTTCTTGGCGGCTATATACGTTTACGATGACTTGTTTCACCTGATTGTCTTGTTTGGTCTCAGCGCTGCTTTGATCGTGGCTGCAAGACAAACTAGAAGGTGGTGGCCCACCATGAAGATGAGCTTGTTCGTGGCAGCAGTAATAGCGGCCCTGGACTACGCGTTCGTGGGAGGACTTTGGTTTTCGGTGGCGATGGGCGTGCGTTTCTTGGTCGTGGTCTCGGCTTTTTCCATTTACTCGCTGACCACACCTCCAGATGATACGGCGGCCGTTTTCATGAGGATTGGCTTGCCCTATTCATTCGTTGTGGCCTTCATGATGTCCATAAGGTTTTTGCCCTTGCTGGCCAAAGAAGCGCAAAACATAGTGGACGCACAAACTTCTAGGGGTTTCAACATGAGTACGCGGAACCCCATAAAGTTGATAAAGAATTATATACCTATATTGGTACCCTTAATGGTGATTTCTTTGATGAGGGCGGATTCCGCGGCGCAGGCGCTTGAAACCAGGGGTTTTGGCTATACAAATAAACCCTCATCCTACGGTTCGATTGGTTTCTCTGCCTGGGATTGGCTAGTTACGGTGGGCTCGGTCGCTTTGATCGTTTATGCTACATTGCAAAGGGTCGGCCTGCTGATCTGATCTCAACGGTAAAGAGACCTCTCTCTTTCCTGGTAGGCCACAACACAGTAGCGCCCGTAAAGGTGTGTAACCCTCGAGACCTCGGGGAACCCTCGCCCTTCGTGGCGGGGAGGAGGTCGAGCTTTTTCGTTAACTGGGACTGGGTCACGGCTAAGCGCGCTGCGATTGCTCCTTTGCTTCAATTGGTTTGGTCACGACTAGCTTTATCCCCTCATAGCCAATAACCGCCACCTTATCTCCTTCGTGGATTTCATCCTTTGACCGGGAAGTGGCCGTCCAGAGTTCGCTGGCCACTAGCACTATCCCCTCGCTCCCGGGCTTGATGGAGGTTTTGGCCTCGCCCTCAAGCCCTACCATAAATTGGGGGGCGTGGAACCTCGGCCTCTTCTTCACTACTACGGTGGAGGAGAAACCGACGAAAAGTAGCGCCCCCAAGACCGTTATCAAAACGCCTATTAACGCGGTTCCTAGGTTAGAAGTTGATATACCAATCGCTATTAACGCGGCACCAACTAAAATTACGGCTAGCGTAAGTATGAGTGGTCTTATACCGAAAGTGAGGATTTTATCGATTATATTATCGCTGGTTTTGGCCTCATTTGCCAATTCGAGCCACGCTGCAATTCTTTATTACGCTTTCGGCGTCCTTTTTGTCAAGCCATCCGATCACTTTGACGAACTTATCCGGTTCCAGCTCTTTGTAATGATTGAAGAAGTGTTCGATTTCGTTCTTGATGGATTTCGTTACCTGATCTAGGTTGTCTATATCGGAGTAAAAGGGATCTACGTTGCCAAAGGGGACGGCTATTATCTTGACGTCTTCTCCCTTTTCGTCGACGGTCTTCAGAGCCCCTATGGGCTTGGACTTTATTATGGTGCCTGGCATCACCGCCTCACGGCTTATGACGAGGCAATCCAAGGGGTCTCCATCCGGAGCGACGGTACCCTCAATGAAGCCATAGTTGAACGGGTAATGCGCTGCAGCGTACAAGAACCTGTCGACGTAAACCTTCCCGGTTTTGTGGTCGATCTCGTACTTGACGTCGCTTCCCTGAGGGATTTCTATAACCACGTTGACTTCCATATTTAAATAACGGCGATCGTTTTTAAGTTGATGGGAAAAATACGGAGGGTTTAGCCCGGTCAGGATAGAGCGGGGCGCAAGGGAGGGCTATCGTTCTTATGGGTATGCCGGGGAAAGTCCGCGGGCTTGGGCTGGGCTCCCGCTTCAACAATAGGTTTATACAGGAGCTGCGTCATTACGTGGTCCAGAATGGCCAAATGCCCTTATGACGGGACGGAAGTACCCACACCGACGAAGACTTGGGTCATGATAGGGAAGCCGTTGGGGGGCAAGAGGGTTAAGTTAACCAACGGCATATTCCACTGCCCCACTTGCGGAAGGAACTTCAGGGCGGTGATCAGTAAGGAGATAATCCCTGCGTAGGCCCAAGTCCTAATATTTTTTGATTAGATACAAATAAATGCGTAACGCTTAAAAAGAAGCACTTTCAGCTACGTGCCATGGAAAAAGCGCACCGCTCGAAACTCGTTGCAAGGGTTAGCGTGCTCGTAGCTCTATCGGTCATGGCAGACCTCTTCCCTTTGCCCAGGGTCTTCTTCGGCATGAAGGTTGATTTGGTTGGTACGGTTTGGGTTACTGCTTTTTTGCTATACGGCCTGGAGACGGCGGTCTATACCTCGCTTGGCACCTTCGTTTTGATGAGCGCTTATGGTCCGACGGGTTTCGTCGGCGCGTCCATGAAGCTGATTGCGACCGCCCCCATGTTTTTGGTGCCTTGGATTTTTGAGCGGGGTTACGGTTACGCGAGGGGGCGCTCGGGCATCGGCACTGGGCTTTACGGCCTTGCATCCGCATCCGCGGTGGTGATTAGGGTGGTACTGGCCTTTGCTTTGAATTATTATTGGGCCATTCCCGTATTCTTGGGTATGCCGATATCGGAAGTTTTGTCAAAGTTCTTCGGCGGGTCGGTCGTTTATTTATTTTTCTACGTGGCTGGCCTGAACATAGTACAGGGCGTGCTTGACTCAGTTATTCCTTGGTTGCTGGTATTCAAGTTCCGGTTGAAGAAGCTTGCATTAGCGATTTGATTCCTTCCTCGCCCTGATTTTATAACTCAAATAAGGGTCATCGGGCGAGAACTTGGGAGGAGAGGCCGGAACTGTTGGGGTGCCGCAAATGGGGCACTTGTCCTTTAAGGTGTACCTTCCGCATTTGGGGCACTTCTTGATAAAACTTTGGACCAATTACTTCACCGCTTAGGGTTTGGGTCTTGTGGTCTCAGGACTTAAGGCGTTCAATGGAAACCGAGCCACCCGTCTTTTTGGCGTGATCGTTCAGAAACTGATTCATTTCTTGAGCTACGGCTTCTAGCTCTTTATAGTTGGAGCCCTCGAGTTTAACCAAGTAATTTGGCGCGCTCAGGTATGATACCCTTATCTCCGTCCCTTTCTCCTTTGCCCATTGGACTAGGGCCGAGAAGGCCGCCTTTACCTTTTCGATCCCACCTTTACCCTCGTAAAAAAGAGATACCTTGAAAGATATGCTGACGCTCTCAGTCCTTACGTGTTTTTCTATGAGTGGATAAAGGGCGGCTATCCAGTTATCGCTTAGTCCAGCTTCTTTGAGGACGGAATCTCCCTCTTTTAGCGCAAGGGTTAGCGCGGTGTATGCGTCTCCGTATTTATCTTCCAAGGGCCATATGACTTCCCTGTAAGCGTCATCTTTGCTTTTGCCGAGAGAGCTGGCGGCTACCATGACTACGGCCTCAACTCTCTTTTCTTTGCTCCAATCGGAATACGTCTTCTCCTGTTCGCCGGCGCTTATTTTCTTAAGCGACAACACCACTTGACCTTTGCTGGGGTCAACCATTATGACCTTCAGGGGGAGCTTCCTCCCTTCTCTTACGTAATCGTGGATGTTCTTAACCCAACCGCTGGCTATCTCGTTTATGGGAAGGTAGCCCCTTACCCCGTTAAAGGAGTCTATGCTCACATATGCTCCGTGCTCTTCCAGCTTTTCTACTGTGGCTACTACTCCCATGCCAACGCTCGGGTATTTTTGCCTTCTTAATATGGCCATACCATACATGGATACGGGCATAAAATCCTTTCTTTTCCTTTCTTTTCTTTTTGTGCCTTCAAAAGCGGCGGCGAGGGAGTTAATCTCAACCTCCACGAACCCTCTTGTTGACTCAATCGCCGCTGACCTGTCCAAATATGCCTGACCCTCACTTCGTAAGGTTAGAGGGACGAAGGAAGCTGGGTTGCCTTAAATCTCAAGCTCGCACGAAGCGAGTAAAGGGCGTCGGACCGTTAACCGGCGGATGCCCTTAGGAGCTTTTCTTTTAACGCTATCGGGAGTTGATAAGGGAGCCCCTTTCCATGGGGGTCGGATAGTTAACGGGGATAAGCCGTATTTTTGGGCTATAACTTTAATACTGAAGT
>JAWDNK010000077.1:0-6247 GCA_046534355.1 Candidatus Martarchaeota archaeon | reverse complement strand
GCGCCTACGTAGAGCGAAACCCATCACGCATCCAACTCTCTGCTCGCGTTTACTGGTTCCATCAGAGACGCTTCAGCGGGCTTGAGCTTCTTGCACCACCTGCTTGGGGACCAGTTTGACCCTCTTTATCAGGTAAACGCCGGTATCCACCTTCCAGACCTTTTCAGCGTCCTCAACCGCGATCCTCTCCTTGAAGATCGGGGAATCCAGCACCATGGACTCGTATTCTCCTCCTTCGCCCGTGGGATCTACACCCCACTTCTTGTTGAGGGCAACTAGCTCGCTTATCGCCGATTCGTCCAAGTGCCTGCCAAGCCATGACGGGCCTAGCCCCAGGGCCGAGGCCAACACGAATACGATGTCCATTCCCCTCCTCAAATATTCCTCCAGCAGCCATTCGCTATCTTTGTGCCAGAGAGGTGCGTAAACCTCTAACCCCAAGCGGTCGCACACCATTTTTATCCTATCGCCCTGATAGTTGCTTCTGATACCCCCTATGCTGAGGGCGTCCACGTGCCACCTCTCCTTCACCCCTGCCAAGTAATGGGCTAAGTCCTCTACCTCGACTTCTTTTTCTCCCCTGGTGTAAAAGCTCTCAAAGGGTAGGCGAGCGGCCGTGGCCTGAACCTCAACCAACCAAGAGTTCACGGTGTGATACATGTAGCTCCAGTTGTTGGGCGACCTGGCGTTGACCACAACCGCGACACTGTGTCCCTCCTCCATGGCCATGTTCACGGCCGTCCAGGAATCCTTACCCCCGCTCACCAAGGCGGCAATCCTCAAACGCCAGATCCCTCCTTAACCCCTTTTATCAATGCCTTCACAAGCTCCAGCCCGTCGGAAAAAGTGTGAGCGTAATCCTGGAACTCTTCCAGGGTTACCGCCGCCCTACCCTTGATCTCCGATAGGTAGGCTGCACCCATGGCGGCGGTGGTGCCAAGCCCAACGTCTTCGTTAGAGATGCTGCGCGCGCCCTCTTTGACGCAGGCGACGGCGTTGCTGAGTTCCATCTCGAAAGCCGCCCACCTGGGAAGCCCGATGGTACGGGTGTAACCGAAGTTGTCCGTCAGTAGGAGCACTTTTTCCGTCGCTTCCTCCTTGATCGACAGCCTACCCGTCGTGCCCTGCACGAAAAACGGTAGCGAATCGCGTTCGGTCCAAGAACCCTCCAAAAGCGCCGTGATCCAGTCGCCGTGCTCACCCTCAAACCTCAGCAGTAAGTGGGCGTCGTCCTCCACGTTGAACTCCCTGAACTCTCCCTGTATGATCCTCTGAGGTACCCTTCTAGATATCCCAATGGGTGCTGCTGATTTCACGGATGCAATCTTTTTTTCGAAACCGGCCAAGAACCAGGCCACGGTGATCGAGTGGGTGGCCATATCCACGAGCGAACCACCTCCTGACACTTCTTCATCCCAGAACCACCTCCTGGACTCCGGACCGAAGTGGGCAAAGGAAATTGACATGAAAGCCAACTCACCCAATGCCCCGCCCTGTATCACCTTCCTTGAGGTGTAGTAAAGGGGATCGAATACCTCCTGCTCGTTGTGCTGATAGAAGGTGTGATTATCCTTAACTGCCTGCCATATCTTCTCGGCTTCCAAATAAGAAAACGCCATCGGTTTCTCGACCATCACCGCTATGCCGCGCTCAGCCGCCTTGATCGCATCCACGTGATATTTGGGAGGCGTGCAAATATCGAGGAGCTCGACATCCTCCTTGTCCAGCATTACATCGAGAGATGCGTATGTGGTTATGGAATCCGCCGCGACCCTGGCGGACTCTGCGGCCTCTGCATCGATGTCTTCAAGCTTTTTTGCCTTTTCCTCATACGCCGCCTGTAATAGCTTCTTCGCCATGTTCAGGTTCTTTTCTGAAACGTCAGCGAGCGCCACCACCTGGGCGTCCTGCACCTCGGGATAAGAGGGCAGGTGCATCCTCTGGAATATGCTGCCCGTCCCCACGACGCCTACTTTTACCATGAGTGTTGAGAGAAGGGCACCGTTAAGCCTTTGGGGAACCTCTGTTGGCCGACGAGCCGAAGGCGCGTGAACAAAAGCAAGAGAACACCTGAGAAAAATGTGAAAAGTTGGCCACGTCTCAGAAAAGCGTTAATGGGCGGATTTCGTCGATTTCAAACTGACCCCCTCCCTCCCTAAAGGGCGAGGTCTGTCGTTCGCTTTATCAAGGTTAATCCCGGCGATTCCACTCTTTCCGACAAACTTATTTGCGCTGCCCCTTCATGCGCGTGAGTTCCGGATATAAGTCCAAAACCTTTTCGTTCTGGGGCTTCGCCGCCGAGGTACCGGCTAACTGGGACTTATCAGCTTTGGCCATAAACGGCCGGGATGCCCTCTTCGCGATAGGTGACGGAGAGAGGAATAGGCTCGAAGTCCGTTGGAGGACGGAGAACGAAAAGGAGCACCTCAGCGTCGAAGATATCTCACGGCGGTTCCACGAGGCCTCTAGGAAGAGGTTAAAAAACCTGGAAATAAACGAGGGCGCCTTCTACGCGACCGTCGATGATAATCAGGCCCTCGTGAGCCCATGGACTTACCAAAACGATCGCGGATACGACGTGGTATGGCACTGCGCTGAGTGGAGACGCTTTTACGTTATGAGGTACCTCCTAGGTAACGAGTTAGAATTCAAGCAAATACTGGCTTCGGTAAGGTGTCGCGAAGTTCCGGAATTAATCCGTTGGAAATACCTGGGTCTGGACCTGGAAATCCCAAAGGACTACGAAATCATCTATCAAAGGGTAGATTTGGGCGAGATAACTGCGGTTTTTTCCTCGAGCTGGGAGAGCGACGGAAACCGCGGGCCTGCCATCTTCAAGACGCCAAAGAGGTTGGTGATAAAGAGGGCGCCGGCGCGCGAGCCGGAGGAGTTGGAGGGGTGGTTGACGACGGAAGCAAAGCAACTGATAAAGAAGTTCATAGGCGCGGCAAGAAGCGAGGGGACGCCCTCTGAAACCGAGTTCAATGGCCACAGGGCCCTTTCCCTGGACTTCGTGGCCAAGGCTTCCTTTCTGTCAACTGGGGCCCGCTACTCGGCGATCTCCTGGGTTTGTGACCTGTCTGACTCCTCTTATCTCCTAATACGTCCCGTGGGGCTTATCGGAGAGAGAAAACCACAAGAAGTCGAAGGAGACAAGCTCCGCATCCACTGCCACCCTGAGCGAGGTACGACCAGCGCCTGGGTTGGGTTCATCGTTCTGTACTGAAGACCCCCTCCCCGCGGGCGGGGAGCCATGCGCAAACGCTTCTCGGTAGCGAATAATGGGTTTTTCCCCTTCCCCGGAAGCCGAGGGCAACTAGCGGTTAAGCGCGCCCGCAAACGCGGATAGCCCGTGCTCTAACGGGAGGTAAGGGTCGGGGTTACCCCAACGCCCTGCGGAGACGAAGGACTCCCGCGAAGGGGCTGGAAACCTTAAAGCCCAACTCGTGAGGTCGGGCTAGTTTATTTACCGTCACGGCAGCAAGAAACCCAGCAGCCCCAACAACAGCGGTATCGGAAGGCCCGGAAGAGGTCTCACCTTTCTAAGCAAGGCCAATGTGGCTGCTATGCCGACATCTATGAGGAGCACTTCCACGATGGCCGCTCCTAAGCCCATACCTTCCGTGAAGATCGCCGCCGGCATCATAGAGTAGAAGGTGATATCACCGAGTCCCATTTCCACTTCGCCGAAATTGACGAGCATGGGTCCGAGGAGGTTCCTCTCAGGTCTCTCCACTGCCTCCTCCGGCCCAGGTCCAGGCCTCGACGTTGGGCGTCCCAGCATTTTGGATATTGGACCTCTGAATACGGAATAAAAGTCGTAAGCGGAGAAAACGAAAGCCAAGAATATTATGGTCATCCTTTGAAAGGACACGGCCAAGAACAAACCCAATTCGGCACCGTTGAGCAACACTACGGCGTTCGCCAGCACCGCTAGCCAACCCTTGAAACGCAGGGGGCGAAGCGCGTAAAAAACCATGAACGCCGCCAGCACGGTGGCGGTCAAGAGGGGTGCGACGGAAAGGTAACCAAACGCGTACGACACTATGTAATAATTTAGCGTGAAAGTCGCAGCGCCCAAGACCCCCGCCACCACGTAGTTAATATAGCCCTTGCGAAGCGCTAGGACCATGAGAAATGCGGCCAGCAGCGACCCGACTACCAACGACGCGGAGACCAAGAGTGAGCCGAGGGGCCCTAATCCGAAGGGGCTAATCACTTGAACCACCATGTGCGAAGTCAGGTTGGAGGGCGCTACCTGCTCAACCGTGTCGTTGGCATAGATACTCACGCTTCCGTTCGTATTAACCGACACGACCGAAATGGGCTTGCTCAAATACGCTACCAGCATCGCGAACAGCTGGGATGCGGTGACGCCAAAGAAAACAAGCGACAGCGATTTAGCCTTCATTTAATCTCAGATCGATTAGCCCTACAACGCTTTAACGTTATCGCAGCCAAGCGGGCGAAGGCCCGGTCCCGCAAGGGAGTGGGATGGATATAACCCTTAAGACGGATTTTCGTAGCCAGTCTAAAACCTGGCCTCTTCCCCGCCCCCGAAGGGCGAGGTTTGCCTTTGCTTTATCATTTCCCCTTGGCCATTGCCATAACGTAAGATGACCGGGTTTTGCCCAGAGAACGCAAGGAAGACGAACGGGAGTCGCAGCGTATCTGCCACATACAATCGCGGGACACTTCCCGCATCTCCGAGCGATGGTGAGCGCGCCGGCCAACCGGTGAGCCGCGCCTGCAAGGGAGGTTCGCGCTCACCGGATCGTGAGATCGTCCAAAGAGCAGCGGGCCCAACACTCCGGCCAGCTGGGCCTTGTCCGCCAGCTTATCCGTCCCGATGAGCAGGGCGTCCTCGTCCCTTCCCCCCATGCCGCGGTAGTGGGGGAGCAAGGCTGCGTCGAACATGACCGTCTTCACCGATTCGCCCACCGCTGAACTCTCCACCGAAGCTATGGCCTGGCTCAATAACGAATGGGGATCCCCGCTCCTCTGCCATTCAAAGCTGTGCGGGACAAAGTACAGCCGGGTTGAAAAGAAACGCGAGAGGGACTGAGCCGCGGGAAAGAACTCCCAGTTCACCGCAACGATCGGTCCACTCAATCCTCCCTCGTAAAACTCCGTCGCGACCAACCTCTCCACTTCTTTAGACGCGGTGAAGGCCCACGTCACCACGTTTTGGTGATCGAACACGGGATTAATAAAGCCGCGCAGGCTGACGTCACCGATATCTGCCCAACCAATTCCCGGGCTGTACACGTTCACATGAGAGATTAAGCTCAAGGCCTGTACCAACCTGAAAGAAAACTCCGCCAGCGGCGAGCCAACTGGAGGGTACTGAGCTGTTAGCACGAAGACCTCGCGTGAAGAGCGACGATACAAACATGATCCCTTTCTTGCTCAAAAAATACCTGACGACGCCGTTCTCCACCACATCGAGGTATCCGTGCTTCCTACCGATTTCGATCAACCTTTTCAGGTAATCCCTGTCCAGCGAAAGGTAATCGGCCAACTCCTCCAAAGACTTCGCGCTTTTCTCGTGCACCAAACCCGCGTTGTGCATCTTGATGAAGAGATTGTTTTCAAGGTCCCTTTCTGCCAACCCAGTTAGGTGTGGCGTCAACTTAAAAACGTTGACCCCATTGGAGGGGAATCCCACGATCCCGTTGCGCTCGCGCTATCAGCGAAATCAGGATGAAGCTAGGCAAACGAGCGCTAAAGGTCGAAAGCCGTCTATGTTCGGTTCTCGCTTCGTTGAGGCGCGCCCACGAACCGTCGAACTTCTTGCAGGCTTTCGGCGATAAGTGGCCACAATGCGGCAAGCCGCGATGCGCCCGCAAAACTGTAACCAACGTGCCAAAACGCAACGCAATGCTATGCGATGCTATTGCGATGCTATGCGATGCATTTATCTATCGCTCGGCTACGCCGGCGAAGGCCGCCTAAAATTACCCAACGCTTAAGAACTCCCGCTTCAAATCCGCATGCCAGATCTCGGAAAAACGTTTGATGAAATATCAGCGTACGCCAAATCGCAGGGCTTGCACGTTTTTCACGGCGTGCCCCTGATTGGGGAAGAACCGCAGGGCGTGATGTTGTGGGATGAAAACGACAAAAACTGGAGAGATTTCATAGAGGTGGGGCTTGCGGAGGGAGTAAAAACTCTCGTCGCTAGCAAGGAGTACGGTGAAGGTAAGCACTCAGGAGAGGTGGGCTCTATCACGCTGGCCTGGTCAAA
>JAWDNK010000076.1:0-6293 GCA_046534355.1 Candidatus Martarchaeota archaeon | reverse complement strand
TCATGGAGTTGGCTGCGGCGTCTCAGAGTCGCGGTGGTCGTTCTACTGCGAAAGGGGCGAAGCGAAGGTCTTTTTGGGTTGCGTCTTCGTGGGTTGTTGAACCCCCTAGCTGATCGACTTGATTTTCTCGACGATTTTGCTTGTGCTGGTCACAAGGCCAGGCACTTCAAACCTATCTTTTATTTTTCTGACTTCGGTCTTTGCGCCGTACTTCCGTAACCGATTTTGCAGGTCAGCTGGGTCGTATGGTTGGTCCGGACCGAGTACAAAGTAGTCTGGGTTCAGATCAGCCACGGTCTTTATCGGGTCCCCGTCTTCGTTTCCCAGCAGGGCCTTCTTTACGGGCTTGAGCGAGGAGACGACCGCGAGCCTCTGTTGCTCGCCCAGGACGGGCGCGTGGCCCTTGAATGCCTTGACGTTTTTGTCGCGGGCCACTATTACGACCAGTTCCCCTAGGGCACTAGCCTCCTCCAAAAATTTGATATGACCTGGATGGATTATATCCCAGGTCCCCGCTACTGTCACCACTCTGCGTTGCATTGGTTTTTGCCAAGAAAAGTTGATCAGGCCCTCTTCTTTGAGCCCGTCCAGGATGCCCTCTGCGTACGTGGAGCAGACGATGGAAGAAACGTAGTCTCCTCTCTCCAGATAAAATTGAGCGTCGCTGAAATACTCCTTGGCCAGATCGGTTGCTTTGCTCGGCGATAGTTGAGATACGACGCCTCTTAAGTTTTCTATATATCTTTCGGCCCGCTCTTTCAGCTCTTCTTGCATATGGTGGCCCGGTTACCACTGTATAAGCATTGGTGATCCTAACCGAGGCGTCAGCCGGTGGCTGCCTACGCGTCGGCTCACGTAAAGCAAGCAGCAAGAAGGATCAGCAGAAGCAAAAATCGCCCCGACTCTAAGTTCATACTGAGGTGACTGCAAGTTAACGGATGGATCGATCGAGCTGCGCAGAAGAGTGCGGGCGTTACAATTTTTGCCGCAAAGACGTGGACGGATTAGAAAGTGTTTGGTATCGCTAATCCGCTGGATGTATTTCCCCTGGATGGGATTGGTCGGCAGGGCGCGGTGATGAAGCGAACGACAGACCTCGCGCTTCGGGGCGGGGAGGAGGTCAGAAAGGGTCGCCTAGAAGTTTGCAGCAGGGCCGAAGCAGAGCCTGGTGTGGCTGGGGATAAAATGAAGGCCGGTCGTCGGGTTAAGCGCGTTCTGGAGCTTTCCACAGCCGTTCTTGGGCCGTTGCCTCAATGGGCTTTCGGTGTTTGGCGTTCGCATTTTTGGGACTAGGTTTTTAGGCGGCGGCGGAATTCTCCGTGTGTGGTTAAACCTACTCCTAACGCCTCCATACGAAATGGCGATAGCTCTTGGTGTGTTGCTTGTCACTTTGCCCGCCGGCATTTACGAGATGATATCCTATCGTAGGAGCTCTCTTATGGATTATTACTTTTCGACATATCTGTTTAGCGTTGCCAGGGCGATAAGAGGCGGTTCACCGGTTGTTAAGGCCTTCGTCGTGGCTTCCGAGGGAGAGTACGGCCCGCTGAAGCCCGTTCTCAGAGCGTTCGTGTCCAGATTGACCTTGGGGGTTCCGCTGCAATCCGCTTTACTGGCGTTGTCGAACTCGTTGAAAAGTAAGATATCGAATTATGCCGTGTCATCCATCCGGGATCTGTTGAACCTGACGCCGAGGATGGACGTGTTCCTGGATGAGCTGGGAACTTTCCAAAGCCAATATGTGGAGCTGCAACGCAAGAGGGAGTCGGAAACGAAGATTCACGTGATAATAATTTACGTTTCCTTCCTGACTTTTTTGCTGGCGGTAGGCGCTACGGTAAAGATCACTCCTTATTCAACTGGAACCATTCCATTGTTCTCGACTACGGGTTCGATTTCTCCATCTCTCTTCAAGAGCATGAGCTTTTACGTCGCTTTCTCCGAAAGCGTGTTCCTCGGTCTTTTGGCGGGGGAAATAAACAAGGGCAAGGTGAGTGCGGGTTTGATCCACGTGGCCGCGATGGCGGCCATACTGTTAGTCTTCTCCTACTTGATGCTCTTCGGCCGAAGCCGGGTTCAAAGGAGTTCAGAGAAAAGGGTGTGCTCGTCTACGGTTCACGTGAGCTGTGGGGCTTAACCAAGCGCTAGTCGTGCGGGGTTGGGTGCTATCCTTTTATTCGTTTTCCCCATTAATCCCGTGATCGATATGTCCGTTCCGGTTAACGCGGCGGATGCCATAAAACTCTCGATTAAGATTTTACAAGATATCAGTAATGATATACATGTACCAAAGAACATAAGGAGAGCGGTACTGGATGCCATAGAGTTTTTGCAGGATAATTCGGTGAGCCCGGGTGTAAGGGCGGCCAACGCTCTGAGCGTATTGGACGAGATATCCCAGGATCCCAATATGCCGACCAGGACGAGAGTGCAGTTTTGGAACGTTGCAAGTATGTTGGAAAAAGTTAAGGATCGACGTCGTTTGATTGAGGGTTTGCGCTTTACGTGGTATAACGCGCTTAAATGTTTGTCGGGGCGACGCGGCGACCAGATTTTATTTTTCTTCTATGTGTATCGAAGTGCTCTTCTGCCTAGCGGATAGGTTATAAAGCAACGCCTTTAGTTGTTCATCCGAAACCCTATCTATCCTCCCTTGCTGATAAAGGGCTATTAGCTGATTTTCTATGAGGCTAGTGAGTTCCGGCTTGACTATCCTGAGGTTATCCAGTCTATTTCTAGCCTCCGGCTCGAGTATGGCCCTCAGTATGTTGCGCTTTTCCTCCTCGAGTCTTTGTTCCTGGGCTTTCCTATCGTAGTAGGATTTGTTGAGCTGTTCGAGTTGCCTTCTCTTTAGTTCATTGAGTTCTTCGTCCTCCTCTGACGTAGAGCATCACCTCAAAAAGCCCAATTGTATACGGCGAGCCTCGGTTCCAGCTGCTTTAATTTTTCTAAGACTTCTTTCCCCGCATCTGAAAGTATGGTTTCTCCCTCAGGGGTGATGAGTTTCTTCCCCTCCTCGACCTTGATGAGGTTTGCTTCCTCCAATTGGTCAATGATCTTCCTAATTATTTTTCTCGAACTGGGGGCTGCGTGGTGGGGTTTGGCTATGCCGACCCTCCTTCCGCCGTATTCCTTGGACAGCCTATTCACCCCGAGCATGGGGTCTTTACTCAGCTTTATTAAGGTGGAAGCCACGCGCTTATACCACCAATCGGGGTCCTGCGGAAGTGATTGCTTGTAAGTCGCGGTCTTGGCGTAAGTGGCCCAAGCGGGCGGTTCAAACTTCCCAGTGGCCTTTAATCTATCCGCTAGAGGCCCCACTAAGTACGTGGCCGAAATGGCTCTGTAATTCAGCTTCTCCAATTCTAGTGAAAGTTGATTTGCGCTTTTAACTTTATCGGGCCTCAAGGCGTCGGCAGCCCCCATCCTTAAGCATGGGGTAGCCTTCCTTTGCCATTTGGGCGGCGTAGCTCAAGCTACACGGCTCGCGCCGCACGCGAAGTTACGAAAGGCCTAAGCGCCAAGGCATACACATTTAGAGGAAATCCCCTGTGATGAACGTTGGAAATGAGGATTCGTGACATATCAGAGTTAGGCTGAGGGGATGCTGCTAGTCTGTAGAGGTAAGCCCTCCCGATCATGCCCTCGACGTTTAACACGCCAGTCCTCCTTAAGACATAGCAGGCTCTGGAAGCAGTTCTCCTAGATAAGCCCGCACGAAGAGCTAGCCCGCGGGCGGTGAACTTTTCATCAGGAATATCGATCAATTTAAGTAGGTCATGCGCTTCCCTCAGGCGCACCTCCTCGATTACGGCGAGGGGTACAGTATCCCTTTTCATGAATCCCTTGGGCACGACGTAGTGCCTTCCGCTCTTTACCTTTTTCCAAGTCCGCAATTCCTTTAGCATCAGAAAGTCGACCTCTAATCCCGGGGCCGGGAAGACATCAACAAAATGCGAGAGTTCTTGAAAGATTTTGTACCGCTGGTCTCTATTTTTGGTGCCGCCCGGTTCTACCAGCACTGATTGCAGGGGGACTACTACCTTGACCTTATAACCCATTAGCAGAAGTACCCTGACCTTTTGCTTGATTTTGTAAAGCCCTGCTATTTGGATTTCGGTGATCAAGTCGCCCTTCAGTACGTCCACGCGGAAGTCTCCAACCTTGGCCTCCGTTTTCCCCCCTTCTCTCGAGTAAACCTCTTGAAGGGCGGCGTGAAGGGAGCTTTTAGCTCTTGGACGCGAGCGAGGGGCCCGCATAGGGTATGCCGCCGCCTTCCTCTATGCGCAACAACCTATTGTACTTGGCGACCCTTTCGCCCCTTGCCGGAGCGCCGGTCTTGATTTGCCCAGTTCCCAGGCCCACCGCTAGGTCCGCGATGAAGTCATCGGTGGTCTCACCGCTTCTGTGGCTAACCATAACGGCATAGGACGAGGATATTGCGTAAAGACCCGCTTCAACGGCCTCGGTTAAGCTCCCCACTTGGTTTACTTTCAGAAGCAACGCGCTGCAGGCCCCCAGCTCCACGCCCTTTTTAAGCCTGGGAAGTTGCGTAACAAATATGTCATCTCCTACTACCTGTACGGGCTTAATCGCCTTGGTCAACTTGGCCGTGGTGGCGAAGTCGTTTTGCTCGAAGGGGTCTTCAAGGCTGATCAAGGAGTGTTCCTTGGTCACCTTGAGCCAGTAGTCGAAAAGTTCGTCACTGCTCAAGAGCTCCCCGTCTATTCTGTATTTTCCATCCTCGTAGAAGGTGCTGGAAGCCGCGTCCACGGCTATCCTTACCTCTTTTTTGCCGTCATATCCGGCCTCCTCGATGGCGGTCTCAAGGGCAGATAGTGCCTCCTCGGTCTTACCCATGGGCGGTGCTACACCTCCTTCGTCGCCTACGTTCCGAGCTACTGCCCCGTACCTCTTGCTGACGTAACTTTTCAAGGAGTTGTAGATTTCGCTCACCGCCTCTATCGCCTGTGAGAAAGTTTTGAATCCTACTGGGGCTAGCATGAACTCTTGCACGGCAAGGTCATTGCCAGCGTGTTCGCCTCCGTTGAGCACGTTTGAAAACGGTACGGGGATGCTCTCGTTCCTCCCGTATAGTTTGGATATCCATTGGTGTAACTCCATCCCCTGGGCAAGTGCGGCGGCCCTGGCCACGGCCAGGGAGACGGAAAGTATGGCGTTAGCGCCCAGCTTAGATTTATTGGGGGTGCCGTCCAGCTCTATCATCGTTTGATCTATTTCTTTTTGCTGTCTGACGTCCATCCCCTTCACGCGGGGGGCGATCAGGTCGTTGACGTTAGCGATGGCTTTCGACACACCCATTCCGTGGAAGGCCTTTCCCCCGTCTCTGAGCTCCAAGGCCTCGAATTCACCCTTGGACGCGCCACTGGGGACGGCTGCGGTCACGCTTATCCCTCCCTCCGTCCTCAATTGGGTTTCAACGGTTGGGTTGCCGCGAGAATCGAGTATCCACCTGGCCTTAACCCCTTCGATAGAATACTTTGACATAAGGTATGGTAGCAGGGGGATTAATGCTTTGCCTCTGATCCCTATGGTGGCGTTAACCTTGCTGCGTCGTTGGGGAAAAGCCGCCTGAATAAAGGCAATCTGGCCATGCGCAGTGGGCAAAGATTCGTTCGATTAATGGGAGAAAAGCTCCCGGTGCTCGTTATCCCACGCGGTGCGAGAACTGCTCAACCCAATCGGGGTTTTCGGGTATCGAAATCGGTTGGTTAGCAGCACGCTTATTAGTCACGGCGTGTCAAAGTCATTAGGTTGAAGAGCGTGATAAAGCTCGACCTTGATAGCCTAGTTCCGTGTTTCACTTGTCCCTTCACAATGGAGTGCGAAGAAGGAGCAACTCACTCCCCGGAAAAATGCACCGTCTTGACCATGTGGCTCAATAGGCAGGAAAAGTCAGGCGTAGTTGGCTGATACTTGCGATTTAACTTTATGGGGTTAAGGGGCGAAAGTCCCCCTCCGTGAAGTAACGGATGAATAGCCCCTTACAGAAACCTTTTTATATAATAAGTTTTATATTATTGACGCCCAAATGGGCTTTGCCTGTGGAACGCAGGCGAGACGCCCGGGGACGAGAACGCCTCTGCGGTGATGGAATACTTGCAAAGTATTCCAGGCGTAAGCGTATCGATGAACCGGGAAGCCCCGTCCGTAAGGGCGGGGTAGTTCACTGGTCGAAAACGTTCAAAACGGCATTTTTTAGCATCGAAGGAATGCTACTTAAGATATGGCCTAGGAGCCTTTCCCTTGAGTCGGGATCTGAGGGCAAACCT
>JAWDNK010000075.1:0-6324 GCA_046534355.1 Candidatus Martarchaeota archaeon | reverse complement strand
TGTAAGCCGACAGGGCCACGCGCTGAAACTCCCCGGCAAAACGAACCAGGCGCTCTAAGCCATACGAGAGGGCTATCCCCCTTTTGTTGTTGGTGACCTCTTGGGCCTCGTCTATCACGACCGCCCTGACCGCTCTTAGGAATTTCTCAAGAGTGGGACTTATGAGCAATCCCTCAAGCGACTCCGGCGTAGTTATCAGGATAGTCGGGGGATCACGGCTGATCTTGCCCTTCTCCCAGGTGGGCGTATCGCCGTGCCTAAGGGCTATGGTTATACCCAGGAGCTTTGCCAACCGCTTAAGCCTCATCAATATGTCCCTGTTCAGAGACCTCAGCGGTGTGATGTATATTAGCCGGGACCCCGGCGACGAGAGCAATGAATCCATTAAAGGAATCATCGCGGCCTCGGTCTTTCCACTACCGGTTGGTGCTATCACCAACGCGTTTCTGCCTGATCTGATAACGGGTATGGCTTTTTCCTGGACATCGCTGGGCTCCGAATACCCCAACTCCGCTAGCGCAAACTTGATTTTTGGGGATAGGCCAAGGTCGGAAAAACTCAACACCATTTCCGTTTACCCTAACGCCTCCTCCTATACGATAGGATTACGTATATGAATACAATGGCCACCAGGGCAAATGAGGTGTAATATCCAAACCGAACAATCAAACTCAGTGGCAATTTCTTTGCTACTTAGGGAGAGGCTATTAAGTCTGAGTTCTCTTAGCGCGTTGCGCGGCCTCAAGGACATGACTCAGTGGCCGAAGTCTACCCGCGAGTCACGCCTTGGTTGGCCGAAGAACGCGGTTAACGGCATCCGGGACGGAGCTTCTAAACCAGACCGTATGCGATCTGTGATCGATGAGGATGATACCTTCTCTCTTCAATTGCTCCCTTATGGCGTCTGCCTCAGCGAATCTTTTATTTTCCCTCAGCTCCCAGCGCTCCGCCACGCTTCTTTCGTATTCGTCGTTCCTCTTCGGCAAAGCGAAACCCATGAGATCTTGTAGCCTGCCCATGGCTCTGAGCACCACTTCAGCTTGATCCTTCGATAAGCCATCCTCAGCTGAGGCGCGCGCGAGGTAGGAGGCGTACCTCATAGTTGACGCGAGGGCCGATGGTGTATCCAGATCGTGAGTTAAGGCCGCCATCAGATCGTCCTCGAACTGCTTTGCGTTGTTCAAAAACTCCTCGCTCGGCGGTTCGCCCTTTGCCCTAGGGCAAAGGGCCTCTGCGTACGTGGCCTCTAACTGCAACCAGTTTCCCGCCGCCTCATCCATGGCCTTTTCGGAAAAGGTAAGTGGCGAGCGATAAGGCGAGCTGAGCAGGAAGAACCGGACCGCGTTTCCGCCCCAGCGGTTCACCGCATCTTCCACCGTGATGAAATTCTTCAGCGATTTAGACATTTTTTCCCCTTGTATGTTTAGCAAGCCGACATGCATCCATGACCTGGCAAACTCATGACCAGTAGCGGATTCGCTCTGGGCGATCTCGTTCTCGTGATGGGGAAATATGAGGTCCGAACCCCCACCGTGCACGTCGATCACCCCTAAATACTTCATAGACATGGCCGAGCACTCTATGTGCCATCCCGGCCGGCCTGGCCCCCAAGCGGAATCCCATTTGGGCTCAACGGGATCGCCCTTATAGAACTTCCAAAGGGTGAAGTCCAGGGGGAACTCCTTTTCGGGGTCCGGCTCGATGCGCGCTCCTCCCTTCAGGTTCTCCACCGACTGGTGCGAAAGCTTACCGTAGTCCTTGAACTTGGAAACCCTGAAGTAGACCCCCCTTGAGGTCGTATAGGCATAGCCGTTCTCCTCAATCTTCTTTATCAGCTCAAGCATATCGCTTATGTGGTCAGTGGCGCGGGGATACACATCCGCTTCCATAACGTTGAGCTTGCTCATGTCTTCAAAATAGGCCTGAATGTACTTATCAGCGACTTCCCTCGTGGACAGCCCCGTTTCTTTGGCCTTTGTTATTATGCGGTCATCCACATCGGTGAAGTTCTGCACGTATACCACGTTGTAGCCATTGGCCTTGAGTACCCGCCTCAATACGTCGAAGACCACGAATACGCGCGCGTGCCCCAGGTGGGGTTTGTCGTATACGGTTAAACCACAAACGTATATCCCAACCCGGCCGCTTTCGTTAGGTACGGGGATAACCCCCCTACTCATCGTATCATATATGAATACTTCCAATTGTCCCACTCAAGCCCGAACTAAGGGCTAAAAAGTTTATGTGCTGTTTCGCGAAGCCTTCGTTTTGGCGCGTTTTGCTCAGACCCTGTCCCTGTACCCGCTTCTTTGCTCCTCCTGGTCTTGGGCTTAGGTGCTTCTGCCTTACCGTCGGGGGTCTGCTCTGGAGGGGCGGTGCTGGCCTGCGAGGGCTGAGGAGCGGAGGCCTTCGAATCGGCTGATTTTTGTTGACCCGCGGGTTCCACATCAGGTGCGACCTGTTGCTGGCCCGCTACCGCCTGAGCCTGCCCTCCAGCCTGCTCCTTAACTTCTGGCGATTTGAAAACATACGTATCTACGAAGTGCACTAAGTAAATTTCGGGGAAATACTTGTTGATATCTCTAGCGGCAGCTGCCTTGAAGTAAGGCGCGTTTTCCAGCAGGTTTGCCCCTTCCGGTAGCTGCACGGTGCAGGAACCCTTGTCGAGGACCACTACGATATCTTCACGCTTAAGCCCCGAGAAACGGCGGTGAACCAATGCCTGTATCTTGTCCTCGGTTTTCTCTAACTTTGATCTAACCACGAAGTCGTAGATCAGGGTCTTCCCAGCCCTCGGATCGTTGAAGTCTATGAGGACCCTTCCCCCTCCAACGCTCAGGATCGTCCCCACCTCACCGTTTACCTCGACGAGGCTACCAACCCTCGGGGGTTCTTTCTTATCGAAGGCCCTCAGCGGGTAGTGTCTCTCCTTTCTTGGGTCCCTAGCGCCGTACGCTTTTTCGTACGGTACTTCGACAACGACCTCCTTGCCAAGCTCCGCCTGCCTTAGGGCATCCTCGAAGCCCTTGGTGACCCATCCCTGGCCCAGCACTACCAGGCGCGGCCCGTAAACGTCACCTTCCCTGTATATCCCGGCGTTTTTTGCGACCTCCTCTGAGGTGGTCTCGAAGACCTTCCCGTCGTCTTTGTTCTTCACGGTGTAGTCCACGTATATGAATGAACCGTCTTCAAACGGCAATGCATAGATTATTTGTTACTTGCCTTTATCCTCTTCGTTTTTGAAGGGGCTCGGCGGGCGAAAAGACTAAAACGGGGTTGAGGATAAGGGCAAATTGAAATATGACGAGGATCAGTTGCTGCTTCTAACCCCGGGGCCGGTTTCGTTGCACCCCCGGGTACTGAGGGCGTTATCCAGCCCCGTGCGCTACCACAGAAGCGATGAATTCTCGGCCGCGCTGGACTGGGTGAGCAAATCCATTTCGGCAATCGAAAAAACGGAAAACGTGACCATCCCGCTGACGGGGTCCGGTACCGCCGCCATGGACGCGGCCTTGTCATCGTTACTCCATCCCAATACTAGGGTGCTTAGCTTCGTGAACGGCGCTTTCTCTGAAAGGATGTACGACATAGCCAGGTATTACTCCAGGGAAGCCAAAGCGTATGAAAAACCCTGGGGCACGGCTATCACGAGAGACGATGTCAAAAAAGCCTTAGACGACGGCCCATACGACGTCGTGACCATCGTGCACAATGAGACCTCGACTGCCGTGGTGAACCCCATGGGAGAAATCATGGACGAACTGCGCAAGAGCGGAGCCATCTCGGTGGTCGACGGCATAACCACCGTGGGCGGCGACGTGGTGGAAGTCGATAAGTGGGGGGTGGACGTGATGATAACGGCCTCCCAGAAGTGCCTAGGCGCTCCACCTGGTATGTCTTTTCTGACCATCAGCGAGAGATCGCTTTCGATCATGAGGGAGAGGGAGAGGGGCAATTCATATTACTTAGACGCCAGAAACTACCTCAAAAATGGGCACGTCAATATCCCTTTCACTACCACCACACCGATCCTGATGGCCGTAGAGGAGGCTTTGAAAATGATAGAAGAGGAGGGCATCGACAGCAGGATAAAGAGGCATCGTTCGATGGCAAAAACGGTCAGGGAGGGAATTAAGGCCATGGGCTTGCAATTGCTGGCGGAAACAGGCTACGAGTCCAATACCGTGACCGCGGCCTTCATACCCAACGCGAACTCCGTCATAGCAGCGGCTAAGAGACACGGTGTATTGTTCGCAGAAGGACAAGGACAGCTGGCGGGGAAAATACTCCGCTTTGGTCACATGAATTTGGTGGGCGAAAGAGAAGCGCTGACGGGATTGGCGGTATTGGAATTGGCGCTAAGGGAGACGGGCATCGACGTTAAGCGCTGTGACGGCATAGAGACCGCCATAGAACAATTTCTCGCGGGGCAGCCCTAGGCGAACCGCCTTCCATAAGCGCATTCGCAGCCATGTTCCGAACGCGCCTTCTAGCCGCTAAAGAGGAAAGCGCTTGAAGCGCCTCTGTGAACTCTTCTGGTGAAAGCAAAGGCCCCTTGACGTGGTAAACCCCCGCTCCGACCTTCACCTCGTAAGCGCTTGAACCCCACAATGATCCGCCGAAATGGATCGCTCCCTGCTTGAGTTTTTCCTCTACGATAGCCCTTGCACTTTCAAGCACCCCCAACACTTTCTCGGGATCTCCCTCTAAAATACCGCTGATTAAGGCGGGTGAAGAGCGGCAGTAAGCGGCCAGCACAAGTAAGTTGGCTGTCTTTCTTTCTAAAACGGGATCACCCAAAAGGGCCGCACCTGATCGTGAGGTCGCTTAGCGCTTGCCTTCAATCCTGGCTCTTTTGCTCAGCGCACCCTCTTCACATCCCTCTATTATTGCCCTAAGGGATGAGGGCCCGCTTTCCTCAACAACCGTTCCCGTTACTACGACGTCAGCACCAGCGGCGACGACCGAAGCTGCGTCCTCCCGGCTCCTTATGCCGCCACCGACTATCAGCAATGTTTCATCTGGCAACGAGGAGCGCACCCTGGATACCGTTTCCGCGGGTATTGGTCTCTTCACGCCGGATCCCCCCTCTAAGTAGACTGCCCTCATGCCCATAAGCGAGGCCGCTTCGGCGTACGCCGAGGCGGCCTTATAGTTTTCGGGCTCTATTTCCTGAGTCATGCCCATCACAGAAACCACGCTACTCTTACCGAAGACTATGTAACCAACGGGGATTGCCTCGATTTTCATCCTTAGAACGAGGGGCGCCGCCTGAGCTTGAGCACCAACTATGAAATACGGAGTTACAGAGTTCAACAAAGAAAGAAAGAGTATGGCGTCGGCGTTTTTGGCCAACCCGAACAACCCCCCTGGGAAAAGGATGACGGGGTTTCTTGAAACCTTTTTTATGGTATCCACGAGGGCTTCGGTCTGAGTCGGGTAGAAGCCCGTACTTCCCCCCACCAAGTAGCCATCGGTACCACAAGCATCCAGTTCCCCGATCACTCTCTCGAGGTTTGGGTCTTCCTTTTCAGGGTCGATGAGCGTAAGGTGGAGGTAACCCTTCTCCTTAACCTTGGACCTCATGCCTTTCTCTACGTTTCCCACCAACTCTATCGCGCCAAACCCGCTATTATGTCAACTAACTTATTATAGGCGTCCACTGCTTGCTGGTTTTTGTTGACAACAACCGTTTGGGTAAAACCGCAGACGCCACACTTCAGCACGAACTCTTTGTCGCCGTTTTCTCTTTGCTCGACCAGCGTTGCGACCATGCTTTCGTTGTCGCACTTGGGGCACCTGAAAACCTTAGGTATGCCACGCCTTACCTTAACCGGTGTTATCTTTCTCCTTCTTCTCCTACCCATTTATGTAACCCTTTCAGGCAGATATTTAACTTTAGTTCCAGTTTAGGGACGGGTTCGCGGCGCAAAAGCTTACAAGCCGGGTGCAGTCCCTCGAAATCACTCGCTTGTTTGAAAGCCACCTCCATGCCGGGTCGAGCCGGGGATAAGTGCGATAGAGTTAAGTATTGGAGACTTATTTTATCAGGTTGTCCGAACCGGCTACTCAGCAGCTGATGAACAGTGCCTTTGGCAAGACAGTTCTACTGGTATTAAAAGGTGGGAAGACCATCAGGGGGTCTCTGAAGAATTATGACATCTACTTGAACGTGGTATTGGAGGGTGCGGAAGAAGTAGGTCAGGACGGCAAGACCAAAGAATTGGGTACTATCATCGTCAGGGGGGATAACGTGATAATCGTTTCTCCGATAACCTGAGCCTTCTTCAACAGTTTCAAAATAGATAGGTTTATGTATAATTT
>JAWDNK010000074.1:0-6351 GCA_046534355.1 Candidatus Martarchaeota archaeon | reverse complement strand
GCTACGGCGTCTATGCCCATCTCTTTTAGCGTATCCTGGAACGCCTTTGTAGTCTCGGGTTCCCCATGTATCAGTATTACCTTAGCCCCTCCCTTCAACTGTTTTACGAAGTTTATGAGTTCTTTTCTGCCAGAGTGCGCCGAAAAGTCGAAGAAGTAGGTCATGTCCCCAGCATCGACCAACTTGCCGTCTACGGCTATCTTGCCCGTATCCAGCAGCACCCTTCCCGGGGTACCGGGTATCTGGAAGCTGACCAGGAATATCCCGTTCTTGTGGTCCTTGATTATGTGCTCGAGATAAAACATTACCGCCCCGCCTCTGAGCATTCCGGCCGGACTAACTATAACGCCGGGTTTCTGCAACGCTTTTTGTCTCTCTCTGTTTCCCCTGACAAGCCTCACGCTCTTGACCACTTTGCGGAAAGTGTCGTAGTCCTTGATGTACTTGGGGAACCCACTCATGATTTTCGCGGCCTCTCTCGCCATACCGTCCAAATAAATCGGTCCGTCGTAGTTCTGCGCCCTCAGCACGGAAACTATCTCCTGAGAACGACCGACGGCAAAAGCCGGAACCAAAGCTATACCCCCGCCCTCGACCACTTCCTTGACCTTCGAGGCGAAGTCCCTCTCCAGCTGGCCCCTTTCCGGGTGATCCGTCGAGGCATACGTGCTTTCCATTATCAGTACGTCTACGTCGGACAGGTCTACCTTAGCGCCCGATAGCAAACGCGTGTCTGTTGTGTTGAAATCACCCGTGAACAAAACCGTAGTCTTGCCACTCTTGACTTTGGCCATCAGCGAACCAGGTATGTGCCCCGCATTCAAAGCCTCAAGCTCCATGTTCTTTACGTGAACTTTTTGGTTGAACGTTATGGGATGCACGTGATCGAGCATCTCCTTGAGCTCAAGCTCCTCGTAGGGAACGTAGTACCTAGATATGTTTAGCATGTCTTCTATTAGGAGCTCGGTTATCCTGCTCGTCAAAGTCGTCGTATAAATCGGTGGTCCCCCTCTCAGGTAAAGAAGAGGGAGGCCGCCTGAGTGATCCAGGTGGGCGTGCGAGAGAAAGACGGCGTTCACCGAACTGGGCGTTACCCTTTCAGGGAACTCTGGTTTCCTGTCCGTCATCAGCACGCCGTAGTCTAAGAGGATCGTCGTACCATCGTTGGAAACCGTTATGGCTTCCCTTCCTATTTGAAGACCCGCACCGTGGATTCTGATCACGGTCTCGCTCTTACTGGACATTTACAAGTAAAATAATATACTTACAAATAAACATAGGCTTCTTTTTCCCAGCACTGCGTAGCCTGCCATTTCGTGTCTTAGACCAGTAAGTGAGGAGACATAACGCGCCTCGGAGGAAATCATCCGGCTGTACCCTTCAAGGCAATGTCCGGTTCGCTCAACGGTAGGGTAGGCCAAGGCCCGCAGGAAATCGATAACGAGCGATGAGTGAGGAGTTTTAATGTAATTTCGTCGAACGAACTCATCGTAGGCACCTTAAGGGTAGGGAGCCGGACGGCGCCCATTAGGGTAGAAGAGATCACCTTATATAGGAAAACATGGCTGACTCAGTGGGTTAATTGTTTGTGAAATTTTATTTAAAGCGGGACGCTTCGGCACTGAAGGATAAGATCTTCATAACCGGCTTCCAGGGGATAGGTTTCGCCGGCTACATAGCCGTATCTCACATGGTCAAGCAACTGAAGGCCGAACCGATAGGTTACATACTTTCCGATATGCTACCCCCGCTGGTTTCCATGGAAGACGATAGGCTAACCCTCCCCTACACGTTTTACCTGGCCGACGACCTGCTGATCCTAGTGCCCGAGGTCGTCCCCGAACAAAGAGAGAGGGGACTATTGCTAAGAAGGATAAGCAGCTGGGTCAAAGCTAACGGGATAAGGGAGGCCGTACTATTCGGAGGTCTAATGAACGAATTTAAGAAAAGCGAGGATGAGCTAGCCAGGGTAGCGTACACCTCCAGGTATGAGGCCAAGGCCAAGGGCGATGCCCTTCCGCCAGTCATAGAAAAGGGATTACTCGTGGTAGGTCCCATAGCAACTCTCATGGCCTTCTTCGAGGCGTACCAACTGCCGGCCGTATCCATACTATCTTACGTCGATCCGAGTAGGCCTGACCCAATGGGGGCAGCCAACGCCATAAAGGTATTTTCAAAGATCTACGGTAAGTCCATAAGCACCGAAGAACTAGAAAAAGACGCCAGGAAAATAGAACAAGAAATAAGCGAGGCCGAGAAAAAGAAGTTGCTTCAGGAAAGCGGGAGCGCGAATCAGGGGACGCTCTACGTTTGAACCGACTTGGGCGCGGGGACCAAGTCAGCGTCAACCCCTCTCTCCCTAAGCAAGTCGACCAGCGATTGATCACCTACGACGTGGACCTTTTTGCCCCGCACCAGCGGCACAATTTTTTTCCCGAGAAACTCGAGCTCCTCTTCGTGCCCCAACTTCTGGTATTTTGCGAAATAAAGAGGGTATACCTTGAGTAGCTGCTTTGGTGTGAGTACAAACGGAAAACCGGCTAAGAAGTAGCCCTCTCCTTCAGGCAACTCATCGGCGTTTAACGCTATAGTGAGTTCCGACCTGCCAGAAATCATCCTTTGCACCGAAGTGATGTGCCAAAGCAGCTCCGGGCGATTCGTGGACATCTCGTCGATGACCGAAAAACCCCGAGCGCCGATCTTGCGGACAGCGGTGTGTTTGAGAAAGCCATCTGAATAGCGCTCGAACCTCTTGAAGGCTTCCCATAGCTCAGAGGCCGCCCTCGCCCTTGACTCCACTAGGTCCCAAAGTCTGCCCTCGTTTATCGCGTTCTTTATCGTCCTTATCTCCGCGATGGATACGTAAAGGTTATGTTTAGCCAGAAACTTCTCCCTTTCCTTCTTATCCATGCGCAATACCTCGGAGGGCGTGTGCGTTGAGCAGACCGGGCAAGCGCAAGGGAACTCCTTCAGGTTTTCAAGTTTTTCCGAACCGGTTGAGGTCATGTATCTTCCCTCCTTAGCGAAGAGGGCGTATGCCGCAGAGTCGAAAGTGTCGGCCCCAAGCGCGACCGCGAATGGAAACATGGATGGGTGGCCCGCACCGAACAGGTGAAGCGGCTTATGCGAGGGCAAACGAACACGGACCTCGTAAAGCAAATCAAAAAGTTCCGCGTACCTGTGTCCCTCCATGAGCGGGGTTGGGGAACCGAGGGCG
This sequence comes from Candidatus Martarchaeota archaeon, assembly GCA_046534355.1. Classification (GTDB taxonomy): domain Archaea; phylum Thermoproteota; class Thermoprotei_A; order Marsarchaeales; family UBA168; genus UBA168. The sequence goes on along the minus strand of JAWDNK010000074.1, from coordinate 3,134 downwards.
TAAAGTGGGTAGTCAAGACTTTTGGCTTGATCAACCATCTGTTTGACTAGGTCCAGGTGGGTTCCTCCTTGGACCGGGGCGGTCCAAACCACGTCTTCGTCGCTTATCAACTTTAACGCTTCCAATTCGCTGGATAGCGTTTCCTTGACCGTGCGTTCGGCTTCATCCTTTGTGACTATACCGGTAGGGACGTCCAGCACTACCCCTATGTCGCTGTGGATCTTTTCTTGATACCTTATTATCTGCTCGTTGGTCACGTCCACGCTCCCATAAACGAGCAACTGGTAAGCTCCAGAGTCCGTCATGATCGGCCCGTTTACCCCGAGTACTTCGTGGATGTCTCTGTCTTCCCCCCTTTTCATCCATAGGTAAGCGTTAGTCATAACCAATTCGAAACCCATGTCCTTGATCTCTTTAGCCGAAAGAGGCCCTCCTGAAACCGATATTACGGGAGCAAGGGTTGGTGTGTGAACAACTCCTGATCTAGTCCATAGGTCTCCGATACGACCTAGTAAGTCCTTGCTCCTAACCCTAAACGCGTCTTTCACGAGAAACTGAAAAAAGGGGTTTTAACCGTTGTGGGAGGATCCGATGTGGTACCCCCATGAGGATGTACGAAACCGAGACCGAATACTAGCATTTTGCAGGTACCAAAAGAACTCAAAAAGCGGTAGCGATATAATTAGTGCAAACCGGGTTGACCAACTCTTGTTAGGCGCTGCCTACCTATGGGGCGGGGACCAACGCGTAGCCTTCGAAGAGGCTCGCGCCATACTGGAAACTTACGACGATGGCTACAAGGTTTTGGAGGCCAATGGTAGGTTGTTGTTGTTTGAGGCCAGTGCGGCAGCTACCTCCAAACTCGCTTGGAGGGCTGCCTTTACCCGTTACAGCGGTCGCGTGGTCGGAAAACTAGCGATCGATGGTGCGGAGAGCTACTTGGATTGCGGCGATCTTGACCTGCAAGGCTTTAGGGTAATAGACGCAGGCCGCCTTGGGTTCGAAAGGCGCGTAGGTGAGTGGGTTTTGAGGTCTTGCGGAGGAAGCGTGAACCTGAACAACCCCAAAACGCTGTTGGTCTGCGCACCGCACCACAAGGACCTAATAATTTTTGCTTCGCAGCCAATCGGCGAAAAAGGATTTTGGGAACGCAAGAAAAGTAGGGTGTATTTCGAGATCAGCGCGCTTCAACCGCAAATGGCACGGTTAATGGTCAACCTAGCCATGGCAAAAGAGAAAGAACTCTTCCTGGATCCTTTTGGCGGTTCCATGTCAATCCCAGCCGAGGCGGCGTCCATAGGCGCGTACGCTATTGGAGGTGAGTTGGATCCCACTTCGCTAAGAGGGGGTTTCGAGAACATGAAGAGGTTTTTCGAAACCGGTTGGGATATATTCCTGGCCGACGCCCTTCATCCTCCCTTTGCGAACCAAACGATCTGGTCCATAGCTACAGATCCGCCCTTTGGCAGGCTGAAAAAAGTACTGAGCGGAGAGCGGGGCGAGGAATTCTTCTCAAAAATCATATTGAACGCAGGGGATTTGCTGAAGCGGGGAGGCGGCATATCCATGTTACTACCTCAATGGGTTTTACCGGAAGCGCTTCCCTGGGATGAAGCCGGTATCAGGGTGATCTGCACCATACCCATGAGGGCGCACAAGTCTTTCACGCGTTACGCGGTGAGGGGGAGAAGGGTTGAACGAAGGGGAAGCCGCAGATCAATTGTTAGAGGACCCAATTCGGCTTAAAATCGCCCTTCACCTTCATGAGGCAGGTGTAGATTACCCTTACTCGATAGCTAGGAGTAATGACTTAGACATGGAAAAAGTAGAAAGCGAACTCGAGGAAATGATGAGGACAGGGCTGGTGAAGCGCGGAGGCGCTTCGTCGGTCAAAAGGAGCGATGACGCCTTCAAAAGATCCCAAGAAGTGCACAAGCACCACACATACTATGGCCTAACGCGGCAGGGAGAAATGGCCTTGAGGGAAATAAAGAGGCGCGCCCTTCGCCAGGCGGAAAAAATAAGAGGGACGGTTTTGGCCTCTGCCCTGAGTAGAGATACCATGCCTTCTCCTCAGGTCGGCCGCAAACTTCAAGACATGGGTCTGGTTTCAATTGGAGATGACGGCCTCCAACTCACTTATTTAGGTAGGCTAGTGAAATGGTACTTGAAAGAAATAGGCGATCGATGAATTGATCAAAGTTAAGTTTCTTGGCACCGCTTCGGGATCCCCTGTCTCCGGTCTTTTTCCGGCCTCAGCCTTGATAGAAAAAGACGGCAAGAAGCTTCTCGTTGATGTTGGGGAGGGCATACAATATCAGTTATTCAAGAGCGGTGAGGGACTTAGGGGGCTTCAAACCATATTCATAACCCACATGCATGGTGACCACGTCCTGGGACTTCCGGGTTTGCTGATGACCTTATCCTTGCTCAACTGGAACGGGGAATTGCGCATCTATGGGCCTGCGGGCCTAAAGGAGTTCGTGACCTCCGTCCTTCAAGCTACTGGGTCAGGGGAAGGCGTACTAAATAGGACCTCGTTCTTCGACTTCAATCAGGACTTCGCTGTCGGCGAAATGCGGATTAAACCATTCAGAGTAAGGCATAGGATTGAAACCAACGGTTTGCTAGTAAATGAAGCAGACAAACCAGGCAGATTTGATGAGGCCGCGGCCCTAAGCCTGGGGGTACCGAGGGGGCCGCTCTGGGGGCAATTGCAGAGGGGTAAAACGGTAGAGGTAGGAGGAAAGGTAGTGAGACCCGAACAAGTTTTGGGGCCAACTAGGAGGGGTGCAAGCTTGGTGTACACGGGGGACGCAGCTCCCTCGGAGGAAATAACTAGGCTAGCGAGGGGTGTTGACTGCTTGATACACGACGCCGCCTTCCGCAAGGAAGATGAGGAAGAAGCCCACCAATTCGGTCATTCTACGTGGTACGACGCGGTTCGCGCGGCCAAAGAAGCCGGCGCGCGCCGGCTTATACTGTTTAACTTCGGGGGCCGGATGATTTCGTCCTTAGATGATGTGCTAGCCAGCGCAAAGCGCGAATTCCCCGAAACTTACTTGGCAACCGACCTCAGCGAGTTTTACGTGGCATCCGCCGCTGAAATCGATAAAGCCGATTAACTGAAAACT
>JAWDNK010000073.1:0-6379 GCA_046534355.1 Candidatus Martarchaeota archaeon | reverse complement strand
GGTAGGGCAGCCCGAGCGAACGTCCAGCTGCGGTCGACGCTATGGTCAAGAGAGCCCCTTTGCGTAATTTCGGGCGATGCGCGGGCCTCCTTTCCTTTCCCCTCCCCTCCTTCCCCGATCCCGGGCTCCCTTCGCTTCCCAAACGGTCCGTCAGGCGAATCTCCCTTTACAGTTATGGGTTGTCCGCGGCTCGTCCAAAAAGCTCGTCCAACACGCGCCTAGCCCAGCGCAGTTCTGGCTGACCGCTCGCCGTCCTCCCGAAGGCCTCTGAACCGGCGTAAAGCAAGCTGGAACCCAGGAGACAAAACCCCAACCTCTCCAGGGGATCCCCACCGTAGCTCATCACCGCGCTGCCCGGGTAGCGCTCCAACACCTCCGTCAGCAAAGACCTGTAGGGACCCATGGCAGGAACCACGACCTTCACGACCCCGGCGTCTAATCCCCTGAAGGCTTCATCGATCTCGGCCAGGGAGGGCAGCGATGGCGCGCTGTGAAAGGACACTATTTGGCCGCCGACCGCGAGCCCGTACTTCCTCGCGAACCTGGCCTCGACGTCGCACTTGAACCCCATGTCCATGGCCTTCACCAAGAAATCTTTTTTAGACCGATCCTCCACTCTCCGAAACCCTCCTTCGGCCGGGTCCCGGACGGTCAGTATGAGCTTCTCGCGGTGATCCTTAAGGAGATCCAACAGCGCTTGATCCAGCATTCCCCTGAAGTAATCCAGCCTGAGCTCGACGTAATCCGCCTCCCCCTCACCCAACGCCCGGGGGAGGACGTCGGATTCCGTGAAGGGGACGGAGAGCACGAGGGAGGGTTTCACCTTGCCCACCTTATCTCACCTCCCAGTTCTTCGTAGCGCCTCCAAAAGGCCGGGTCGCTTTTGTTAACGCACTCGGCCGAGCCCACCGATCCGCCCGCCAAAGAGCATAACACCGATGCCAGCATGGCCAGCCTGTGATCGGATGGGCAAACCACGTCAGCCCTCCTCAGCTTTCCGGGCCCCAAGGTCAGCGCCCCCGAAGAGAGCTCGGCGCGCAGCCCGAAGGCCCTGACGACCTCGACCAGCCCCTTCAGCCTATCGCTTTCCTTGAAACGAAGCCGACCGACCCCCTCGAAACGGACGCCCTTGACCGCGGCGAACGCGGCCAAAGACAGCACCATATCCGGTGAATCCTCGAGGTTTGCGTTGAAGCTCGGCTGGCCCCGTTGGGAGGAGACCGCGCTTTCCCCCGCCGCACCACCTAGTTCAATCGGCCCGACCCTCCAAGAGCCCAACCATCCCTTGGCTCCGTGATCGACCTCATGACTTTCTCCGGCGGCAAAGGCAGTGTCCGCGCTGGCGCTGATCCCCCGATCTCTTCCGGCGCCGTTCCAACCTCCCCCTTCAGACCACTCCTCCACGGCTTCTTTTTCGTTGGGACATTCAGACGGGGATTCGTAACGGCCGCCGCCGGCCTCGCGCTCTTCCGCGCCTAAGAACTCCGAGGGGGCCCCTAGGCGCGCGAAAGCTTCGACCACCGAGTGGTCTCCGAAGAAGGACAAACCGGGGTAAAGCCCCCTAATCGTCAAGGTGCCCCCTCCTAGGGAGGAGGCCGCCGCGTAGAAAGCGGATATGAGGTAATCCCCAGGTACCTCGGCGTCCAAGACGCGCCTCGTCGCTGACCTAGCCCGGCGAGGACCGGCCTCGCGATTCCCCTCGGCATCAGAAACACCGCCATCTCCCGCCGCGAATTCCTCCGACCCCGTCCCCTGATCCACGACGACCAACTGGAACGACCTGGGCGAGGGCAACGGCCATGAGGAAGCCGATGACCTTAGCGAGGGAAAGGATAGGGGAAGCAATTCAGTCCTGAAACCCATCTTTTCCAACAGCCACAAGGTCAACTCAACGTAGGAGACCGAAGGGACCTCGCTGGCAACTAGCTTACCGCCGCCCATCGCGGACAAGGCGTAAGCGAAGCCGCTGACGTGTTGGCTGCTCTCCAGACCTACCACCCTTAGCCTGCTTGGGTTGAGGCGCCCCTTAACCCTCAGCGGGAGCCTCTCACCACCGGTTGCCTCCACCTCCGCGCCCGAATCCCTCATGCTGATCACGAGACCCCTCATCGGGCGCCTCCTAAGAGAGCTGTCCCCGTCTACCACTCCCTCGATACCGAGCGCCGCCAACATTGGGACCAACATGCGCGCCACCGTAGCAGATCCACCCGCGTTCACCTGGGCGAAAGGCGGGAAACGGTCAGGCCTTCTCAGCGTTAGGTCGTAAAGGCCAAGGGTGAAATGATTGAGGCCAACGCCGGTACTCCCATTGACCACAGCACCGGAACCGCGGGGGCCGTGAACCTCGCCCGCGACGCCGAGGGCTTGCACGGCGCGGAAGGCGGAAAGTACGTCTTCGGAGAGCTCCACGTCTCTGACCCTCACGTCGGCGAAGATCGAGGCCAAAATCATCCTCACGGCAATCGATTTCGACTTCGGGGCGCTCATCACGCCGGATATGACCGAGGGCTCGATCACGGCTCTCATATCCCACCGGCCTCGTCACGATAATCCCCTTAGTCAGGGGCCTCCACGCTTCTATAACCGGGCCTTCGTCTCCCTCACGGGTGACCGCGAAGTTGGCGGGGCCATTGCCGCTGATCCCCGCCGCCAGCGCTTTCTCTTTCAGCGCCAGGTCGATGAGCGTCTCGCGGTATCCCAGCGCGCGCGCCACGGCCTTGCCGTTCAGCGTGGCCGCCTCGCGCCAAGAGCCTTCCAAGGCCAAGCGGAAAGCCCTTTCAAACTCCCCTGCGAACGGGGAGAATCTTGACCTTTCGAGCGGGCTGGGCCTGGCCGCGTCGGTCACCCCGATGATCACCGAAACCCCCTCCGGCGGGGGCGCGTTGCTCAGAACCGCAAATGAAAGGTTGTCGGTAAAGCTGATGCCACCGCGATAGGCTGCCTCCGCGTCATCCAGGGCCCCGGTCAGGGAGATCCCGATGGACCTGGTCAACATCGCAGACAATAGGGGAGGGTAGAAGCTTTCAAGGGCGGGAGCTGAGACCGAATGGAAGACTGAGGCGAAGGCCGATCCCCCTTCGCCGCGGAGCTTTTTCCAAACGGCCAATATCGCGGCTACTGCCGCCACGGAGACGGCGCTGCTGCTTTTCAGGCCCTGGCCGCTGGGCACGTCCGAGACGACCTTTATCTCCGGTTCGATGCCGAGGCCCCTTGCCCACGCCCTCAGCGCGCTGAGGAGCCCGCCTGCCCTGACGCCCGCGTTAGCGTCATCCCGTCCGAAGCTCGCTGGCTCACCCCTGACACCCACTCCCGACGCCTTAACGCTGGCCTTGACCCTCAAGTCTACTGCCATGGTTGAGCCCAAACCGGTCGCCAGGGCGTTGACCAAGGACACGCCGCCGTAAGCCACCGAGCTCGCCCGCAGGGCCTCGCGTAACTTTCCCACCTCTCTTGAACCCGTTTGGCTTCTTCTTCCGAAAGCCTGACCGCCGGGATGACCCCGGCCCTTTTGGAGTGGTCGGCCAACACGAGGGCCACCATGGCCTCGACCACGGAGACGCCCCTTACCGCTATGCAGGGGTCGTGCCTTCCCGTGACCGAGATCTCGGTCTCGGTCATGTCCCTCAGGTCGACGGTTTTCGATGGTTTCCTAATGGAACTGGTGGGCTTGAAGGCAACCCTCACCACAATCTCCTCGCCCGTGCTAAGACCGCCCAGCATCCCTCCAGCGGAGTTCTTTGCATACCTCGGCTTCCCTTCGGTTAAGCGTATTTCGTCGTTTGCCTGGCTACCCCTCATGCGAGCGGCGGCAAACCCAAGGCCGTACTCGAAGCCAACGACCCCTGGCACCGAAAGCAGAGCTTTGGCCAAGTCCGCCTTCAGCTTATCGAACACGGGTTCACCCAGCGCGGCCGGCGGGTTCATCACCCTGATTTCCACCACCCCTCCGACGCTATCCCCCTCCCTGGAAACCCGCTTCAATAGTTCTTCGACCTCGGTCTCCGCCGGCCCGCGTGGCACCCTCACGGGGGAGCACCGAGACGCCAACGCCTCCTCGAAGCCCACCTCACCGACCTCGACGTCTCCTGCGGATCTCAAGTAACCAGCGACCCTTGTCCCCGCGATCATGAGCAACTTCTTGGCTACCGAGCCCGCTGCCACCCTCGCCACCGTTTCCCTGGCGCTCGCCCTTCCCCCTCCCCTGTAATCCCAGTTCGCGTAACCGTACTTCATAGCGTAGGGAAGGTCGGCGTGCCCGGGCCGCGGCTTATACCTCACCTCTTCGTAGAACGAGGAAACTGGGTCTTCGTTGGCAACCGTGATCGCGATGGGAGCTCCCGTGGTCCTCCCCTGGAAGAGGCCGCTGAGGATCACGGGGCTATCCCTTTCCCTCCTGGGAGAAACGAATTCCCTGCCGGGACGCCTGAACGAGAGTTCAAAGGCCACGTCTTCCTCGGTGAGCGGTAAGCCCGCGGGCACGCCGTCCATCACGGCGCCCACCGCTTTGCCGTGGCTCTCACCGAAGGTCGTGACCCTTATGGACTCGCCGAATGAATTTCCTGGCGTATTCTAGCACCTCCTCCTCCTTAACCGCTTCTACCGCGTTCCCGAACCATATCCTGTCCGCCATCATTGCTTGTCTCACCAATATCTCATCTCCCCCGATGTTGATTTCAGACCCCAAGGCCGCCCTCCTGTGGTAGGAAAAGTCGACGTAAACGCGAGGATTAGAGGGCAGATCCCAAAAGACGGGCGTGGCGTTAACGGCGATTTCTACGCCCTCGCGGACGAGGCGGGCCAGCTCGCTTGGCCCCTCTATGGCGCTGCAACCGAACCGCGAAAACCTTTGGGAGGCGGACCGAGCCCTGGCAGGGTTCCTGTCGTACACAAAACAACGGTAGCCCAGCTCGCAGAGGGCTAGGAGAGCAGCCTTCGCCGCGCCGCCGGACCCGAGCACCAGCGCGGTCTCGCGGATCGCTCCTGGGCTTTCCCCTCCGTTCCCTTTTCCCCTTGCTCTTCTCATCCCCTCCGAAGTCCCTTGGTCCTCAAAGCCCGGCGACGAAGGCGCAGAGCCGAGCTCCTTCTGCGCCAAGTTGTGCGCCCGGACATTCAACTCTAAGTCCATGCCCATGTCCGTGTTCATGCTCGTGTCCGTGCCCTTGCCCGTGTCGATGCCCATGTCCGTGCCCAGCTCCATCCCGATCTTTTTTGCGCCCGCTTGCCAAACCGCGTTTTCACCGGTTCTCGTTTCTTCTTCGGCTACTTCGTTCCCAACGCCCCTATCTAGCAACAGGCGCTTCACGGCTGCATAATCGGTATTGTAGCCCCTGGTCCCGAAGACCGTGTTTACCGCTCCTGCCGCCTCGGCTTCCGCGCTGAGAGAATCTAGCATTGGGATCACTGCCTCCTTGTAGGGGATGGTCACGTTGAATCCCCGGGACCTGTGCATCAGGTCGCGAACCACCAAGGGGAGCGCCCCTTCAGCAACCCCAAGGGGGACATAGATGGCCTTTATCCCGGCCTTCCTGAAGACGAACTCGTGAACCTGGGGTGAAGGTGAGGTAGAAGGGTCCGCTGCCACCAAAGCGGTAAACTCGTTACCTGCTGGGTCAGCCGCCAGCTCGGTCACCTCAGCGCACCTCCTCCGCTTTCCCGGGGACCCCGGTAATCCTCGGTTTCCATACCATCGCGCCCACCCTTCCTCTCAGCGGGAAGAGCGGTGTTATTAGACGAAGGGTTACCCTTGGCCCGAGCGCGACGTAAACGCAACGCGCCTTCCGCTTTCCCCTCTCCCGTCCCGATTAGGTCCGCCACCACCTTCTTCACCAGCCCTACCCTCACCTGTTTAACGACGCACTCGCCGACGTCTTGAAGGATGGGCATGGACAGATATCCTCCCTTGACCCTCTTCTTATCCCAGTCAAGAGCGCTCAGGGCCACCCTCCAAGAAACCGTAGCCCCCGTTAGCTCCTCGAGCTCCCTTAGATCGGTCGGCAGGCCGAAGAGCCTCAGAAGCGCCACAAGGTAATCCCTGACCTCCCCGCGGGTCAACCCCATTTGGATCCCCATGTCGACTTCCGCCACCATGCCGACCGCCACGGCAAGCCCATGTGGCACTTCAAAGCGACTACCGGTTTCGATGGCGTGAGCGATCGTGTGTCCGAAGTTCAGGGTCACCCGCTCTCCGCGCTCGTCCAGCTCATCCCTTACCACGAGGCTCATTTTGTCCTTCACCGACCTCTCCACCACAGTCCTTAGCACGCGGGGCGCGCTCCGGTCTGCGTAGTTCTTGGTCAGGTAGTCACCGAGTCCTGAGTCCAAGGTTACGGCGTACTTTATGACCTCGGAGTAACCCGAGGCCAACTCGAGGGGTGGGAGG
>JAWDNK010000072.1:0-6432 GCA_046534355.1 Candidatus Martarchaeota archaeon | reverse complement strand
GTCGATGAACCGGGAAGCCCCGTCCGTAAGGGCGGGGTAGTTCACTGAGCCAATAGTCAACCATCATTACCCCCCCGCGACCGAGCCCAAGGCCGCTCCGAGCAAATTTAGAGCGCCAAATATGCTAGAAGCGTTATTGTACCAAAGCCAGGGAGCGAATAAAGCCCCAGCGAAGGCCGCCGCGAAGGATGCTTCTCTCCAATTCAACCTTGGGAATATGGCTATTACATCGTAAACCGGCGATACCAAGTTAGCGGCCACGTTTACGCCGATGGTAGCAGTGATCAGCACGATTCCTATACCGATAGCCAAAGCTTTGTTCTGGCTGAACAGCCACATTATGTTGACCGGGTTAACGTACTTCATGGCTTCGCTTTGGGGAATATCGAAAACGCGGACAACGGTCGAAATGGTGCCAACCGCCAAGAAAGAAAAAGCAACGAACGTCACCGGAAAGCCTAGCGCCTGTCCTATGATCTGATCCTTCTGGGATTTGGCGAACCTCGTGAAGTCCATCACGTTAAGTACAAGCGTGGAATAAGCCCCAGCCAGCGATGCCGTGGCCAACGCAATCCCGTAGGGGGTAACCTCACCAGAGCTACTGGCTTCCTGTGAAAACAAGGGGCCCAGCCCTCCCGCCAAATGAACGCCGTAAAGGAAAAGCAGCGCAAAGGAGAGAATGATACCCGGCCCTAATATCAATTCGAAGTACTTTACCTCCTTCATCCCCCTGAACAGTGCTAGGACGTTAACGCACCAAAAAACCAGAAAAGAAATCGCCGTATTCAACGGCATCCCGAGCACTGGCTCGGTCAGGGCGCCCCAGGGCGGAAAAGCGAGCATGAGAACGGAATTCATTAGAGTAGCCCCTACGTACGTTTGCACGGCAAAAAAGAAAAGGGCTGAGAAAGCTCTAAACAAAACGGGCAAATACGACCCAATGACCCCGAAGGAGGGCCTGACGGCAGAGGGGAAGGGTAAGCCCCACTTCGCGCCCATGTGCCCATTCAGATACATGGCGATGAGCTCGGTACCGTAGGCTAACCCAGTGACCAAAAGTGCAATAACCGGTCCGAACTCAAATGTCAACAGACCGGCGACCTCGAACTGCACAACGTTGTGAACCATACCAGCCCAAACCGTGGTGAAGTTAAACCAGTTCCAGTCCTTGGCACTTTTTGGTACGGGAGCCAAATTTGCGTTGAAGTAAGACGGCGAAATCGGTTGCTCCCCTTGTCCGTAATCGCTGAAATCGACGCGGACCCGTTCTTTTTCCATAACAGCGTTATTAGAGGCGATTTAAGCGTTGGCCTCGCGGGACGCGCGAAAAGGACGTGCAGACCTGGTGAGCAAAACTAAACTAAATGAAAACGGTCGAGGCTAGCTTTCTTGGCGAGGAGTTACGGTGCGAGGGGTTAGGGTTAAATAACGGCGTTTTATTTACTTATGTACGACGTAGTGTACCTGGGCGGAGGAGCGGGGGGATACGTCGGAGCCGTGACGAGCGCGTCTTTAGGCAAGAAGGTTGCCTTAGTTGAAAAATCCAACGTGGGCGGCGTATGCGTTAACTATGGCTGCATCCCAACTGACGCAGCGTTATCGGAAATCGGGTTTTCGAAGTACACTGCAGGACCCGCGTTCAAGTCTCCAGCGATAATAGATTTTTCCAAAAACCTAGCCAGGTCCAAGGAAATAGCCAAAAAAACCAGGGAGTTAGCCAAGGGGGTGCTCGACGCCTTAGGGGTGGAAATCTTCGAGGGAATGGGCACCCTCATCGAAAAGGGCGTAAAGGTTGGAGATAAAATAATCGAGGCTGAAAACGTCGTCGTGGCCACGGGAGCCAGATACGATCTGTCCAGGGTGGCCAACGTGAAGCCGAGTAGGGTCATCACAGCGGAGAATTTCTGGGACCTCGACTCAGCTCCGGGCGAGGTCGTGGTATTCCAAGGGGGAAGTCCGTCCATAAGAGGAATTGAGTTGGCCCAAGTATTAGCTGAATCGGGCAGCGAGGTGACCGTCATAGACGAGAACGAAACGCTTTTTCCTCAGTTTGACTCAGAGCTAACGGGTGTATTGATGTCTTCCCTTCAAGAACACGGTATAAAATTTGTTATGGGAGCGAAGGGGGTTACTGTGGAAAATGGGGTAATCAAGTATACGGTCGACGGTAACCCAAAGGAAACCCCCTTCGACGGGATCATCCCTTCCCACTCCTGGTTGCCCAACACGGAAGGGCTAAACTTGGAAAAACTTGGAGCTGAGCTACACAACGGATTCGTGAGGGTCGACGAAAAGTGTAGAACCAACCTCCCTTGGCTATACGCCGTCGGCGAAGTCACTTCTGTAAAGGGGGCCACCCGTGCCATGTACATGGGCAGAGTTGCCGCCCTTAACATGGCAGGGAGGGAGGCGAAGGTAAATCAATCGATGCTTCCTTCAGGGATATACACCGTGCCGCAGTTCGCCGAAGTAGGGCTAAGTGAGGAATCGGCGAGGAAGCTCTACGGAGACGTGGTAATCGGCAGATCGGATATAACGTTCAACGAAAAAGCCATGGCCTTGGGCTACGCGCAAGGGCTTGTGAAACTGATCTTCAATACAAAGGGCAAGCTCCTAGGTGGTGGACTCGTGAGCTATGACGCCGAAGAACTAATCGCTGATATCGGTCTAGCTTTGAAGCTAGAAGCAACGGCCAGCGATTTGGCTTTTTCCGGATACGAGCATGCCACTATATCCGAAGCGATACAAGACGCCGCCTTGAGGGCGCTCGCTTCCCTGCCGCGAGATTTATGCGGCTTAGACCATCGCTTGGGTTGCAGAAGTCCGCGGTAAAGCTGAAACGGACAGAACCAGTCTCTATAATAGGAAATGCCACCTCATAGTTCTAGCTGGCAAGGCTGCTGTCTGATGTAGCGAAGCGCTGGTGCGCACAAGGAGACGGCTAGAGGAACCTCCATCGTAATCTAATCGACTTGGCCTGGACGGCAAATCCGGCTAAGCCCGCAAGCGGGTGTCCCGCGTCCTGAACAGCGATTAAGCTTCGCGATAGTTGCCCAAACACTTCCCGCTACTCGGCCCTCGTCGTTCGCTTGTCCATCCATCTAATCAACTTAAGACCTAGAAGGGGATAAACGATGATCTCGATGATGAAGACGACTAGGGAAAGGAAGCTGAATCCTCCAAGGCCGAAATACCATTGGCATAACACCGATACGGGCGTGGAGGGGGAGACCATTAGTATATAAAGGGCGAATTTTGGCAATACCCAGTACGGATAATACAAAGGCGGCAACAACGTCAAAACTACAGATAGAAGACTTGATATGCCCCATACGTTGCGCACGTGCGATATCCTGCTGGCCACAAGTACGGCTAAGGAAGTAGAGGTAAGCGCCAATCCAAGCATCAAAACCAGGAAAAGCCAAACGTTTTGCAAATTGAACAACCCCAGCAAAAATCCCAGCACAAGATAGAGAAGAAGGCCAGGCGAAGAGTACACCAAATTCCCCGCCGCTAGCGCCATGACGTAATCCTCGGGCCGCACGTCGCTCGCGACCAATAGGTCCTGTATCTTAAGCTGGGCCCTGAGAAAAACGAAGTCACCGATGGACGTGAGAGAGTTACCCGACATGATACCGAGCAATCCTCCCAACAAGCCATAGTCCAAATCCTGCCCATGAGAAATTACGTATATGAAGAACAGGAGAGAAAGGGGAAAACTAAGGTACGACAAAACGAAGTAAAGGCCCCGTTTCATGCTGGAGTAACCGTAAAACCAAGTGAATGCGGCAACAAACCTTAGCCTAGACATGAGACTGCACATCGGTAATCTACTCCTCCCGTCCTAAGCCGTCTTCCAGGGGCATAGCTCCCCTAAGAATCATCAAGTCTTCGAGACCCACTGGCCTAACGACGGCCCTGCCTACGTAGCGTTCGGCTTTGTCTGCATCAACGTAAGAAATCGGCGTTGAGCCGATCATAATTTTGCCTACCCCCTCGACCCTCACTTTTCCCTTTATGGGAGCCATCAGTTCATCCTTGGTCCCTTGGGCCAATAGCTTGCCAGAATCGATCAACACTATTTCATCGCATAACTCCGATGCTTCTTCCATGTAATGCGTTGTGAGAACTAGCTGGGCGTCCAGATCCCTTATGGCGTGCCAAACCGATATTCTCGATATAGGATCTAAACCAACCGTAGGCTCGTCAAGAAAAACAACCGGCGCGTTCGAAGCCATCGCCATTGCGACAAATACCTTCCTCTTCATACCACCGGATAGTTCATCGGTTGGTTTGTTCATGCATTCACCCATTTCCAATTCCTTCAGCACTTTTTTGGCTGAGGAGAACGCCTCGGAAAACGAAAAGCCTCTAGCCGTGAGATACATCACCACGTGTTCCAAGGGGGTCGACATCCCCGCCGTCTGGGCCTCCTGCGGTATACTGCACACCAAGTGGCGAACGCGAATGGCGTCCCGTACGACTTCGTAGCCGTTTATATAGGCCTCACCTTCGCTTGGGACGAGTTGGGTTGACAATATCCTGAGCAGCGTTGTCTTTCCAGCCCCGTTCCTGCCCAAGATGCACGTCCTCAATTTTTTGAAGGTTGCTGTAAACGACCGCAAAGCCACCGTGCCGTCAGAGTAAGTTTTGCCCAAAGCCCGACATTCTATCATCTTAACACACCTGAGTAGATGCAGCACAAACGCCGCTCCGAAGAGATATCGCTATAAGCGTAAACTTTTTTTGCATTTCACGGATTTCGGATTTCGAGGAAAAGCACAGATCAAATATTACTCCTTTCGCTGCGCCGAAGGACTCCTGCAAGTCACAGGACTCGTAACAGAAACGCATAGCTCTCTCGTACCGGTCTGAAAAAAACTCCAACGTTAAAGCCTTACCTTTCAGATCTTCCTCATTCAGCGACGAACGAATGCAATGTCGGCTCCTACGCCGCGCTCAAACAGCCAAGCTATCGAGGATATCCTGTCAACACTTCATCTTTCTTCTCAACAGTTATCTCTTAACGCAGCCTTGTGTTCTTAGCGTGAAACGAAACCTCGTACGCGCGTTCCAAGACTCAGGCGTCTCATTGATCCTTCCTGATATTTTTATCTTAAGCCGTTTGCTAAAAACTGAGTTCGGCGCGTTTCCGCGCCTAGAGCGCCTTATACCGACCAACTCTTGGAACCGACCTGCCCTCCGCCCTGAAGGGCGACGGTTCCCAAGGTCTAAAGGGTTACACCCCTTTTACGGGTGCTACTGTGTTGTGGTCCGCCAGGAAGGAAAACGGTTTCTTTGCCGTTGAAGCCACCGAGTTAGTGGCCTTCTCCAGGATGTTCGGCGCGCCGTTCAGGCCGGAGTGCAGTATGCGGCCCGGGGGACAGCTGGCTACTCCCCTTGGGTACCTCTCGAGTTCTGCGCCGTGATGGGCGCAGTACTTGGGGGTGCCTTGCTCAACGACCTCGAAGGCCATCATTCCGTACTCTTGAGCCTTCAACCCCACCGCGTCCATCGGTTTACGGTAGGACCAGAGGTTTAACGTAAACCCATTGCCCTCCTCATGCGCTACGCTGAAAGGGTAGCCCAAGCAGATCGCCGAGGCGCCGAGCTCGTGGAGGGCCTTGACCAGGTGGGAAGCATGGTTTCTGTGAAGGCAAAGCAGCGTTTTCTTCAACTTCCTGAAAAGTATCCTCTTCTCCCTCGATAACTCATCATGAGCCTCCCGTTCCACTACGTTATTTTCCCGCCCGCAAGCGGCCAGGCTTCTGCGATCCTCCTCTCACCGTAGAAGTAATCCTCCTTGACCCTAACACCGTTGTATCGCATCCAGTTGCCATCGCCGGCGACGCTCGCCAGGACGCTTATTTTATGCCCAAGTCGGCCGAAGTGCCCTCGTCACCCTTGGAGGACTCGACTTGGGTCGACCTCCTCTCACAGTAGAAGATGTAATGTAATTCAACTCATTTACCTTCTTCATCGCCCTGATGCCTACCTCGAACGATATTCAGGCATACCCAGCGTTCTTGGCCGGGTCGCGGTATACCTCGAGCCTACCCTCTTTGACATGCCGCCTAAGCCTACCCGCGAAATTTACTTACACCTTTTACTCCTTAACATTCACTGACCCCTTCGTCTACGGCGTACCTGCCGCCTAACCACGAGCACCGGCTTTGTCTTATTTGTTCCTCTGGCACTCCAGTAACGCGGCGGACTCACGCGCTTCACGTTGGGTGAGAGCTTTTCCACGTTCCTTATCTTTAGGAAGTAGAAGTGCTATAACCAGGCGTCGTCGCTTTCCTGCACAGCGACCTGCGCGTTCACTCCAAGCCCTTCTCGTAATTCTCATAATAGTCGTGCCGCGTGCATTCGAAGTTTATCTCGCGCTGCGGAAAGAACCACTGCGTCCTCTCACAATTATGCTTGTTGAAG
>JAWDNK010000071.1:0-6435 GCA_046534355.1 Candidatus Martarchaeota archaeon | reverse complement strand
AATCGGTCTTGAGCCTGCGCAGCGAGTCGCCCACTTGCTTGATTATGTGCTTTCTGGAAAGCCCCGAGTCGTTAGGACTATCTCCCATCCTTCCGAAAACCTTCGTGGCTACAACGGCATCCTCCCTCCTCCCCTGGAGGAACTCTCCCAGTATTTCCTCCGACCTGCCCCTGGAGTAGACGTTTGCGGTGTCGTAGAAGTTGATGCCGAGGTCCCAGGCCCTGTTCAGGACCTTGAACGCCTCTTCCTTCTCCACCATCCAATCGGCGGTGTTACCGAACGACATGGTACCCAGGCATATTCTGGATACCTTGAGACCAGAAGAACCCAGACGCGTGTATTGCATAAGAAGCTACTATCGAGACATTTAAACGCTCCGTCACGGTGTTTGACGCGGATTGAAGGATGAGCGCGATTGACGTGTCGGCGCTTTTCTCGGCGAGACCAACATATTAGGTTGGAGAAGAATTCTTTAACCACTTTCTTTGCGATCTTCTATCTTCTATGCGTCTCGGGTATATCCTCGCTTTTCAGTAACCCCCCTCTACGGGCCCCGGGGGTCGTGAAGCCGCAACTTAAGGCACTCATGCAAACCCCCCGTACACGTCTTCGGGTAGATTTCCCGGTATTCCTTTGTCCAGGCCAGGGCAAGGTCGAAGTGAGCCTCGGGTACCGCCTCTCCGCCGAACCCGGTTATAATAGGAGCTTAGCAACGTAGTACAAATTTGTTAAATGTGGAAAGGGGTTGCACGATTCCGTTAAAGGTCGCTTAAAGTGATTTCTGTGGGGATCATAGCGGAGCGAGCTACACAGGAAGGCGTAAAGCGCGCGATTTGGAAAAACTATGGAAGATCCTAGCCTCATATCTTCGCAGAAGGTATATCAATCTAGGGTTTTCTCGCTGTATAGGGAAACCTTTGAGAAAGCGGGTAGGGTGGTTGAAGTTGACGTGGTGAGACACAGAGGAGCGGTGGCGGTTTTGCCCATTCTCGGGGAACAACTGATTCTCGAAAACCAGTTCCGTTACAGCATTAGTAGCCGCGTACTCGAGGTTCCCGCGGGCACCCTGGAGCGGGGAGAAAGCGTTTACGAGTGTGCCAAGAGAGAATTAGCAGAGGAAACTGGATACGTAGCCGAAAAGCTGATCAGGATGGGCCAGATCGCCGTCTCTCCTGGTTACGACGACGAAAAAATAACGCTATTCGTAGCGTGGTTGCGTCAAGGCGAGCGTAAATCTCAGCAGCTCGATGAAGATGAGGTAATTCAAGTGCTTCAAATGAGCAAAGAAGAAGTCCTCAGGAAGATAAGGCAAGGGGAAATCTTTGATGCTAAAACAGTCGCTGCGGTTTTGCTGGCCAAAGAACTGGGCTACCTGCGAGGTCCGTTGGCCACGCGCTAACGGTTTCCGGACCGTTTTGGGTAGGGAAAGCCGAAGCGCACGATCGAGCGGGCTTCTTAATATGCGTGCCTAACTTTTCCGCGGTTGACCTGGCTTGGTGACCTTCCACCTCGGTTTTAAAGGCGAACCCGGTATCAGCCGGTTGCGGGTTTTAAGTAATGTATTGGCCCACGCCGGGTAAACTACCCCTCTCGCCGAGGGGACTTTAGGGTTTCCGGTCCTCTTTGTAGGAGGCCTTCATACCCCCTCCGGGGATGTTTGCGTACTCTTGATCCGTATCCCTCGCTAAGGCACGGGCTATGCTCGTGGGGACGTGCTGCTGTCAACTCGGCCTAGGCTCTCATGGAACGCACTCAAGCTTTTAATCGTAAAAGCATTTGTTTCCGATTCCTCGTCCTCGCGTAGGGCGTCTCCGGTGAAAACCATGAAGCATCGTGCTTAGATTAGCATGACAGCCGGATTTTTGTCCGTCGAATGACGTAAAAAGAAGGCTGCGTTTGGGCGTTTCTCTTTTATCTGGTGGGCGAGTATTTCGGAGTAGTTTTCAAGGCGCGCTTCCCGCCGATTGCGGCATTGGTTCCAGCGTTTTATGCACGAACGTGTAGAAATAGACTTATATTGCCCGTGTTGACTGACACGGGAAAATCATGAAAGGCGACGTTTCTAATGATGATGCGAGGTCTGTCTCGGGTCCTTCACCCGAGGTGACCTCAGGTCCATCGGATCAGCTCACGGAATTAAGGGCGAGTAAGCCAAGCCCTGGTGAGGTGAAAGCTCGGGGGTCGGCTACTAATGCCGCCGCGTCCGAGAGGATTCCGTGGCTCGCGATAACTGCGCTCGCTATGGGGATGCTGGTCTACGGGGTGGCGGAGAGCTATGGTCCCGTGGCCACGATCAGTAGCCTGGTTCCCCAAAAGTATTACTTCATCGGCTTGAGCCTGAGTTTCATAGCCGGAGGTTTCGGCGCACTCTTGGCTGGCTTCTTGACGGACAGGATGGGTAGGAGGAACTCGTTTCTTTTGGTCGCGGGTATGATTCTAATCGGAATAGCGATATTTCTACTCGCTCCGACCAACATTTATGCCTTGGTGGTCTCTTTCATACTGGTAGGCATGGCTGCCATAGGTCTCGAAACTCCCATCTTAACGGCCATTGCGGAGGTTGTACCCGCCAAGTGGAGGGGGAATTTGGAAGTACTAGTTCAAAACTTTGGAAATCTGGGGGTTGCCATAGTCTTCATACCAGTGTTACTTGGGTTTAGCGCAGCGCAAGCTGAAACGGCGTATGCTTTGCTTTTCGCGGCACCCCTTCTAGCCATGCTCTTGGGATATTGGGGTGTTAAGGAGAGTATACCCTGGTCGGCGGTAAAGGGTAAAGCTTCTGTGGGCGTGGAAAAGGCTTGGCAAATGGTTGACCAACAAGCAGTGGAAAGGGTGACGCCGAAGGCTGGCCTGGGCTTCAGAATCCTCATGATAACGATCATCGGTATAGCTCAAGATGTAGCCTTCACCTGGATAACTTACGACGTGGGATATCTCTACTTCACGCAATACTCCAGTCTGATACCGCTTGTGGGAGGGCTTACTATGGTAGTAGTCGGTGTGTTGTTTGGCGTGTTCTTCGCGCATAGGCTTTCGAGGAAGTCCGCCGCGCTAATCGCCTATGGGTCTCTTGTTGTACTTTGGGGCGCCCTTTGGGGGTACGTTGCGGTCACCGGTAGCTTTGGCGGATTCGTGTTGCTGACCATAATAACGCTGTTGTTCCTACCCACGGAACTCACGTGGGGCGTGAGAGCCATGCTTGAACCGGAGCTTTTCCCCACAGGAAAAAGGGGTACGTTGATCTCGGCGGTGCGCGCCATGGTGTGGATAGCAGCTGGAGTGATAACGCTCTTGTTATCGGTATTTTATTTGCCCTCAACCGCGGCTGAGACGATGAGCATGTTCGACGTATCGTCTGCTATCGTCATGGCGGTTTTCGTCCTTGCATTAATACTCTCCTTTGCTTGGTACATGAAGGGTTACGAGACGGCCGCTAAGAGCTTGTCCGGCTACGACGTAACCAAGGGTTGAACTAGCAGCGGAAAAAAGCCATTAATTTAAGATTTTTTGGTTGGTATCACCGAAAACCTACCTGCTTACGCACATTTAGGGATTAGCTGCGACGTTATGTATTAAGTTGAAACAAGAAAGCTAGCTAATCCAAACACATTTCCAGACTCGTCTTGATTACGCTTATCACTGATGAAGGAAGGAGGTGACCAGTTTGTTTTGATTTGTTTAGCAAAATCATCCTCTGTATGGGCAGAGTATATTGAAACTGAAGGTTTTTGTTGAGAGCTGATGGGGTAGTACGCGAGATTGCAAGTGGAGGAGGGAAAGCACGAGTAACGCGTAGGCCATAGCGTTTTTGTTATTCTGGGCTTGATTGTTCGCTGTCTCGTTTGTACGCATTAGCACGCGTTAGCCGGAGACTTCTCACCCCGGCGGAACCCGCTTTGCGTCGTAGCGCTTTTGGGCCGCGCAACGCGTTTCGCCCGGCCTCTCTCTAGCCTCAAATCAGCTCTCATTTCTGGGGTCTAATCAGCTGGTTTGCGTAGCTTTTCGAGGAGGCCTTGTACATACTTGGCATCCCGCTGAAGTATTTCTATCGCCTCTTGGGCGGGGTAATTACCAAGAGATTCATCCTCTATTGTGACATCCCGCCCATATCCTGCCGCTTGGAGCGTTTCGAATACCTTCGAGTAGTCGATATCACCCTCGTATAACGGTCTGGCCTCCTTTGGCCAGTCCCTGCACCAATCCCTGCGCTTTTCCCTTTCTGCGGGCGAAAAGGTCATGTTCTTGAGGTGGGTGTGCAAAGTCGACGGCGCAAACTCTTTAACTAGGTCGTAGACCGTGCTCAGCGGATACCCTGCCCAGTAAAAGTTACCCGTGTCAAGGGTCAAGCCCAACCGCTGGTCGCTCACTCCTCTTAGCACAGCCCTTATGAATTCCGGTTCGTTTCCCATTACGCCATGATTTTCTATCGCGAAGCAAGTCGCATGCGTCTCGCGCAGGGCCTGCCTTAAAGCGCCAACAACCTTTTCCACGTATTTCTCCCGGGAAATCTCCGGCGAAGGAGACATGACTGAGTTTATCCTAACTACATCGGTACCGAGGGATTCGGCCACCCGCGCCGCGCCGATCATCCAATCGATTTCGGCCTCGATGTTTTCCCTTCCAAAATCGTTCTCAATGAGTACTGCGGAAACGGTGACCCCCGCTTCCGTGAAAATCTCTTTGACGCGGCGGGCCACGGCGGGGTCCCCAAGGTCCACCGTGGCGCCCTTTGCTGATGCAGGTTTTGAATAGTCGGGCGCGCGTAGCGATCTATCTACGTGTATCTCTAGGCCGCGCAGACCAAGGCGCTTCAGCCCATCGATATAATCGCTGCACCCGGACTTCTTGCAGTACCACTCAAGAGAATCGTCCCTTATCCCAGCATACATGTGGTCAATCTGCGCCCGCCTTTAAACGCAGCGAGGCAAGGTCTCATTAGGTACGCGCACCGCGCTTTTTCTCGCTCGCGAGAAGTTAACATGCTGTTTATCTGCTGAGAAAGTGGTTCGCTGAGTCGTGTATTCCGATAACAGGGTAAGAGTTTTCGTTTTGCGCCGTTGTTCCCGGTATACGACGAGGGTCGCTCCGAAGCTACTCCTAGTGATGAGTCGAGTTAGACGCCAGAACGTGACCCGAACCCTAAAGAACGCGCATCATCGGACTCGCTGGTCTCTTCATAGATGCATGCCCTTCAGATTGCGGCGCTTAGTCCTCACCCGATTGACGAGAAGTTCTCGACGAGATAGATTTCTGCGCGATCGCGATACCTACTTATGTGTGAAAGAATAGACTTGTTTTTGATGTTTTTCGTTGGGGCGGTAGCCGTCACGGTTTTAGACTTTTTGTTCAGGATGAATCGTATTCGCAGCGTGCAGGCGACCTCGTACGAGATCCTCTTCGTGATATTTTACAATCTCCGGCGTATCTTTCGCTGGCTTGGTTTCCGCGCTTTCCTTTGTTTTCGGTCTTTGGTTTCTATCCCCGACCGGTGATGCGGCTGCTGTTGTGCTCATGTTCGTACTTTTGGCTTATGTTCTTTTCAAGGGAGAAACTGCCGAGAGAGGATAGACATATCTAGCTGGCGGCTGATTCGCAGGAATCGCCGATCAAGGGCAAGCCCACTCCATTCTAAAGAGTGTGTAGACCTCCAGGTCATGCCCATTCCGAGGCGCTGGGTCAGATACTACGAGGCTGGGGAGATGTTTGGTCCGTGCCCTTTCATGAGTTGATACAGAAACTCGATAAAGGCGGTCTTGATCGCCTCGGCTATCGTAGGGACATGGATTGGGACCGGAGCAACGAGCTCAAGATCGAGTTGTGGAAATGGGGCCGCGTCTCCTGGCGTTTTATGTATACCGGTGAGCGAATCGAGATATGTTTCGCAAGGGTCGGCTGATTTAGCTTCCTCCAGTGTTTTATCTCTACGCAGCGAAGTTTAAGAAGGCAGGCAAGCCGGTAGCTTATTTGGGTTTTGCCCATAGGAAGGGTCAACACGGAGTTGGACGGCTCTAGTGGTTATCCAATGGCGTTCCACCGTCCTCACTCCCCGAACTCACGGGGGGGAGGGGAAGGGGGGAAGGCTCTCAACGCTAAGTGAAGCTGAGTTTAATCGACCGCGTACCTTACAACATGTTAGCAAGAAAGCTCCGACCTTTAGGGAGGAGATGAATTGTCAACCAAAAAGTTTATCGGCGCCAGCAAAATTGTGTAAGCGATGATCAAGACCCTCAAAGTGAGACTATATCCAGATGAAGGCCAGAAAGTCCTTCTGGAAAAGCACTTTGGGTCTTGCCGCTTCGTATGGAATCATTTTTAGAGGCCAGGAACAAGTACTACGCTGAGCACAAGGGCGATAAAAAGAAGAGCCTTTCCGCGTTCGATACCATGAAGATGCTCACGGCATTGAAGAAAGAAGTGACGTGGTTGAATGAGGCC
>JAWDNK010000070.1:0-6562 GCA_046534355.1 Candidatus Martarchaeota archaeon | reverse complement strand
GGTGAACCAGGGGAGCGTAGGGGAGCGATCTCCCTTCCTCCCTTCCTCCCTCCCCCCCTCCGACAGACTAAGCATCAGCGTCGTTTCACGGTTTGTATATACGGCGGTGGTCCTCCACAAAACCGGGGGGCCTCCGAAGGGGCGCTACCTTCGTCCTCAACGCATCGCGGAGCCCCCAACGAGGCCTCGTAGGCCTTTTGACCGAGGAACGCTTGCTAGGGGCGTACGTCGCTCCTGAAAGACCACGCGTGAGCGGTGCTCGTTATGCAGCGCCCCACCTCGTTCATGACGTATCCTTTATCCCGTTTCGTTCTTAGAACTCCCTCCCGTCTTTAAAAGAGATCTCTCTCCGTTTTTGAACCAGGTTTAACTTTATGGGGGTTAAGGGGGCGAAAGTCCCCCCCCGTAAGGTGGGGGATGGATAGCCCCCTTACAGAAACCTTTTTGCGTCACAGAAAGAGATATCTGTGCCTCCAAACCTAGAGAAGAAGGAGGGACTTTCCCCATGGAACGTAGGGGAGACGCCCGGGGATTATAACGCCTCCCCGCCGGCGGAATACCCGCGGCATTTCCCGCGTAAGCGTATCGATGAACCGGGAAGCCCCGTCCGTGAGGGCGGGGTAGTTAACTGCAGATAAAAGTGGTAGGGCCTCAGGAGGCAGCCTCCTGAGCGCTGTCATCTCCTCATCTCCTCTTTTCCCTTGTCCCGACGTCCCTGTCTGGATCCAATGGCACTGCAACACGAACTCTCACGCATTGCGGCCACAAAATTTTAGTTTGACCATATGGGGCTATCCATCCCTTCCCTGTGGAAGGGACTTTAGCTCCCTTATCCATAATTTTAGACGAATCCCAATGTATACTTTACCTATCTTACACCGTTAAACACCGGTAAAAAGCCCGGCGGGAAGAAGGTATACAGAAACCTCCAAAGCCCAGCCTCCGATCAAGAAAGCACAACGCGTGCGAGAGTGCGGCCGCCGGGATTTGAACCCGGGATCGCCAGCTTGGGGAGCTGGCGTCCTAACCAGCTAGACGACGACCGCGCATTTCCCTACCGACAGCAGCATTTTAACTTTTTGATGGATAGCCCGCTTCCCCACCGCTAAAAGTTAGCCCCTAGCGTTGATTACCTCAGGAGCAACGATAACAGTGAAACCATCAAGAAGACATCGGCTAGCATTTGTGATGGCCTCAGTAAGCGCCCCCGACCCAAGAAGAAAGCGGCATACAGCATCGAGAGCAGCGCGGCGATCATAACGCCGGACAGCGTGGGCATCAGCCACGTGGTCAACCCGATTACGGCCAATTCAAAAGTCGCGAAGAAGAACGCCGCTAACGCAAAAAACAAGTAAACGAAAAGCCGCCCGACGCCCGCTCTCAAGGGTACCATGGGGATGCCTGCCCTCGTGTAGTCTTCTTTGTGGACAAGGGTTATTACCCAGGTGTGAAGCGGTATCCACAAAAGTATCAAAAGCGAAAGGACGACGCCTCCAACCGCGAAGCTTCCGGTCCTCGCCACCCAACCACCCAAGATCGGCATGGCGCCCGCGATCCCACCGAAGATTATGTTAAGCGAACTCCTCCTCTTCAACATCACGGTATACACCCATATGTCGAACGCGTAGCCTAGGATTATGGTCAAGGTCAGGAGTAATCCGTCTAGGACTGAAATGGCTAGTCCAGAAAACAGCAAAACGTAACCCAGCGCCAGAGCTTCCCGAGGCCTAATTGAGCCGGACGGCAGGGGTCTGCTCTTCGTCCTCCCCATCAAGGCGTCGATGTCCCTATCGTGATACATGTTTATCGAAGTCGTCCCCGAAATGGCCAAGAACTCCGAGACCAAAAGGATCGACAAAGCCGCGGGGTTCAGATGCCCGTGAGGCGTGACGTAACCGATGAAGGCCGTAAAGACCAACATCAGCGTTTGAGGCAACTTGGACAGGGAAGCGAAGTACCGAAGACCCCTCGAGAGCGACCCACCCACTTTCATTCGCGATAAGGTGATGACCCGTTTTTAAAGTCATACGCTCCCGCGCATGCCACCGCCCTCCGTGCACTACCTCGCCCAAACAGAGCTCAGCCGGCTTACGCGCGCCTTCATCGCGAACCCGGGGCAGGCGAAGCGGAAAGGTTTTGTGAAACGCTTCTTTCGGGGTGGTTTGCACGCTGGCCACCGGGCTGCTTAGCTCCAAATACCAAGTACAACATGTAGGAAAAAATCGCCATAAGAACCGCACCAACGATAAGGGCCGCATAGGCAAAAGAGGTAGGTATGAACATCCAATGATTGATGAGCTGAGCGGCTTCGACGCCGCCGGTCCCCTGAACGACCATATATGGGTAACGGGGAAGGTCGTTTAACACCTCGCCGTAAGGGACCCCTATGAGGGAAAGTATGAGCAAGGCGACCGAAGAGACTTCCTTCGCTTTGTCAAACCTCCTGTGGAGGGCGTTGAAAATCGCAAAGGCCCATATCCCGATGACCACGGCCATGAAGCCCACAAACTCGGGATAAAGGTCGAAAAACGTCGCCAACGAAGAAAAGGACAGAGGTCCAAGCACTGCCGAAGCTATGTAAGGGCTGTACTTCGCCAATAGGAAAGCGTAAATCGCCCCAGTGATCGACGCGACCAAAAGCGCGGGGAGACCGACGTAGAGGCCGAATTCCGAGGCGCGCTCGTATCTCTTCTCGCGCTCTCTGTACGCCTTAACGGCATAGACGCTCGCGAAGACCATGGCCGCCATGGATATGGCTGCGCTTATCCTGTGAACGGTGAAGTCCGGGTAAAGCGGGTTACCGAATACCGCCCAACCGTTTCCGGCCAATCCCCTTTTTAAACCAACGGGATCATCCATGAAAGCGAATATCATGTTAAAACCGACCGGCACGAGAACCGCGCCCACAGCCATTACCACGCCTAGAAGAAGGTGAAGAGAACGAGACACTACACCCCAAGTGTACCAATAGATGGACATAAATGTAATACCTCTGACCTCCTCCCACGCCCTTAAAGCCGAGGTTCCCGAGGTCTCAAGGGTTACACCCCTTTTACGGGTGCTACTGTGTTGTGGTCTACGATGAAGGAGAGAGGCTTCTTTACCGTTGAGATTACCACGCCGGTAGCCTTCTTGAGAATGTTCAATGCGCCGTTTAGATCTGAATGCAGTTTATGCCCTTTAGGACAACTGATGACTCCCCTTGGATGTCTCTTGACCTCCACGTCGTGGTAAGCGCAGTACTTCGAGGTGTTGTACTCGACGACCTCGAAGGCCTTCATACCGCGCTCTTGAGCCTTCAGTTCTATGACGTCCATCAACTCGCGGTAAGACCACATGTTCGATGTGAACTTGTTGCCCTTGTCTTGAGCGATGTTAAATGGGTAACCCAAGTAGATCGTTGAAACCCCTAGTTCGTGGAGTTGTTTTAATAAGTGAGAGGCAAAACTTCTGTATAGGTGAAGGAGCCTCCTGGTCAATTTCTTGAAAAGCCTCCTCCTCTCTCTGTTAAGCTCCTCGTGCGCTTCACATTCGCTTGAGTTTTTGGTCTCATCCGCCAAGGATTGTACTTGCGCTATCTCCTTCTCGAAGTAAAAGTAGTCCTCTTTAGTCCTGACGCCTTTGTAGAGCAACCAAGTGCCGTCGTCGATAACGACGCTCGCTAAAACGTTGACGCCCAAATCAATGGAGGCTACTTTGTTTCCTTTGGGAGATTCGACTTGTATTGATTTCCTCTCTCCTCTCACGATGTGCTCGCTCTTCCTTCCCGTTTTAGTTTCTTCAACACCTACCTCCACTGGGATGGAGGCGTACCAAGCGTTCCGCGTTTCGTCGTAGTATATTTCGAGTCTACCTTGTTTACCGTACCACCTCAACCTACCCGCGAACTCCACTTCAAGGTCGAAGTCCTTTAGGATGATGCGGTTTTTCTCGTCCACAACATATCTGTCCTGCCTGACGACTAGAATGAGTTTTCTCCTCTTTATCTCTCCCTCCTTCCAGTAACGCGGTGGGCTAACGTGGTTCATGAAGGGTGGCAATTTTCCTTCTTTCTTCAGCTTGAGGAGGGAGAAGGTGGAGTTCCAGGCTTCGTTGTTCTTCTGCATGGCTGCTTGTGCGTTAACGCCAAGCACACCCTTGTACTTCTCGTAGTACTTGTCCCAGGTTTCCCTGAAGTCTACTTTCTCCCCGCGAAAGAACTGTTGCCTCCTCTCGTAGTTGATCTCGTTGAACAACCCCGCGGAGGCGTTCGCTAGCCTTCTCAGTTTCTTTTCCTGGAAACCGTTTGGAAGAAGACGGACTACGTTTGTCCTCCTATTCTTGAATTCGACTTCGGAGATGCCCTCCTCCGGTATTGCGGGAGTAAGTGTCGGCTCCCGCTCCTCATGTTCACAGAGTTGACCAGAAGAGAGCATCTTAAAGGGAAATAGTTTTCCTGATCTTAAGGTTTTACCCCGCCCTAAAGGCGAGGTTTGTCGTTCGCTTTATCATGGGATTCGATAGGACCTGGCCCAGCGAGGACCCAAACGAAACGCTGGCTAGCGGCAAAGGTCCCTTGCTCAGTCCCGACGCCAGCGAAATCAGGGCTGTGCTGTTGGCCACCAGGGGACCGTAGCTCACGGTTTCCCAAGGTAAAACCTCGGATATGAGGCTCCCAGTCCCCCACGGGACGTTCATAAACGCGTTAGCCCCCAGTATCATGAGGGCGCTCACGTTAGAACCCAAGAGGACTACCAAGCCGAAAAACCAGTGGACCCACCTGTAAGCGTAGGTGTCCCAGGTGTATATGTAGAGCACCACGAAGATTATTTCTGTCATGAAGGCGAATAACTCGAGGTACATCACCGCGAAGAAGAAGGTACCCAGCGCCGCGAGGGTACCGGACCAGACCTGCACAAGACCGAACTCCACGAGCGTCCCGGTAGCCGCACCCGCGGCAAAAGAGACACCCCACACCATGCTGGCCTTTCTCGCCGCACCGAGGTAAAGGCCGTCCTTTCCCCTTATGGCCTTCCATTCCAGTGCCAAAACCACGTAGGGAAGCCCCACCGCGAAAACGAGAAACCAGGCGTGGACGTAGATGCCTACCACCGTCATGACCTCGGCCAGATTGGCCTTAGACACTAGGGACATCCACGCCAGCAACTTTCTCACAAAAGAGGCCGAGCTTTTTAAACTCAACGATCCCATAAAAGCGAAAAAGCTCATTAACGACGGGACGGTCAACACCTTGAGTAGCTTCCTAGCCCCACCGGATTTTAGCAACGATTTTTAAGGGGGGCGCCACTCAAGTGGGTGTGGCAGGATTGTCGCGCGTTGCCATCAGAGGCGCCGGGGTGGCCGGTTCCTACCTATTCCAGCTGCTGAGGCATTCCGGTATCGAAGCTGAACTCTTCGACGTCACGGAAAAGTATTTCAAGCCTTGCGGCGAGGTGGTCACCAATTCTTACGCGCCGAAATATCCATGGAAAGTTATAAAGGAAGTGCACGACTTTAAGTTGCTAATCGACGGATCGGAGGTGTACTCAACCCATTATAGGTACGCAAAATGGGTGGTCATCGATAAAACGGGATGGGTCAATGAGCTCAGGGGGGGAGCCGTCAAACGCTGGACGAACGGCGAGGCCCGCGCGCACGAGCTTGTGATCGACGCCACCGGCCCGTATTCAAGAGACAGGACAACCGTGCTAACCGTTAGGGCGATCGTCCAGACAGAAGAAACCGTCGATTGGGTATCGCTTGAATTCAACAGCGACCTAACTGGTTTCTACTGGGTCTTCCCGAGCAGGCCCGGCACCGCCAACGTAGGCGCCGGGTTCCTCGAGGTCAGAAACCCAGCCCGGCTCCTACTAGATTACGTGAAGAGAAAGGTCCCCGGCAAGGTGACTTCTTTGAGCGGCGCGCCCATATCAGTTGGGGAGGTCAGAGATAAACGCGGCAGAATAGGGGAGGCCAGAGGGCTCGTTTTCCCAATAGCCGGCGAGGGCATTCGTCCAGCCGCCATCTCTGCCGAAGTGGCTGCGGAGGCCATCGCTTCCGGGGATGAACTGGACGAACGTCTAACCGATGAACTGGCCGACCTAGAGGCCGAGATCCGCGAGCAGGGCCGTCTACTGCGCCTTTACTCCGCCATGCCAAGAGCGATTAGGAAAGCTCTGATGACCAAGCTACTCAAAAAGGACGGGTTCGTGGACGCTTATCTCTCCGACGAGCTCAACTTCATGGAGGCCGTCAAATCGGTGATTCGAGCGGAAAACCTGACGTAACAGAGGGAATCGCCGAAGACCCATACTCGCGCAGAAGCCGTGGTCAGCAGTTTCAAAATAGGTAAGTTTATATATAATTGGATATGAACGATTTGTGTGTGCATGGGCAGTGGGGTGGTTGCAAAGACCCAAGACCTCCTTTGGAAAGAGAGGGAGGGCTACGTGCACACGCAGAGGAGGAAGGGGACTGAAAATGGAGGGCGCTTCCCAGCGCGATCGGTGGGACCGCGCGGTCCTACCTTCACTCCTGGGTGGGTGCGTCCTGACGGGGGCGGAGCGGAAGACTCCCGATGAAC
>JAWDNK010000069.1:0-6576 GCA_046534355.1 Candidatus Martarchaeota archaeon | reverse complement strand
GCGTGCGCCTGCGTAGAGCGAAACCCAAGCACCATCTGCTGGCCTCCTCCCCGCCATGAAGGGCGATGTTTGTCGTTCGTCTAATCACCTCACCGTGCGCTGGAATCCGTTTACAAGCGCATGGCCGAACGGCTTCGCGCCAAGCTTAATTCCGTCCCGGCGAACCCCGTTATGGTTAAGGGCATTTCGTTCGACGTGTGGGGAACGATCTTCGGTGATTCGTTCTTTGACGAGATAGACAAGCATTACTCAGAAGAGACGGGCATGCCTAAAGAAGAAGCGGATCAGAAAACCAACCTCGCTTACAGGGAGCTGAGGAAGAGACGCAAACTCGGAGCTATACCGAGGGAGGAAAACCCGGTGGACTACAGCCTCAGGTTACTCGAAGCCTATGGCTTCAACATACAGAAGTTCAAGAAGGCCATGGCGAAAGCGCTGATCACAGTAGACGTCGAAAAACTGCTAATACCAGGCGTAAGGGACGTCGTTAGGCAGCTCTCGTCCCAGTTCACGCTGGTCGTGCTGGGGAACGTTGTCTACTGGCCTGGGGCCTACACTCGCGTCCTAATGGAAAAAGCGGGGATCTCCGCGTTCCTTTCATCGCAACTTTACTCGGACGAGATAGGCACTGCCAAGCCCAGCAGGGATGCCTTCGAGCTGGCCCTCAGGGAGATGGGGCTACAAGACCCGGCGCAAGCCGTACACGTAGGGGATAACCTTTACGAGGATTTCGGCGGAGCTGTTGGAGCGGACTTCCACGCGGTGTTGGTGAACAGGAAGGCCTCCGGAGAACTCTACGTGGATGGAAACTTCGTGATAACGGACATAAGGGAGCTACCCCGCGTAATTCGCGCCATCGATTCCGGAAATTCTCCTCAACCTCCCGCCGCTTAAATGAGGGGTTCACCGCTCATTCCATAGAAGGCCGTGAGTCGGTTAGCCAAGCCGCCGTCATAAAGGGCATCAAATCACCTATCCTCGGCCCGCCGAAGGCTCGCTTTCCCGTGATTAGCTCATTGACGTGGCTTCCCGGTAGCGCCCAAAGTGCCAACGGCGCGATGCTAACCAGCGCGAGAGCCAAGGGCAAAGCCGAAAGCGATATGGAAGTCACCAACGTGAAGAGCGGCGATATCCAAACCCCGACCGCCATATTGAGAAAATTGACCGTTGACAAGGCGAAGGAGAAATTCCTAGATATGGCGGATGTGTGAGCGTAATAGGCGCTCGTGGCCATGTTACTCAAGAACCCGTTCAAGGTCATGGCCACGACCATTGCGTAAAGCCCGAGGAGGATCAAGCCGTAAGTGGCCGCCGTTAAAACCACAAAGACCCCTATGAATGTGAGCTTCCTCTTCGTCTTATCGAAGTATTTGGCCGTGATCCCCCCAATCGCGCTGCCGACGAAGAACATGGAGGTAAAAACCCCGGCCATCGAAGGCGACGCGTGATACGCTATCTGGGCGTAACTGGCCATTAGGCTGCCCGAGGCGTAGTTGGCGCCCCAAAAGCCAGCCGTCGAAAGACCCAGGATCAAGACCGGCCTTTCTAAACTCAAGTGATAGGCACTCGAGCGGATGACTTCGCGCTCCTTCAAGTTAACCAGAAGGTTTTCAAAGGCCAGGGCGAGCCCGATAGCGCCACCGATCGCGGTTGCGGCCCTCCATCCCAGGTAGACTTCCGGGATACCCCATAACAGCGCAAGGGTCCCCCCGATGTTAAAGGCCGTATTGTATAGGCCCATCACCATGCCGGCCCTGTTCTCCCTCGACTTGATGAGCACGGCCGCCGCGGGGGAAAAGAAAAATCCCGCACCAATTCCAGCGATAAAGCGCAACGCCAACAACTCGGAAAAGCCATTACTCAGCGATAGCGTCAAATCGGAGGTTGACAGGATCCCCAGTCCAAGCACGTAAACCCAACGTGGAGAAATTTTCGAAGAGGTTACACCCGCAGGTATTTGTGCTACCGCCGCCCCGGCTATGAAGTAGAAGGGCAAAAGACCAGACTGCGCCAAAGGCACGTGCATGGCCGAGGCTATGACCACCGTCACTGGCGCCAGAAAGTACCACTGCATGGCGTAGATCACCCTGGCGAACATTATAGATGGAGTTGTCTTGTCCAACTTCCAGTGGTGACCCAAGCCAGGACATATAAGCGTGCTCACCAGGCGCCCGCCCGTTGGCCGAGTCAGCGCATGCTTCGAGAGGTTTCAAATTAGACCATGTGTATGGAGGACCATATCGATGAATGAATGAAAGTCCGCGGCCAGAAAAAATAGGGTTGCCCAGGGCGAAATCCAGTCCCTGACCTGCGCCTTATGAGATCAGAGCTGGACCAGCTACAACAGATGATTGTTATGATGAAAAAAGGACGAAGCGGATAATCCCCGCTTCGTTTCCCACATCGCTTTTCCCGTCGTTTTGCTAGGGCTTCCTCGATGGCCTTCATGTCATCTTCCGTAAGGTTAACGTTCGCCGCCTCTACGTCCTCTTCCAGCTCCTGCAAACTGGTGGCGCCAATCAGGGGAACCACGGTTATCCCCAATTTCACGTTGAGGAGCCAAGCCAGGGCTAGCTGGGATAGCTTAATGCCCTTTGACTTGGAGATCTCGTTGAGCGATTCCACGGCTTTCCTCGTGCGGTCTATAAAGTCAACCATTCCCTTCTCCAGGGTAGCCCTGCTGCCCTCCGGGATCCCGTTGATGTACCTCCCGGCCAGTACGCCCTGGGCTAGGGGGACGTAAGCGGCCAGCGCCATGCCGTATTCCCTTGCTACCGGGACCTTGCTTCCCTCTATCCAGCGTTCCAGCATGTTGTAAGGTTCTTGCATTATCCTAAACTTCTCATAGTTCTTTTGCTCTGATATGCGCATGAAATCTATCATGTCTTCCGCGGGATGGTTGCTTATGCCCAAGTAGTGGACGAGGCCCCTGTGGACTAGATCGTTCAAAGCGCCCAAGGTCTCTTCGTGGGGCGTAAACTCATCCCTCCAGTGTATGTAGTAGATGTCAACGTAATCCATGTCTAGCCTCTTCAGGGACTCCCTTATCTGCCAGGATATGTGCTTGCGGGACAGGCCCTCCCCGTTGTGGAATGATGCCATCCTAGCCCTGACCTTCGTCGCCACCACGACGCTCTCCCTATCGTAGCCCTTGAGCACCTCTCCAAGAATTCTTTCTGAGGTCCCCGAGTGGGGGTAGTTGGCGTGCGAATTACTCACGGTCCCCACGTAGGTATTAGCGGTATCGAAGAAGTTTATGCCAAGATCTATGGCCCTCTTGATTATGGCCCTGCTCTTTTCCTCGTCAACCTTGTGAACGCCGTCGGGATAAGTCTCGGGGGAGACCGGCAGGTGCCAAGTACCGTATGCTAAGGCCGAAACCTCCAAACCACCTATGTGAACGTACTTCATGAAGTATTAGTCCCCCGCAAATAAAAACGCGTCGCTCGAAGGAACTGCGTCACAAATGCGAAAACGCTCAGCGCGGTTATGATCAAAGCCATTAGCCAAGAGACGGCCTGCCTCAGCTTACCGTTGCGATACTCGCCCATAACCGCCTCATCACCGCTTAGCTTTATCAAAAAGAAGAGGGGAAAGATCAATACCAGGCCGTTGAGAGCCATGGCGTCTATGATTATGGGGACAAGCCTCTGGAACCAAGCGATCACCACGATAGCTGGTATGACTTCCGTGAAATAAAGGATGTAAAAGGGGGATTTGAAATCCCTTTGATTCAAAGTCGACGTCCAGCCGAAGTACTCACCTGTCCCGTAGGCCGACGCCAGCGAGATCGTTATGGCCGCGAGGAAACCCGCCGCTATGAGCCCGATCGCGAAAACCATCACCCCGAGCCTTCCCCCTATCGCGGAGAAAACCAGGGACAAGTCGTCCGCCTCTGCTTTACCTCCCATCCGCGAAGCCACGGCAGCCGATGCCACCATCACACAAATCATGAGGAATTGAGTGGCGACGCTGCCCAAAAACGTCTCCAGCTTCTCCCACCTCAGATCGCGCTTACTCAACCTCTTGTCTATTACCGCTGACTGCTGATAAAATATCATGAAGGGCATCACCACCGCTCCGATGTCCGCCACGGCCATGTACGCAAATGAAGAGTCCATGTAGGGCTGAAACGGGTTCATGCCGGCCAACAGCTGTCCAGCGTTCGGTTTCGAAATCAAGGCCATGACGACGAATAGCAAAAGAAAACTCGACAAAAGGAGAAGGATGCGCTCGACCTTTTTGTAGCTCCCGGTCAGCACGATTGCGGTGTGAAACGCAAAGGCGAGACTCAACGAAACAGCCAGCGGCAAACCCAAGAGTTCTCCGCCAGCCACCACGCCGGCGAACTCACCCACGTATGCCAAGGAATCCACCAGAAAAACGCCCCCAACGGTGATCGACGACCACCGCTTCCCGTAGCGCTCCCTGACGAGAAACGCCAGTCCCTTCCCGGTCACGGAGCCCAGCCTTCCGGCCATCTCCTGAACCAGATAAAGGGGGATTATCAGCAAGATCATCAGTGAAACCAAGCGATAGCCGAACTGCTCCCCCGAAACTAAGGCCGTCACGATGCTCGGGGCGTCCATATCGGCCATCATGGTGATCCAGGCCGGCCCGAAAACGGCCCAGAATCCCGCGCTTCCCCTTGCCCCTTTGCGCGCACCCAACTGTAGAACTCACCCCTAACCTTGGCCTTGGCCTTGACCTTGGTCTTGGCCGCGCCCTTGGGTTTCCCCATAAGGTGATCCCTGAAGCTCGAGTGGTTTTCCCCTTATCACCTCTTGAATATCCTTGGGGATTCTGACGGCGCTCCCATCTTTGCTCAAAACCACCCAGAGATCAGCGCCGCGCTTCTCCACGCGCACGCTCGAACCGGGGGTGAGGCCCAACGCTTCAACCACCCGCAACGTGTCGAACTCCTCGTAGGTCACGCGCGTGATAACGGCTTTTCCCCTGAGTTTTGACAAGGGCAAATCTCCGAGGTCAACCACGTGGCCATCCTTATCGGGTATGGGGTTACCGTGAGGGCAGAACTTCGCGTCAAGCTTCCCCTCTATCAGCGACGCTATTTTGTCGTCTATGGCGTGCTCGATCACGCGGCTCTCGTCGTGGGCTTCAGCCCAGTTGACGCCTAGCAAGTCGGTGAGCAGGCGCTCCGCCAATCTGTGTTTCCTGACAACGGCTAAGGCGAGCTCGTAGCCCTTCTCCGTGAACTCGAATGAACCCCTTCCGTTCTTCGTTAATAATCCATCTCTGATCAACTTACCCATCTTGTCCTCCGCCGACGCTGGAGCGATGCCGATTATTTTCGCTATCTCACCCGTCCTGGCTTCGCCCCTGGACTCGAGAAGCTCGTATATCACCAACAGGTAGTCCTCGTCGGATATGGAGATTTGCATGAAATAATTAGGCTCACCTAAATAGGGATTTTGGCACACCTAAATCTGGATCGCACAACGGCTTCCGCCCTAAAGCGACAAGTCTAAGGCGACGAACAACTCTCGGGACCTTATCTCCACGCGCCATGCCCATCGCGGAGTTCGGCTCTTCCCGTAGCGAGCGCTGGCGCCGCTCTCACGCTCCTTGAAAAGAAAACCGGTCAAACGCCCATTGCGCCCTTTGCCATCATATCTTCCGCCCACGGATCAACGAAAGAAAGATTGTCGAGGCCAGCAAGTCGGCCACGCTACCAGGGCTTAGGCCGAGCGACCTCATCTTCGCGTCGAGGGAATCCACGAGGAGTTTGCCTTGCTCGTTGGCGATCCCACCGGCGAGAAGCGCCTTACGCGCCTCTTCCCTTACCCATTCCGTCTTTTGCAAGCCATTTACAACCTTCTGCCTTATGTCCCTCCCCTCGCCGACGTTTCTGGCGATGAAGGTATCGCCGTTGTCTGAAAGCAACTTCAGGAAGGTGTTCACTGCGGCGACGTTGGGATCTTCGTAGCTGTCGTAAAAACGACTGGCCTCTAGCGAAATCCTGTAGCCGCTCACCATTTCCCTTGCGACCATGTCATAGCTAGAAGATGCCCTCATTATGTCCATCAGGTTCAGACCCCTTTCGGTCAACTTCCTCTCGGCTTCCGGGTCCAACACGTCGGGCACGTCAGAGTCGACCACGCTACCAAGCGCCTTCTCTGTCATGGACATGCGTATGGCGCGATAAAACCACACGGAATCCGAGGGTTTCGTGAGGGCAAGCGAGGCGCTCGCGTTTTTAGCCAGCTCTTCGGAGTCTCCCCCTTTCCATTCACCCGCCGCGTGGGCAAGGGGGATGAGAAGCATGGCCGTTCCCAGGTGTGTGTTGCCACCGCGCTGAAGAGAATAAGAAAGGGTCACGTGCTCCATAAGTAACTGACCGTAGCTCGTGTCGCCCAAAGCCGCCTTTCTGAGCGGGGAATAAAGGGAGGCAGCGCCGATCAAGAAATGCTCAAACCTGGTCGAAGGAAAGTCAGCGGTCCTGTGGACGTTGCCGGGCTTAGGCCATCCGGCCAACTCCAAAAGAGATGCAGATACACCGATGAGGGCCACGCGATCAGCTTCCATACAGCTGTTTTACGCCAAGGACTAATCAGC
>JAWDNK010000068.1:0-6636 GCA_046534355.1 Candidatus Martarchaeota archaeon | reverse complement strand
CAGGATTTGCAGGGCAAGAGCTTTCTGCAGTCGTTGACGGGCAAAGGTAAAGGGGACGAATACGTCATAGCTCAGAAGAACTGGCATGACGACTACGACCCCATCAGGGCGATACGCACTAAAGATCACAAGCTGATATGGAACTTGGAGGAAAGGCCGCTTTTGTCCCTCCCGCTAGACCTACTCGAAAGCGAGACCGCTCAGGCCATGAAGGACGATTTCCTCCGCCACAGGCCAACCTTTGAGCTATACGACCTCAGGAACGACCCATACGAATTGCATAACTTAGCGGATACTCCCGCTTATCAGGGCTTGAAAGAGGAGCTTTTCGGCAAGCTGCTGAAAGCCATGAAGGATCTCGGAGATCCGTTCTTGGACCCGCTTTACGGCAGAAAGCTGATGGACGCTTATCCGCTGGGGCTTTACAGGAGGGATTTGTGGAAGGGAGACATAAAGTACACGGTTCGCCCCCTGCGAAGGGCGTCCCTCTGATGAGGACGCGGTGGGGCCGCATGGCGAGGATGGATACCGTTGGGCCTTCCGATCGGATTTACGCCAAACGGGCGTCTCTTCGTTTGCTCGAAGTTAGGCGTCCTGAGCCGATGCTAACGGGCAGCCCCAGAGCTGATCCTATAGCCAGGCTAATGTGACTTGCTCGAACGGTGTTGGAGCCGCCCTTTCGCCCGTTTCGTAGATCCCACGTGGTCTGGCCCGCCATTCGGTCGGGCGAGTTGAGAGGGCTCCCTTGAAGCGATGATCGGAAAGGGTCAAAAAATACACGATCGTCAAACCGGTCGCGGGTAATAGGAGATCTTTAGTTTGGATAGCACCTCGTCTATCCGCTTGAGTTCGTCTGCCTTCAGCTTCCATCCAACCGCTCCAGCGTTCTCCTCGGCCTGCGCCTCAGTCTTGGCGCCGGGTATCGGCAATACATCACCTTCCCTCGTTAGCCAGTTCAGCGCCACTTGAGCGACGGTCTTTTGCTCGGCCTCCGCTATTTCCCGCAGCACTTGCAGAAGTTTGCTTATTTCCGCCAGGTTGGCATCGTTGAATAACTTGTTGCCGCGCCTTATATCGTCGGACGGTTTGTGAGCGGTGCTGTACTTGCCGGTAAGGGCTCCCTGTGCTATGGGGCTCCACGCGATCAGGGTTATCCCCTCCCTTCTGCAATAGGGCAGCACTTCCTCCTCCACCTCCCTTTGAACCATGTTGTACCTGACCTGGTCAGAAGCTATGTCGACGTGCGAAAGGTGCTCCCTCGCCTCCTTCAAGTCCCTAACGGAAAAATTGCTGACCCCTACTGCCCTGATTAAGCCCCTATCGTAAAGCGACTCCATGGCCTTCATGGTTTCCCGAAGCGGTACTTGTTCCCAGGGGTCTGGCCAATGGACTTGATAGAGGTCTATCTCCTTCACGCCCAATCTCGCCGCGCTGTTCTCGGCGGCCTTCACCAGGTCGTCGGCGTGGAGGTGGCCGCCGTGCACCTTAGTGGCGACGACCACGTTATCGCGCCCTATCTCCTTTATTGCCCTGGCCACCACCGTTTCAGAGTGGCCGTCACCGTAGGCCTCGGCGGTGTCTATGAAGTTAATTCCCAACTCGTTTGCCCTGATGAGCGCCCCCACGATCTTGTCGTCCTCAACGTCCTGACCCCAGGACTTGCCGGAGGCCTGCCAAGCGCCGATTCCTATCATTGAAACCTTCACGCCGGTCTTTCCGAGCTCGATGTATTCCATGGGTCACTTTTGCGACTTCGTTTAAAAAGGATTTGCCCAGTTCGCCTTGGCTCGGCCCTTTTCAGGGGTTTAAGGCCATGCGGTAAAACACTTCGGCGTCAGCCATTAGATCCGATATCCTGCAATACTCGTTTGGTTGATGTGCTGTTTCCACGGCGGTTGACCACGCGACGGCCGGGTATCCCCGCTTCCTCAGCACGGCTGCGACCGTCCCTCCCCCGATGCCTATGAAGCGCGCTTCGATGCCGCGAGTTGCCTTCAGCGTTTCTTTGAGCCTTTGCGCGACCTCGCTGTTCTGATCAGTTGAGGGAGCGGGGTCATCGATTACCACTGGTTCCACCGAGATCCCAACGCCGTTCTCCTCGGAGGCCTGCCTGGCAAGGGCCATTATGTCCCCCAGAACCTCTGCGGTGCTGTATTTGGGAAGTATCCTGCAGTCGAAGTAACTCACGTCCAGACCGGGAACTATGTTTATGCTGCCGACGTTGGGCTCTCTTTTGGTCGGTTCGAAGGTGCAGCGGGGCGGAGCGAAGAGTTGGTCTTCAGCGGTGTATTTCTCGTGTAAGGCCTCGTCCACCCTGAGTAAGAGTTTCATCGCTATCCTGTTCGCGTTTTTTGACGGGGCCGACGCATGAGATTGAACGCCCCTCACCACGAACTTGAGCCACAGCACCCCTTTCTCGGCGATCTCTATATCCTTACCATCCGGGCTTCCGGCATCCGGCACTACGTATAGGTCGGTGGGGCTGAAGGGGTACCTTTCGATCACGTACTTCAAGCCGTAGACGCTGCCTATCTCCTCGTCCGCCACAAGGCCCACGGCGTAATCGTACTTCAGTTCCGGCTTTTTGTCTTCTAAGGCCTTCAATGCGACCAAAGCGGAGACCAGGGCTTGGCCGTTATCAGCGGTTCCCCTTCCGTATATTTTATCCCCGTCCACTACGGCCTCGTAGGGGTTCGTTTTCCAAGCTGAGATGTCCCCTTCCGATACCGTGTCCATGTGGGCAAATACCCAAAGGGTTTTCCTATTCTCCTTTCCCTTTCCCCTGCTCAGCTTTACCAAGATGTTGGGCCTTCTGTACCCGGCTTCATCCTTTGTGTCCAGTTGAGTTATCTCTGCGTCAGGTGCTATCTCCTTTACCACCGAGAGGAGGTAATCAGCCCTTTTGCCCTCCCCCTCTCCGCCCGCCGCAGGGCTAACCGCCTTCAGCGGTATCATGTGCTTCATGACGTCAACGGCAAAACCCCGGTAAGACGAAAGTTCGTCCATGGGATTAACGGCTCCAGTGAGTAAAGGATATCGTTTCTCTTTCCCGCTCGGCAAAATGACGACGAGCATCGCGGCTCAGGGCGGGGAGGATGTCGGCTTAAGCGTTTGCTCTCTTTAGGGCATCGAAAAAGTAGCCCAGCGACACACCGTAAAGGGGAGCGAAGAACACCGCCGGGGTCGCCATGTAGAAGTAGCTGTTCTGTCCACCTATTAGTGCTAGCGCTGCAGAAGATATATCCATGAGCCAAAGCGAGAGGAACACGCCCTTCTCCATCGAGCTATTACCGGGGATCTTATTGTGATAAAAGGCGAAAAATAAGCTGAGCGCGGCACCCGCGCAAAACGACAGAAGCGCGACCTCGAAGAAGTTAGGCCTACTCGATGGCATGAAGGGCATCGAAGAGTACCACGTGCTCTGATAAACTGGAAATGATGAGAAAGCAAACCAACCGAATGCGGAGACCAGAAAGGAGTATATAAGGCCCGAAATCAGGCCAGCCGTCACGCCCCTTTCTACTTCATCGCTATACATTCATCAGTATAAGACTACGCCTTCGATTATAAGCTTAGCGCGCCCTTGCGTAAGCCTTTGAATTAACTAAAAATAATTAGCTAATGAAGACGTGGAAAACGGAGGAACCGGTATTTCAAAAGGTTTCCATCCCCGATTGCGGTTTCATATTTTGTTTGATGTCGTGGACGCAGGAGCGCTGAGCGATACGTTCCTCGACCCACTCTGGCTTGAAGCGGTATGTTTATTCTAAGGGATGCTCTGGCATGAGGCGGCTCTTGCGCTGATCCGGCGTCCCCTTGCCAACCAATGGACGAAATCGGATGAAGTGAGGTCAGGAAATACGCAACACCAATATATCTTCCCCGTTCTAACGTGAGCTATGCGTCCCGAAGAAGTACTAGAAGAGGCGGAAAAAGCCGAACCTCAGGCTTGGGTAGGACCCACAAAATCTCTCATAATCTTGAAGGGGATTAGTTCCCATTACGCGGTAAACGGCGATGGGAGCTACCCGAGCCCTGACCCAGAGGGAAGATCGAGGACGGGTCTGTGGTTTGATTACGTGCAGCTCTTTTCTTCGCTGGACGTCGAGCTGGACGGCCAACCCTTGTCTTCCATGGCGGATAGGCTTGTCTACGATCCCGATTACGCCGTGATTTACTACGGGAAAAAGGGGAGGATGGCGGAGTGGTTCGAGGGAGATACCTTGAACGTCTACTTCGCTCTTCAGGGAGATTTGAGCGTGAGTTTTACCCCCTCGATGAGATTGATGTGGCCTTACTCTCAAGTAAAGCTGAGGGTAATTGGTCCCTCTGCGTCGTTGGGTGCCTTGGAGTTCTTCGGGGTCCTTGAGGCGGGAGAAACGCTATCGGTTCGCGTATCGGGCGACGGCCTTTCCTTCAAAGGTTGGAGAGGACAAGGCCGTGGGGAAGGGGCATGGTTGAGGATAACTCCCAGCTGGAGAGGCAGGAAGAGGACCGCGAGTCCGTTGCCCTTCGCCGAAATCAGGACAGGGCTACCCAGGGTGGATATGGCTCTTGGCGCTTGCGAGCGGGTAATCCTCAAGTACTTCACTCCCTCTTCGGTGGGCGGGGGCTGGTTCTCTGCCATGCCGACGTTTTCCTGGTACTTGACTAGGGACGGGATTTGGGCTTCCCTTGCCGGGAATAGGCTTGGGGCACATCAGCAGGCGAGGGAGCAGCTGTCGCTGATAGCCAAGTACCAGATCAGGCAGGGTGCCAAAAAAGGTTTGATGCCAAGCGAAATCGTGCTGAACCCGGCGGCGAGCCCGGATAAACTCGAGACCGGGTACGCAGCGGCCGATTCCTCTTCTTTATGGGTAATGGCCCTTGCCGACTACGTAGCTTGGAGCGGAGATTACGCCTATCTCAGGGAGGTAAGGGCTAACTTGGATATGGCCCTAGAATTCATAGAAGATGAGCGGCG
The DNA here is from genome assembly GCA_046534355.1 of Candidatus Martarchaeota archaeon. Classification (GTDB taxonomy): domain Archaea; phylum Thermoproteota; class Thermoprotei_A; order Marsarchaeales; family UBA168; genus UBA168. Next base: position 1,673 of record JAWDNK010000068.1, on the reverse strand, counting down.
TTACCTAAATGGGCTCTTTTCAAACGACCCACAATCGTTGTTGATAGGTTGGCCCCAGAGCTGGGCCATGGACAGAGACGGCCCCTCCGTCGAGGTCAACGCGGTGACCATCAGGGCCTTGGAGGGCGCTGCCTCTCTTTATTCCGCGTTGGGCGATGAAAGAAGGGCTGAAGAGTTGTATAAGAGGGCTGCGAAAATGGCGGTTTCGCTGTCGTCCACTTTTTCTTCGGGACACGGGCTGCTTTACGATCACTTGGACGCTAGCGGTAGGCCGGTCATGGTTTTAACGCCATATTCCGCGGTTGCCGCGGCCATGGGCGAAATACCGGCCGAGCAGGGCAAGGCCATAGTGGAGAGGTTAGGCAAGCCCGATTTCCTTACCGATTGGGGGATTAGGTCCATTTCGAAGGAAGATCCGAGGTACGAAAAGGACGGATTTTACTCCGGTGCTGTCCACCCCTCGCTTACCGCTTTTTACGCCCTGGCCTGCTATCGTTACGGTTTCCATGAGATGGGTTGGCGGGTGCTGAGAAGGCTTTTGGATTTGGCGTTGAGCGACCAGGTGGGATTCATAAATGAAGTTTACTCGGGCGACGAGCCAGTTGGCATAGGGCAGCCCTTGAGCGTGGCTGCTTGCGCGTTGGCCATTTTGGCCTTTTTTGATGGCATGTTGGGCGCGTCTCCTGGTGCCCCGCCATCTTTTTCACCGCACTTGCCAGAAGAGGTGAAGGAGGTGAAGTTCGTAAGGGGGGCTCAGGAGTTCGCCTTGAAGTGAATGAGGAAAGCAGCTGAAGCAAGGGGAGCGGGCGTCCATCGAGGAGCGGGGCTTCAGCGTAATGCTTGGTGAAGCATCGCGCGATGGGTCGCGCGTTGGTTTCTGCGCCAAATGCGTCTCGCTTCGCGCGGATCTCTGAGGCAAAGTCCGTAAAGGCCGCGACGCCTGAGACCTGGGGGAGTACCCACGTTCGATGGCGGTAAGGAGGTCTGTTACGTCTACACGGACGGGGCTTCGCGCGGGAACCCGGGGCCGGGCGCTTGTGCTTACGTCATAGTCAAGGGGGGGCAACTCTTGAAAGAGGGTTCACGCCTGCTGGGGCTTTGCACAAACAACGAAGCTGAGTACAATGCCGTCCTCGACGGGCTAAAGCAGGCTTCAGAGCTGGGGGAAAAAGACGTGGTCGTCGTATCTGACAGTGCCCTTGTGGTGAATCAACTGAATAACGCTTGGCAGGTGAAAAATCAAAGGATGAAGAAGTTAAAGGAGGCTGTCGACGAAATCGCCAAGGGTTTCGTGAGCGTCAGGTACATTCACGTGCCAAGAGAAAACCCGTGGGTATCAAGGGCCGACGCGCTTTGCAATCGTGCTCTTGATAAAGCGAACGGCAAACAAACCTCGCCCCTTCTAGGGCGGGGAGGAGGTTAGGAGATGTAAGCGGTCCTGGCCGGCTTATGCTAGTTTATATCTATCTTTGTTTATTGGTATTATCATGACGTATTGTTTCAGCCGTCGAAATAAGCGGGTTCAAATTGCCTTAATAGATAAAAATAAAAGAGCATGCCTACTAATATACTTCATTCTAAATGCTTCGCGCTTTTAGGGATGAAGGCCTTTGCGCTTCTGTTAGGGTCGAACGGGCGGCGCAAACGTTCCAAGACGGGGGCAATGCGCGTAC
>JAWDNK010000067.1:0-6658 GCA_046534355.1 Candidatus Martarchaeota archaeon | reverse complement strand
ATTGACTTGGCAAGCGTTTTCCGGCGCGGTGGAAATTACTGGTACAAAGCGGGCGTTAACGTCAAAGCGCTAGCGGCAATGCTCGTGGGAGCAACCGTGCCATTCGTGGGTTACGCCGCCGGGGTGAAGTTTCTATACGATTTCGGATGGTACTTATCTCTGTTTATCTCCGGCATCTCTTACCTCTTGTTATGGGTTCTAAAACCGCAAGCCGGAAACTCGTTGCATGAGCGGAAGCGAATTCGAACATGATGGAGGGAATTATCGCGCGGATTTTGAGTTAAGCCGAAGGTGCAGGCGTGAACTGTAAGCGTGACCAAGCAACCAGACGTGGTTTGTTTTGTTTTGTTTTGTTTTGCTTCGCAACTTAGTTAGCGATCTACCTCGACCTCCTGTGGGATTTTCGTCCGCACTGAATCGACGGTGAAGCTGATCCGATGGAATTCACGCGGCATAACGAATAATACTACTCAGAAGTTTATTTGGAAAATACGCTAAAATACCACAGTAGGCCTTGCTTATGCAAACTCAAGAGCAGGGTGTCAAGCGCGATCAAGATCAACTGTTCGCTGTCTACCACCGTACCAGAGAGGAGCTTGATAAGATGCCCGTTATCGGTAAGACGAAGACCGTTTGTCCGGTGTGCAAGAGGATCATAGACGGGGTGATTTACAAAGACGGGGATTATGTGATGATAAGGAAGGAATGCCCAGAGCACGGGCTCTTCATAGAGAAATACTGGGAAGACTACGAGCTTTACAAGAAAATGAGTGAGTTACAGTACAACGGCAGGGGCTTGGAAAATCCCAATTACATCCCCGACACGACCGGTGCTAATTGTCCCTTTGATTGCGGTCTATGCCAGCGGCATCTTAGCCACACGGGCTTGGCTAACGTCGTCGTCACCAACCGGTGTCATCTGAACTGCTGGTATTGCTTCTTCTACGCTAAGGAAGGCGAGCCCATATACGAGCCGACTTTAGATGAGTTCAAGAAGTTGTTCGCCAACCTCAGGGCCCAAAGGCCCATTCCTCCCAACGCCATACAGTTGACAGGCGGCGAACCGACGTTACACCCCCAGATAGTTGAGATAGTGAAGGCGGCTAGGGAGGCGGGTTTCGAGCAGGTTCAACTCAATACCACCGGCATAAACTTAGGCCTCAACCCCGATCTCGCCGTGAGGCTTAGGTACGCTGGGGTTAACACGCTCTACTTGAGCTTCGATGGGGTGAGCATGCACGCTAACCCAAAGAATCACTGGGAAATCCCGTACATACTCGACGCTTCCAGGAGGGCAGAGCTTGGGATAGTCCTTGTCCCGACCGTGATAAGGGGTATTAATGATAAGGAGCTTGGGGCCATGGTCAACTTCGCGCTTAACAACATAGACGTGGTGAGATCTGTTAACTTCCAGCCCGTTTCATTAGTGGGTAGGATGCCGGATAAGGCAAGAGAAAGCATGAGGATAACCATCCCCGGCATGATAAAGGAGCTTGAAGAACAGACGCACGGCGTCATAAACAGGGACGATTGGTACAGCGTACCCTACACGGGCGTGTTCGATAAGTTTCTAGAGGCGGTTACGGGCCGCTACATGTACGATATGTCTATACATTTCGCGTGTGGTATGGGGACTTACCTGTTCCTGGACGATGACAAGAGGATAATACCGATACCGGAGTTCGTAGACGTGATAGGGCTTAACGAGTACCTGGGGGAGAAGTACGAGGAAATAAAGAACGAGAAAGGGATAAGCAAGAAGATGAAGGCTGCGAGGATACTATTGGACGTGAGGAAGTTCGTGGATGAGAAGAAGCAGCCCAAGTCAGTGAATTTCTTGAAACTCCTAACTAATCTGCTGGTATACAAGAGCTTTGACTCTTTGGGAGCGCTGCATCACAATACGCTTTTCTTGGGAGCGATGCATTTCCAAGACGAGTACAATTACGACATAGAGCGGGTTGAACGCTGCGACATACATTATGCCATGCCGGACGGAGAGGTCTTGCCTTTCTGCACTTTCAACGTTTTCCCCGAAATATATAGGGATAAGATACAAAGGCAGTACAGCATACCTGCCGAAATTTGGAAAAAGGAACACCCGGACTGGGATTATGCATCAGATAAGTACAAGAGGGATGTTAAGAAGCTCCAGGGCGGGGAGCTTTACAGGAAGACCTACGGTGGCATAGTTGATTACTTCGCTCTGCCAGTTAACGGGGGAAAGCCCGTGCCGTTCGCAAAGCCGGACCTTCCTGACATATCAGAAGCCTCGAAGAGCAGCGAGGAATTTGGCGTCAGGGTTCGCGTGGGGTGATCTTCCGTGAGTGCTGTTGACGAAGGCAAGAAGCAGGAAGTTGCGGCTTCTGCGGAATCCCCGGAAGAGGAGCGGGAGGATCAAGGCGCCAAAGAAGCCCAAGGCGTGGAAGAAACCTCCAGGATAGGGATCAGGATAAACGCGCGGAGTGTCGGCGCGAAGAAAAACGAAGAGAAAGCCGTGTCTCCTGGCTCAGAAGGCACCCAATTGGTCAGTTATGAGGACGAGCTAATAGAGGAGCTGGGCAAGAAGTACCACGTCCCGTACAAGATAGTTAAGGAGGCAGTTATAAAGGTCAAGAAAGACGATTTGAAGAGCTTCGGAGATGCCGCCGCCCTGCAGTATAAACTGATGACGGATGATGCGATACTGAAGGCCAGCGTGAATTACCCAAAGGGAACGATCACGGTCATATTTAACCCAGTTGGGGCCAAGAACCTCAGGCCAAAAACTGAGCTGGATGCGATACTGGCCAAGCTGGCGCGCGAAGGGGTAGCGGCGCTGAGTGCTGAGGAACACGACTACGACTACTACAAAGACTTCTACTCCTACGCTTTCAGCCCACCCAAGATAAGGGATAGGCCGCCCTATGGCTACGATGAAAAGACCTGGCAAAAAATAAAGGAAGATTACGAGGCTCAGCGGCAGAAGCATGAGAAGGAAAAACTAAACAAGTTTAGGAAGTGGCAGGCCCAATATTATCAACGTCACCGGGATATTCTCGATAAGTATCCACAGGACTTTGTATCTGTGGATTAAAATCGCCAAAAGAAAGAGAGCCGGACCATGTGCCGCCTTCCAAAAGGGCGGCCCTTTTCTCTGTTTGGCATCGGAGCGCTTGAGGGCTCTGCGGCAGGTGCCTCTTCGGCTCTTTTTTCGTGCCTGTTTCACTATTTTGTCCCTGAACGCTATCAGCGCGTAGAGCAGATTTCTTTCCGAGTTGTAGATTAGCGCGTCCGCGTTCACTAGTTCAATTATCCAGTCATAGAAATCCTTGCCCATGAAAGTCTTCCCGGCGCGCAGGTAAACTTCCTTCAAGTGTTTCGAAAGATCCTTGGCAACGCCTAACGTATCTAAACGGCTAAGCGTTTCATCCCAAGCGTAATCAAAACCTACGTGTAGGCGCATCAGCGCCCTGGCTAGGTCATCGTAGGTGATCGGGGCTAGATCTTCTAAGGCACTGAGGGCTGCTACTGCCTTTGGCCCCAGTTTTTGAAATTGCGAGCTCAACCTGCCAGGGTGAAGAGGCAAGCCACGTTGAGAAATGTAGATCGTGCTTGAATACGTTTGGGAGTTAGCCCTGAAGATGGTTTCTGCCATCTTGAGGTTGGCCGATAACCAAACGCCAGCTTCCGGGGAAAGTTCCTCCAATTTCCACCTCGGCTTTGACGGCAACTGCGGCAGCGACGCAGCTCCGCGTGCCTTTAGGTACGCGTAGGCGTTGAACAGCGCCTCCATGGTTTCTTCATCATCTAGAACTGAGGGTCCCCACCTGGCCAGGTAAACGCCAAGGAACGGGTCGTATGACTTCACCCTGTCGACGATCTCAGCTAAGGCCTCCAAATCATTGCCGCCGGCGCGAACGTAAGCATTGTATATCCCCAGTGCGTCATCGCGACTGAGTCTAGATAACGCCATGAACTTCTCCACGCCTACTTCGGAGGACGCGTTCGGTTTTTGATTTGCGTTTTGGTTCTTGCCCGGTGGCCGAGGCGGAATAGCGTTGAAACCGTCATTTGATGGCTCCATCTTTTTTCTTTCATCTTTTCCGTTTTCCACGAAATATATAGAGCTAGCTCTTTTACTGCTATCGTTCGCGTATTACAAACGTCGTGCTTAACCCGTGGGAGTTAAGAAGGAGAGGGTCTCCTTCCGCGAGGGAGGGGATGAATGCTCCCTCTTGTACAAGATGTTTTTGCTTGGGAAAATATTACGAAAAATTGGTTGAAAAAGTTCTGGCCCGTAGGAAGGACATGAGGACAATATAAGCCTGTGGTAGAAGCTCCTCGGGAAGAAGCTCCTCGATACTCCCATGGTGGACTCAACAACCCCTTAGAGATAGGGGCTGGCACTCTTGCGAAGGGCGTAAGATTCTCTAGGCGAAGGAGTTCGTGCGGTTTGCAGAACCCACCTGAAGCCTGGCCTGTCTTAAAGCGAGCCCGAGTGCCCCTCTCGGAACGCGGGGTCCTAGAGGGATGTGGTCTTCGTAATTGCGATATCGAAGGAACTGCTTTCCTCCTGAAACGCGGGGGAGACGTACAAAGATGAAAACGACTCTGCTGTGATGGAATACCTTCGTGGTCTTCCCCGGGTAAGCGCGTAGATGATCCAGGAGGCCCTACCAGTGAGGGCCGGGTAGCTGACTAGCATTTGGGTTAACGTGGCAAAGGCCCAAGGGGACTCGATGAAGCTGGCCGTGGGCATGCGGCCATCATCGCTCCGTACGCAAAGATAGAAAGCGGGTGTATATCTCTATCCAGAGGGCTCCTGTCCGTAAAAGGACTCTAGCAGGTGTAGATATAACGGCTTATGGGCAGGTATCCCGGCAACCGGGTCCGGGGCCTAGCCTTGTGCTTATGAGCATCGGTCAGCGGGTCTCGGCTTGACGAATTGGCGCATCACATCCTAGTGGTCGAGGGGGCTTAGTTGGGTAGGTGCTGCGGCGCTACGCATATAACGCAACGTTTGACTTCCCAATGTTACTTTACCTGATAAGGCATGGAGAGGCCGAAAACAACTCCAATGACCTGTTTCCTGACGATCTAAGTGCGGATTATTCGTTGACGCAAAGGGGAGTAGAACAAGTAATGACGACCGCTCAGCAGTTGAAGGCATTGAACATCGACGAGGTAGTGTCAAGTCCGGTGAGGAGGGCTCGCGAAACCGCGGAGCTGATAGCATCTACGCTGGGAAAGGGGGTTCGCCTGGACGAGCGCCTGAGGGAGGCCGGATTGGGGTCGCTAAGGGGCAAGAAGTGGCAAGAAGTGGTGGATCGGGATCCTCAGTGGTACATGGAGTATTTCGGTCCTTGGGTTAAATACGGTATCGAAAAGTATGATTCCATAAGGGAAAGGATGGTTTCTGCTGTTAAAGAAAACCTTCACCTCGGTTCTGTCGTGATGGTCAGCCACCTGGAGCCGATAAGGTCCGTTATCGGGGTAGCCCTTGGCCTCAGCGGACCTCAGTTGAGGAAGGTGAAGATCTACAACGCATCAATTAGCGTTCTGCGCGTACCTGATGTGGAAGGCAGCACCTGGGACCTTCTTGCGGTAAATTGGCTGCCGATTAACGCTTACAAGCGACTTCGTTGCGGCCTCTACCGTAAGTTGATAAAGCGAACGACAGACCTCGCCCTTCAGGGTGTGGAGGAGGTCAAAAGCGCGTTTAAAAAACGGTTTGTGTCCGTTCGCCAGAGCGTCTTAAGGGAGCCCGGCAAGAACAGCCAACCAGCTAACAAGATGCACAATGCAACAAGTGGTACGGCGACATTATCATCTATGTAGGGTTGCTTCTCCGCAGCGGTTGACGCAAATGCCGCCAATAAGCCCGCCCAGCCTAAAGTTGCGCCGATGGGAAGCGAAGTAGCGAGCATGGCTAAGCTCCCCTCCCAGCCCTTAACCCTTTTCTTGTAGCGTATGTTTCTCACGATTCCTGTTACGCCATCTCCAAATGCCATGAATAGGACCGGGACCGCTCCTAGCCAAAATGAGTGAACCAAAAACCAAGTTAAAAATAATACCAGTCCCCACATCAGCGTAAAGTCGACTTCGTATTCATTATTGGGGTCTTGAAACCACGAGTAGAGTTTTCCCGTTCTATGGGGCAGGTACACGGCGAGAGTTAGCAACAAAGCCATCGCGAGCGGGATGAATGGCTCGCTAAAAGTAAATGGCAACAGCAGCGTCACTACGCCTGCACCTAGTATGTGAATTGTTTTTCTCCCAAAGTATGCCGCAGATCTTTCCGCATATCCGTGCTTTAGGGCTATGTCGAACACGCGCTTTGCTGCGTAAAAAACCACAAAAAGCACCCAGACCATGAGGACTGCCGCCGGGATGAGGTCCTTGGTTAAAGCGTCTATTGGTACACCCAGCAACATGTTCTTCAAATAAGCGCAGCTCCTTATATGTTTTGATTTGGCGGGGCAATGGTACTTTGATATCTTGTCTGATCATTGTGAGGCCCGCTATTTCAGATACGCGCATACAAGCGGACCACCTTGGGGCCGGTTCACAGGTAATCGTATCGTGGCGCTGGCTAAAACCGGCTATACGCACGCTGTTGCAGTAACCGCGTCAAAGGGTTCTGTCTTGTCCCCGATTTGAGGAGTTATAAGTGAGA
>JAWDNK010000066.1:0-6696 GCA_046534355.1 Candidatus Martarchaeota archaeon | reverse complement strand
AATAATGAGGGTAAAGTACGTTCCAAAAGAATTGATAAGGAAGCCGTCTCAAAAGGCCGGTACGTCTTATCAATAACGGCCTGCTGTGAGCGTTGGGGGAGGGGCGCTTGGCCGATTGGCCACGTCGCTGCATCCTGATGTGGGTTTTGAGGGCGGTCTCGATTGGGTAGCCTCGCGATGCATCGGCCCACTTTGTTCATCAGTACGCTAGCGGCGAGAAAGAAGCTGCCGCATCCCCAGATATACGACACGATGCTGTCCGAGTTCGCCATGAGAGTCAGGAGCGAGGCTAGGAAAACGCCGGCGGCTATGGCCGCTGATTCGCTTTGCTGCCTGGCCGAAATCGAGGCGCCGTACAGCGAAACCACCGAGAGCGCCCACATGTACGCTATAGTGAAGAAGCCTTCACCCTGGAAGAACTCAGCTGGCAACCAGAGCCAACTCCCCTGAATGTAAGCCAGCGGTGGAAGGACCGTGCCAAGTATGGATGCGCAGGTCATGAAACCCGCTCCAAGCAACATGAAGACCCTGAACGCCTCCCAGTCAGCCACATGTGTTTTACGTGTGTGCTTAAAAACTAAGCCCCGGCGGCTGCGCAGCCGACTTGAGTTTTGCGCTAACTCCTGCTGGTCGATAGGGGAGGTGACGTAGAAGAAACGGCGCTACGCGGGGGCTGCGCACGTGGGGTTGCGGGATATCAGCCTTAAATTGGTGCGTTTAATCGTTTTCATGAAGTACGTTAAGCTGGGTTGGAGTGGGACAAAGGTCTCCCAGTTGTGCTTGGGCACTTGGCATCTGCCCGTAACAGCGGATAAAGATGAATACGGAGTGCCGAAGATCAATGAGGAATTATTCATGAAAATAGCGAAGAAGGCGTACGACGCGGGCGTGAACTTTTTCGATACCTCGAACCGTTACCACGGTGCCATGGCACCAGTTGACTTAAATCACGTGGGTAACGCGGAAAAGTTGCTGGGCCGTTTTCTAAAATCGGTGGACAGGGATTCTGTGGTAGTTGCTACCAAAGTTAGGGGCCAGATGGCGCCATGGGTTAACGGGGAAGGGCTCTCTAGGAAGCACATCAGGTGGCAGCTGAAGAGGTCTTTGGAGAGGCTGGGCACGGATTACATCGACTTGTACCAGCTGCATTGGCCTGATCCCTTGACCACGAAGACGGAGATACTCAGGACGCTGGATTGGGCGGTTGCCGATGGCTACGTGAATTACATCGGGGTGAGTAATCACTCCGCTTCCGATATAGCGTCGTTTATGGAGCTGGCGGCCAAAGGGTCACTAGAGCCCTTTGTGAGTTCGCAAGATCTGTATAACGTCCTGGATAGGAACCTGGAGGTCGAAAAAGGAGATGTGTTGAAACGGTTCGATATGTCGGTGCTGGCCTATTCGCCCCTGGCTCAAGGGGTGCTCACGGGAAAGTACATTGATCCCCAGTCAGAGAAGTGGGTTATCCCAGAGGGTTCTAGGGCGGAGCGGTTCAGGGAGATAGAGAGGTACTTCAATGATAGAAATCTGAAGATATTGCTTGAAATGAAGGAGATCGCTGCTTCAAAGGGAGCTACGGTGGCCCAAGTGGCGCTTGCCTGGCTTTTGACATCCGGGCAAAGGCTAGGCTTTACCACGGTGCCGATAGTCGGCGTCACGAAGCTTGAACAACTTGAAGAGGACTTGGGGAGCATCGATCTGAGGCTTTCTCAGGACGACATGAAAAGGTTGGATGAAGCGTATAGGAGGACCGCATGATTATTCGCCCTTTTTAGGTTCCCTTTCTTCCCCTACCCCAAAGGTAAGGACCGAAATCGCGTTCGGTTCGCTTATTCGCATGCTGGTTCGTCCTTCTCAGTCGTTTTTGCGTGAAGTACTTAATCGCTGCACAGTTGGGGTTTTACCGGTTAGCTCGCAATAACTTCTGATCGTGGCGTTTATGAGCGCGTCTACCGTGTCCAGTGTGGGCAGGCCGCTACCGGGAAGCATCAGGGCGACCTCAGTGCACCCGGCGACTATCAGGTCTGCTTCCATTGAGTGATATTTTCGGCGATCTTGAGCACGTTTTTGGTTGCGTTCTGCCTTTCGCCCTTGTTGAACTCAATCGTGGAGGAGTAAAGCTCAGCCTTTTCGTCGTCCTCTAGGCGAAAGTTATGAGCGTCTTCTGCGTCATGGAGTTTCCCTTGAATGGTTATAGGAGTCCCGAGCACGAGTATTTCTTGCCTTCTTCCTTTTGATTTCGTTTTTGACCTCGCGCCGCAGATCTAGAATGGGAGCCTCCACTTGGCTTGGAGTTCACCGTAAAAGAGGTGAGCCGAGTTGCAGACCACAGCCATAAAGTCTGGCTTGCGTGCGTCTTGAGCGGTTTGGCCCCGGACTTCCGCTAGATTACGGTAGTAGTTGGCGAATACCTCCGAAGAGATACGTGAACGCGAGGAAATTACGGGGCTGGCTAGTCCTTTGAAGCGTGGCGGAAAGCCCAGCTGACCGGCAAAAGAGCTTTAACGGCTCTATTTCGTTGTCATATCATGGAGTGATCCGGCTGGAGGTGGGATCAACGGGTTTCGCTCTACCTATCGTAAGCGTAAAGCTTGGGCTTCGCAGCTTCACTCAACTCCCTCGCGAGTTCATCGGGAGTCTTCCGCTCCGCCCCCCTCAGGACGCACCCACCCAGAAGCGAAGATAAGACCGCGCGGTCCCACCGATCACGCTGGGAAGCGCCCTCCACTTTCAGTCCCCTCCCTCCTCTGTACGTGCACGTACCCCTCCTTCTCTTTCTAAAGGAGGTCTTGGGTCTTTGCAACCATCCTACTGCCCATGCACACACGAATTGTCCAATGTCCAAAATTATATATAAACTTATCTGTTTTGAAATTGCTGACTACGGCGTTTTCGGCGTTAGGTACCCCTCTTCGTTTCTAGGTGGGGCCACGGAGATTTGAACTCCAGTCCCGTGGGCCCAAGCCACGTAGCCTACCATGCTAGCCCATGGCCCCTGAGCCTCGAGCGGGATTTGGACCCGCGACCTTCGCCTTACCAAGGCGACGCTCTAACCAGGCTGAGCTATCGAGGCAGAAAAAACAGCGATCCGCATATATCCCTTTCGCTTGCGCTTTTGCTCAGGCCGAAACGTCCTTGTAGAGGTAGAGCATTAAGTCTACCAGCCTATTGGAGAATCCCCACTCGTTGTCGTACCAGCCTATGACGTTGACCAACTTGCCTCCCACGACCATGGTGCCGAATGGGTCGAATATGGCGGAGTGCGGATCACCTACTATATCGCTGGATACGATCGGTTCAGTGGCGTAACCAACTATGCCCTTCATGTATCCCTCCGAAGCCTTCTTGAAGGCGTCATTGACCTCTTGTACTGTCACGTCCTTTTTGAGGTAGGCAACCAGTACCGTGATGGAACCGTCTGGGGTTGGTACCCTTAGCGAGAAGCCGTTCATTTTGCCGTTTAGTCTGGGTATTACTTGACCTATGGTTTTAGCAGCGCCCGTAGTGGTGGGGATTATGTTTTGGGCGGCTGCCCTTGCCCTCCTAAGGTCGGAGTGGGGCAAGTCGAGGAGGCGCTGGTCATTAGTGTACGAGTGGGTTGTGGACATGAGGCCGAATTCCACGCCGAAGGCGTCATCGAGCACCTTGACCATGGTGTCCAGGCAGTTGGTGGTGCAAGAACCCATGGAGATTATGGTGTGTTTATTGGGGTCGTATATGTCGTGGTTAACGCCCATGACGATAGTGGCATCGGCGTCGTCAGACGGGGCTGATATTATCACCTTTTTCGCCCCCGCCTGCAAGTGGCCTGCTGCCTTCTCCCTCTTGGTGAACAGACCCGTTGACTCCAAGACCAGTTCCACGCCGAGCTGTTTCCACGGAAGGGCTGCTGGTCCCTCTTTTATGGCCAGCACCTTTACTTCGTTTCCGTCTATGACGATGGAGTCTGGTTTCGCCTCCACCGTTCCCTTATAAGTGCCGAAGACGGTATCATACTTGAAGAGGTAGGCCAATGTCTTCGTATCGGTTATATCGTTAACCGCCACGATTTGGAATTTCTTCTTGAATTCCTCGTTGGACATGGCAGCCCTATAGAAGTTCCTGCCGATTCTTCCGAACCCATTAATGCCGACTTTGATTGGCATTTTCACGCATATGAATCGGCCGCGTATAAATGTTTCCCCAATGAAATCCGTGGGGAGACCGCTGCGAATCCCCGCTGACGCGGGCTCGGGCGGGGGCGAGTCCTATAAGCCTTTATCGCGTTTTAGGCGTGGCAATCTTGATCGGGATTCGGGATCCCCTTAGTTTCGCAAGGGAAGTGAGGAGAAGACGTGCGAGGGGGATTTTGCTCCTCATGGGGAGCGAGGCCTTAGAGGAGGATGTGGTGTCCTCCCTTTCCTCTTTCTATGGCGAGTCGGTCAGGATAGCATCGCCTCAGGAAGGTAACAATTCCGCGGCCATAACTTGGGACAGATTGGAACGCGTTTTGGGGATAAGCAGCTTTTTGGTCATAGTTTCTGCGAGGGTAGCTTTGGATGCTAACGCCGTGGCTGCGGCTACGGGCTTAATCCGCGCGGGAGGGCTTTTAGTGGTGCTGCTGGGCAGGCGGAAGGGCAATGTCCCCTCTTCTCAGGGCATGGCTTACGGTCCTCCTTCACCCTTCGTGAACTTCTTTCTCTCATCGTTGAGGGAATGCGAGGTTGCTATGGCTTACGACGTCGATTCTGGCCCCTTATGGGTTCGTTTGGAATGGGATGGCAGGGGCATCGGGAAGGCGAGGCGCGGTTTTACGCCTACCGAGGGTCAGAAGCGTGTTATCGAGGAAATGGAGGGGCTAGCGGATGGAAGAGGAGGAGAGGTCGTCATAGTAAGGGGGGATAGGGGAAGGGGGAAATCTGCGGCTCTTGGGCTTGGCTTGGCCTCTTTGGCTAAAAAGGGCATGGACTTGGTCATCGTCAGCAGAGATCTATCATCTATCAGCGTTCTTTTGGAGTTCCTCGAAAAGAAGACTGGTATTCACTTGGATCGCGAGGAGAAGTATTTCAAGGGAAGAGGTTTTTCGCTTCACTGGCTTCCCCTGGATTCCGCGATATCGCTTCCAGCCTCCTTCGCGGATGTGGTCGTGGTCGATGAGGCCGCGGAGTTTCCCGTTGACAAACTGATGTCGATGGTCCGCAGGTTTAAGAGGTTGGTGTTTTCCACCACAGTGCACGGTTACGAGGGTTCCGGTAGGGGTTTCGAGCGCAAGTTCGCTGAGGGGGTAAGACGGGAAGCCCATCACAAGGTGGTAACCATTACCCTTGAGGAGCCCGTGAGGTTTTTGCCGGGAGATCCCCTCGAGAGGTGGGCTTTCGAGAAGCTCTACCTCTCGCCTCAACTGCAAACCCCTGACCCGAAGGACCTGGAATTTGTGGAATTGGAGCGGGACATATCCCAGGTCGGGCTCTTTTATCCCATATTGGCCGAAGCGCACTACCGCAACGAACCAAACGACCTGGCCGCGCTCATGGATTTGCCTGACCATTCCCTAGTAGGGCTCTTGGGCGGGGGCAAACCGCTGGCTTTCGCGGAGCTGGCATTGGAGGGGCCGTTGACGCAACAGCAAGTGGACGTCGTCATGGGAGGAGGGGAGCTAATAGGTGATCTGATACCGGATAAGCTGGTGGGAAGGTCTCGCATGGTACCAATGGGTGCCTTTCCGGGGGAGCGCGTGGTGAGGATTGCAGTTCACCCGGACTTTCAGGGGAGGGGTTTCGGTTCCCTCTTGCTTTCAAGGCTTGAGGAGCGTGCTCAACGGCAGGGTATGGGCTGGATGGGGGCTGCGTTCAGTATTGATAAGCAGGTGTTGAAATTCTGGTTCAAGAACCATTACATACCAGTTTATTTATCCTGGAAAAAAGTTAGCTCAGGTGGGTCGTTCAGTGTGATAGTTTTGAAGCCCCTGATAGAAGAGGTCAGGCAGGCGGTGCGCGCATCCTCGGATTTCGTGCTTTGGCAGTGGGTCCAGGGTATTTCGAACAGCTATAGGGGGATGGATCCAGAGCTCATGGCGGACCTCATGATAGCGCTGGGTAGGTTCGCGCCACCCGTGTCGCTGCCCTACAAGGTGTCCCTCGAGCTCCCTTTAGAGGCCTATCCGCACTTGCTGGCTTGGGCTGCCCGGGCTTACGCCTCGGAGGAATCCCCTAAACCGCAGTGGCTCACGTCTTTGATGCGCTTCATATCGGGCATGGGGGTTTCCAGGACCGATAGATACAACGTTAGGTCCCTCCTAGAGCAGCTGTACGCGGCGAGTGCTCAAGGGGGCGGCGGGAAGCGAAGCGGTGCTGTTCGCGATCTCGCATTGGTGAGGGCGGAGGATGAGTCGTCGGTTTTCCGCCGACAGCATTACGAGTTGTACCGTTGATTGAGTCTTTGGTTTTACCACCGAGTTCGTCTGGGCTTATTTCAGCGGGTGGTTTGCTAGGCTTAGGGAGCGCGGTCTTTTTAGTTGCCGCACTTACTGTGAAACCAACATCGTTAGATCAATATTTTCGAAGGAGTGTTTAAACTGCCTTTCGGCGGAAGGAGCTCATGTCCATAAAGAACTGGGAAAAAGAATATGACGTCGGCATAGTCAAGAGGGCCGTGATGAAGGTCCACCCAGGCATGCCCCTGAAGGAGAGGATCAACCACATAATATACAGGCTCAAC
>JAWDNK010000065.1:0-6800 GCA_046534355.1 Candidatus Martarchaeota archaeon | reverse complement strand
TGTCGGCGCTCAGCGGGGTGGCTGGTTACGCTTACTTGGGCAGGGTGGATTACGCCTACGCGGTCGTGATCGGTTTGACTTCCTTGGTTTCCGGTTACTTCTTTTCTAGGTTCGCCAACGAGGTGTCGGAAAAGAAGATATACCTTTCGATGGGGATCGTCTTCGTCGCCGTGGGCGGGATGGAGATGTTGAAGATAATGGGACTCGTGCGACGGACTTGCACGGCGTTAAGGTAACCCGGCTTCAAGGGTTTTGCGGGCCTTAACGATCCTTAGGGTCACGGTTTTTGATGGTCGCCGGACCTCCTCGTCGGCAGCAATCCCCTCTCCTGCGAGCGAAGCCAGCTCGTCATCGATCGCCGTGCCTTGCAGGTCTCTTTAGCAGGTCAAACCCTGCTTTCCCTTCGTCTTCCGAATTGTGTTAGAAGGCCGAATCCGCTCCTGCAGGTCGAGGATAATTCGGCCAGCGTTGGATCCTCCTAAGGTAGTCCGGATCCCTCTCGTCGCGATGAGTAGCGCTTAACGAATGTTTTCTGCGCAAATGAAAGGGAGTAGTTCGGCCGAAAGCAAGGGGACCTCGCGGCCTGGGCCACCGTATAGGATCTCTTCTCAGCTATTGCGGAGGCGCCCGCGTTTGCCGCCTTTTGCGCCTAATGCCTTAACTTTTATAAAACTGGGGTACCTCCAATAAATTTCAATACGGGATACGCTTAAACGGGTGGGAGGGACTGATTGATGCGCGGAGGAAAAGACTTCGTATACTTGGCAGCGCTGACGACTTCAATTGGCAGTTTGCTCTTCGGTTACGACACGGGCGTGATATCTGGTGCGATCCTCTTCGTCAAGCAGCAGTTTCAACTCAGCGCTTCGACGGAGGGTATAGTCGTTAGTTCGGTACTCATAGGCGCTTTGCTCGGCGCCGCGTCTGGCGGGGTGCTGGCCGACAGGCTGGGGAGGAGAAAGTCGATAATAATCGCTGGCATCCTCTTCACGGTTGGTGCGATCGCCGCCGCAGTAGCGCCGAACAGCGCATTGTTGGTGGTGGGCAGGATAGTCACAGGGTTGGGGGTGGGGTTGGCCTCTTTCACCTCCCCCCTATACATCTCTGAGATCTCGCCGTCTAACGTCAGGGGCAAGCTCGTGTCCCTTGCCCAGTTCGTGCTGACGATAGGTATAGTCGTGGCCTACTTGATCGACTTCGCCCTCGCCCCGGCGTCGAACTGGAGGGCCATGTTCGGATTGGCGGTCGTGCCCGGCCTAGCCCTGGTCATCGGGATGGCCCTCATGCCCGAAAGCCCGCGTTGGCTGATCGACAAGGGGCACTACGACCAGGCGATGGTCGTCCTGCAACAGGTGCACGATACCAAGGAAGCCGCGCAGGCGGAAGTGGACAGGATCAAGAAAGAGCTCGCGGAGGAAAAAACCGGTTGGAAGGAGTTGTTCGCCCCCGACGTCAAGCCCATGCTCGTGATCGGGGTTTTGCTGGCGGTTTTCCAGCAGGTAACGGGAATAAATACGGTGATATATTACGCTCCAACAATCTTTCAGCTGGCCGGTTTCTTCTCGGCTTCGGCCGCCATATTCGCAACCGTGGGGGTCGGAGCGGTCAACGTGATAGTCACCCTGGTAGCACTGATGTTGATCGACAGGCTCGGGAGGAGGCCGCTCCTCATCGTTAGCCTAAGCGGTATGGTTGCATCCCTGGCCTTGCTCGCTACGGCTTTCTCATCGCGTTTTCCCTTTACGGGTTCGCTTGCCGCGATTAGCCTGATGGCATACGTGGGCTTCTTCGCAATAGGCTTGGGGCCGGTGTTCTGGCTCCTCATCTCGGAGATTTACCCCCTGAGCGTAAGGGGGTTGGCCACGAGCATGGCCGCGCTGACGAACTGGGCCTCGAATTTCGTGGTCGCCCTTACCTTTCTGCTGCTGGTCCAAGCGCTTGGCAAGACCGGCACCTTTCTTCTTTACGCCGTCTTGGGCGTGGCCGCCCTAGTCTTCGTGATGAAGTACGTCCCCGAGACCAAGGACTTGAGCCTCGAAGTGATACAGCAGGACATCATGGAAAGGATTGGGGCCAAGGCGAAGGAGGCGCAGCGCCGCAACCGACTGGCCAATTGAAGGGCTCCTAAGGGGCTCGGGTCAAAAAACCGGGACCCGCGTTCCGCATCCATCTCAAGCTGTCGGGATAAAAGTCTCGGGAGTACAAGCAGGGCGAAGAGTACGTTGAAAAACACGAGCGTTGATAAAGCGAACGACAAACCCCGCCCTTCAGGGCGGGGAGGAGGTCAGGCCTATCGTGAAGTTACTTGCGGTGGTCGTCGCCTTTATCGAGAGTTCTATGGCGGCGTCCATGCCCAGCACCTTGAGCGCGCCGGAGCTGATCCCGGGAAGCCCCGATATGAAACCGGCCATGGACGTGACGATCAGGCCGAGCCACCACCTCACGCCGTAGCATTTCACGTTGGTCCTCCTCACCCCGTCGTAGTACCCACCGTAAAGGTTGAATATCTTCGCCGTTTTATCTGGTTCGCGGGTAGGATTCCGAGGCCTTGGATAGGTCCTTTTGTAGGTCGGATAGAGGGAGAACAGGATTACGACGCGGAAAATTACGTATTGGAGTAGGCTAGGCCGAGCCCGTAAATGGCGACCACGGTCAGCGAGCCAACTATGGCGCCGAAGGTAGTCGCGACTTCTAAGGAGATACCTATCCTTATGTTAGTTATCCCCTCTTTCACGAAAGCTGGGGCCTAGCCGCTTGAGGTAGCTATCCTCGGGATTAGGCTCGCGCCCACGGCATATATTATCGGTATGCCTATAATTGTGGTTTAAATGGGAACCAATACCGTGCCACTGCCGAGCCCGAGGGCACCTATGAAACCGGCTACCACGCTGGTGATCAGCATTTCAATGAATGCTAATATTTGATACAAAACACGGTTTGGTGCGCCCTCGCGTATAAACTTAAACTGATGTTTTCTTGCAGCTTTGATCCTAAGGCTTTGCAAAAGTGACCACTGCGGGGCATTTCACCTAACTCGTTCAGCAGGGTGAAGGGAGTATCTTCACGGTATAATGGTGTCCTTTGACGGGCGCCGGCTAAGAAAAGGGTTGGCCGTTTTTCAATCGGGCTAGCGCGGGAAAAGTTTAAACCACAAGCCAGGGTTAACCCATGAGGTCTATCTTTATAAGTAATGGTTCGTTGGCCGCCCTATATGATCTGAATTATTACGTTAGCGATCTATATTACCCCTATCTTGGTAAGCACAACCACTCCGTGGGAGGCAAGTTCAAAGTTGGCATTTGGCACGACGGGAAATTCGCTTGGCTTGAAAACGTTCAGCAAAAGGTAGTGGGCATGCGGGGCCTAAGGGCGTCGCTGGAAGCCAATTGGGACGGCCTGAGCATTAGTATGCAGGACGTTGTGTCCCTGGATTACCCCGCCGTAGTTAGGAAGGTCTACATAAATGGGCCCGGCTTTGTCCGCGTGATCTTTTATAACGACTTCAAGTTGAACGATTACGAGATAGGGGATACTGCCTTTTACCATCCCGCCGAGGACGCCGTTTACCATTACAAAGACTACACTTGGTTCGGCTTGGCGTCGACGTCCCCGATTTACGAGTACACCACCGGGAGGCGGGACCAAAACGCGGTGCTGCCGGATTGCGAGGACGGTTCGTTGGGGAAAAACCCCATAGCCCAGGGCTCGGTGGCATCCGCCCTTTCGATCGCTTCGAAGGATTTCTACTACTTCATGGTGGCGGGGCCTGATCACGAAGCGGCCCGCCAGAGGATCGCCGAATTGAGGGCGCATCCGGATTTTCACATGAATAAGACCAGCGTGTACTGGGAGGAGATCACTTCTAATCGCCTGCTGGCAGATGACCTCGCGAAGACAAGCCTGGCCGTCCTATTGGGCCACGTAGGAGATAACGGCGCCATACCTGCCTCCCTCGACACCAGCATATTGAAGTTTAACCTAGATACGTACGCCTACACGTGGCCGCGCGACGCGTCGCTGGTAGCCTCCGCCATAAACATGGCGGGTTATTGGGCCTTCACCAGGAAGTACTTCTCTTTTGCTTTCAAGCTTTTTAACCCGGAAGGCTACCTTTACCAGAAGTTCAACGCCGACGGCACCATGGGAAGTACCTGGCACGCCTGGACCGTGAGAAGCCCCACCTCGCTCAACTTTCAGGAAGATGAGATGGCGACCCTGATTTACGCGTTTTGGGATTACTTCATCGGGTCGCGGGATTACGACCTCTTGAAGGAGGTCTACGGCGCGATCGCCAAAGCCGCCGATTTCATGACTAGCTTCAGGGATCCGGGCCTAAAACTGCCCCTTGAGAGCTACGACCTGTGGGAGGAGAAGCTTGGCGTGCACACGTACACGGTGGCTTCGGTCGTCGCGGGGCTCAGGGCTGCAAGGGGATTCGCTAGCGTGCTGGGCGATACCCCCGACGCCGAAAAGTGGGGGAAAGCGGCCGACGAGGTAGCCTGGGCTTTGAAAAAATACATGTTCGACCCCGCGGGCCGGGTGTTCTACAAGACCGTTCACGTGAGCGGGGGGAAAGTGGTGGGCGTCGACCCGACGATCGACTCGAGCGTCTTCGGCGTGGTCAACTTCAAGGTGATGGACCCCAAGGACCCCATGGTAGAATCGACGGTCGCCGAGGTCCGGCGGAGGCTTTGGGTCAGCCCTTCGGGCGGTTTGGCCAGGTATGAAAACGATCAATACCAGAGGGTCTCGGGGGATTACGGGAAAAACGCCGGCAATCCGTGGCCGGTGACCACTGCTTGGTTAGCCCAGTACTACGCGGCGAGGGGGCAGGTGGATGAAGCCAAGGGACTTCTGGACTGGATCAGGTCGGTGAAGACGAGTTCCAACCTTTTACCCGAGCAGGTCAGCCCCTTCGACAAGAGCCCCCTTTCCGTCACCCCGCTTCTTTGGAGTCACGCGGAGTACCTGAGGGCTTATTTGATGGTTCAATCATCCAAGCGCTAATGTCGGACTGAGGTGGTTTTGTCGGCGGTTGTGGTAGCTCCGCTCGGCGGAAGGACGCTAGCTCGCTTACCGTTTCCGGCGCTCTAGCCCTTGCCAGAATAGGAGGGGGATCTTTACGTTTGCCAAATATATCCCCTTCGTCGCGCGCTAAGCGCGTCAACCTGAAATCGGGATGTAATTGAGCTTTAAATCGCTCACTTCGAGAAGCTTGTTCGTCAAATCACCCGCTGGCTATTTACCGCTATCGGCTCATCCGTGAAGCGGCTAGGTTAAATGACGTAAGCGATGAAAAGTTTAGTAATCCGGGCTAGTTTGCCAAACGATTTAATTATTTCATAGAGATTTTTTGCCAAGGCAATACCAAAATATTTTTAAACCTCGCTTGATGCCTCTCATGGATCGCCGTAGCGCCTTACCATTAGCTGGTTTTTCCGTTGCCGCCGTTCTGCTCACCTCGCTTTCCTCGTTTATTTTGTTCGCGGGCTTCTTCGCGAGGGCTACTGGCGTGGGCCGCGATGAAGTGACGTACCTCGGGACCTTGGCTTTCTTCTCCGGAATGCCTTTTGCTAAAATTTTGGGCAGGTTATTAAAGTTTTATAAGAATTCGGTGGTCAGTACTGCTTTGGTCGTGTCGCTGGTAACCGCCACCATATTTTTGATGCCGTATACGAGATCGCTACTCGTTTTATTGCTGTTTAGGTTTGTCCAAGGTAGCTCGATGATCCTCATGGAGGTTTTTTCGGTAAATTATTCTTACCTTTTTGATGAAAGGAAAAGAGTGATAGCCACCGTGTTTTCTATCTCGGGCGTACCGGTCGGCGTGGCGCTGGGCTCGTCTCTCTCCTTCTTGGCCTCCATGAACCCTTATCAGGCTTACTTTTACATGGGGGTCTTATCGGCTTTGCTGATTATCCCGTTCGTGATGTTTCTTGAGGGCAGCCGTTCTGATTTTCGCCCGCTGAAAATTGAGGGGTCGGGCACCACGTATAAAAAACCCGTTACGTGGGTGCTGGGGTTTCTCTGGATGAGCATAACCGGGTTTAACCTCCTGATGGCCAGCGTATACCCCATATTTTTGGCCCAATACGACCCCAAAGCCATACCCCTCGCCCTTTACCTGTTCGGATTTGGTGGGTTTGCAATAACGGTTTTGGGGTCGATCATAGCCTACTACCTATACCCCAGGCTTGGCCCCAGGTCGCTTGGTTTAGTGGGCGCGCTGGGTTTCGGCTTATCGGTACCCGGCTTTCTATTGCTGTTCATCAGACCTACCGGGAATTTGTTGGTTTTGGCCGTGCTCCTGGGCCGCTTCGAGGCCTTCGGCATAACCACTATTTACGTAGCCCCGAGGTTCGTTTACCCCGAAGGCATGGTGGGAAAGGGGACTTGGGAATTCTCGTTCCTGGGTTCCTTGGGCCACGTGATAGCGCCGATGACCGTGATCCCCATAGCCTATCAATTCGGGTTTAACGTGGCCTTTTCGGTGTTGTTGGTGTTTCCTCTGTACGGCACGCTTGCCTCGTTATTGTTGCCCAAAGCCTTCAAGCTGGCGAAGAGGTAAAAAGCCTCACCGCGGCGTCGCGCGATGAGCCCCAGCGCGAAGCCGAGGACGTAAAGCAGCCCGAAAGCCGTCAAGAACTTCGCGGTCTTAAAGTAGGCCCTTTCTCCCCTAGCCCGTGTCCTCATCAACTGGATGAGCAACGGTGACGAGAGCAGAGTTATGAGCGTCGACCAGGGCGCGAATCCTCTTTCGATGACCGCGATTTGAGCCAGGTATGAAGACACTAAAAGGG
>JAWDNK010000064.1:0-6813 GCA_046534355.1 Candidatus Martarchaeota archaeon | reverse complement strand
CAAACCACTCAGGGTGCTTTTTGCGTAGCCGCCATCGGCGATTTTTCGCGTTTTAAAAGGACCGGCTCCGCGAAGGCCAGTTTCGTAAACTCCTGTGAACTACCCCGCCTTTGCGGACGGGACTTCCCGGTTTGCCGACGCGCTTACGAGGGGAATACCTCAGGTATTCCACCGGCGCAGAGATGCGTTCATCCTCGGGCGTCTCCTTCCTTTCCTTCCTTACTTCTCCCTCCCTACATCCCCCGTTCCAGGGAAAAAGCCCGACCTTCCTCATCGCGATGGCCAAGGGCATGAATGGTCGTGCAGATTGGTTGCAAAAACCTTCTGGAGGGTGCTATCCATCCCCCTCCTCACAAAGCACTTTTGCCCCCCTTAATCCCGAAATCGTTAAACGATCTCGTCACACCTGATGGCCAAAGTACCGTTTAAGCGATTTCAGCCGTCTAAAGACGCGACAAACTATCGTGAAGCTTAGTGCCGGGGATCGGCTTCCGCTTCAGCTACGCACCTATTCAAGGCGTCTTTTCAGGCATTCATGCGATACTTTATGTCTTCTTCATACACCTTGAAACCCAACAATGCGGCAGCGTCCTCCAAGTCCCGCCTATAGTCCCCGTAGACCGTAACCCTGTGCCAGCAATAATAGGTGCAAGGGAAGCGATAATAGTTTTCCATTATGGCGTACGCGTCGGTCTTAACGCCGAGCTTTGTCCTGCAGGCCCTTTCGTTCTCTATGTTGATGTTCTCTACCGCCACACCTGAATGTATAAGAAGGGTCTTTGTTTCTGGGCAGAATCTACACGTTGTCACTTTTTCGCCAAGCGGCATGAGTGACTGCACCGCAACCCCCTTTTGTGTTTCATCGTGATCCCTAAGCACATAAGGGTTGGAGGGTCCGTTCTTTCCGAACACCTTCCAGGGGCCCCTGCAGTGTGCGTATACTATCTCGTTTTTAGAAGTATCGATCACGGGGTCAGAAGTGAAGCTCGGCCTGTCCATCAAGCGCCTTATCACCAATTGGGTTAGAGCTGCACCCAGATCGGCCTCGCACGTACCGACCATCCCCTCGTTATCCATCTCAGTCAGTGAAAGACAGGGATAGGCAGGAAGCCTTTCCGACTCGGCCACGAGCGGCCAGCAATCCACTGCCACCGCGTCCGCACCGTATTTCTTGGCTAGCTTCATCAAAGTGACGTGAAGCTTAGCAGACCTCATGATATCTTCCTCTTTTACACGCTTCAAAGCGTAAGCCCCACCGACCCACTTTTCGTAAAACGGCCTTGCCTCGTCGTCCGATACACCACCGAACTCCTGCGCCACCTCACCCGAGGGTACCATTTTCACGGTAACGCCCAGAGAGGAAAGTCCGTCAGCCCATCCCTTTGCCACGTCGCGGTCCGTCACGTCCAATATTACGCTACCCTTCACTCTCAATACCCCAACCAAAAGGGAAATGGCGTGGAGCGCGTCGGAGAAGTTTGAAGGCGCGACGCCGATCACGGGATATCCCTCCCTCCTAGCGCGAGGGTAGTAGACGAGGAAGTTACCCGTACCGCCGAAAATGTCGTCTACCATAACAGTCGGTTTTTTCTTTTCGAGAACAGAGTTTATACCGGCTTGACCAGCCCACTCGGTGAGAAGATAAAGTACGTAGCCATCAACATCAGTTGGCAAACCAGCGGTCAGCTGCGGCGACCAGGGAGATGCCTCAAACTCTTCTACCTTCTGAAATTCTCCTTTCTCGTCCCAAGTGACCAATGGAACAAATTCGACTTGAGGAAAGGCTTCCATTATTTTCGGCAAAAGCTCTTTGATCCTTGAAACGTAGTCGTAGTTGAGGTAAGGCCAGTCCGCTGCACCAGGCTTCGCGACGGTGAAAACCAACCCGATTCTCACGGGCATAACGGTTATTTTGCCAGCGCTTTTAAGCTAACCTCAGGCCTTGGGAACTTCGTTAGTTACACGATTTACACGGGCAAGCCAGAATTGGAGAGCCCTCATGTGGCAAAACTCAAGTGATCGCTACGCCCTGAAGACGGGCTTGTCGTAGCGGAAATCCAACCCAAGACCGGTCTCCCTAGGCCGGCTTTTTACCGCACCGTAGGCCTCATGCGCGACGAAATCCTGGCCGTCAGACCGCATCACCGCGCAAACTTCAGGGTTCACGCGCATTCACTGTGACGAATTAAAACGTTCTGCGAAAAGGCCGTAAACAACTGCTGGACAGAGATTGAAAATCGAGCCGTTGACTTTACCTTCCCGGTGCGGCAAAAGGTCTGAGATGCGAGACCCCTAAACGAGCTCGCTCAACCACCACCGATGAGAAGCGTTCGTCGGCATACACCTGTAAGCGGTTGTCATGATTTCCTCTTTTGCACTTGGGCTGCGGTGCCCATCGAGGACGCTTTCCACGTGCTGTTGAGCGCTTATCTGAAATCTAGCAGTATAGCCATCGCGTTCAGCCGTTTCGCGAAGGGATCCAACAAATCTGCGTATACTTGTTTGGCCTCCTCCCAGGGACGAACCTCGCTGACTAGCTCCTTGACAGAGACCACTCCACCGCTGATCAAATCGAAAAATAGCTCGGTGTTCCTACCCATCGTCCACTGGTTATATGGAGTCTCACAAGAGGGTTGGCTCGAATCGTGCGTACCTATAATGATATTGCTGGGCGCATTGACCAAGTCATGGAAGTCTAACGTCGTGGGCCCTCTCGGGGAGCTCAGCAGGATAAGCCTCCCCTGTCTCTTGAGGAGCGCAAGCTCCGGCGGTATTGCTTCGGGGTTACCAGTGACTTCGAACACGACGTCTGCCATCCTGCCCTTTGTCAGCGAAGAAACGGCATCCCTTGCCTCTTCCGACGTCCCCTTCAGCGTCGTAGTCGCGCCCAACTTCCTCGCGAGCCCCAATCTGAACTCTGACAAGTCTACACCTATTACGGGAAAAGCGCCGGCGAGCCTGCTGAACAGGCAGGCCAGCTGACCCAGCAAACCCAGGCCAACCACCACCGAGCTCTCTCCCAGCGCCAACTTAGAAAGCCTAATAGAGTTCATCACTATGGAGGCCAGGTGGAAAAAAGGAGCCTCAGGGTCCGAAACCCCTTCAGGCACCTTGAAGACCCTATCAGCACTAACCATTACGTACTCGAAATGCGGAGCGGTGCTAACCACTCTATCTCCTGGACGCAAGCCCTCAACGCCCTCTCCGACTTCTTGAACCACCCCGTAATTGGAGTAGCCTGCAGAAAAGGGGTACTTCACGTACCGCCCCCAGGCCGATTGAGGTGTAGACTTCCCACTCAAGGCGGTAAGCTCGGTGCCAGTACTTATCAGGCTCAGCTTGGTCTTGATTAGGACGCGACCGCGGGAAGGGTGACCGAGCTCCATTTCCTGGATTTCCACTCCCCAGGCCTGGGGAAAACTATGCCTTTCGTCTGCATGAAGTTTAGGAGATCGATCGTTTAAACCTAGCGCAAAGAAAACCCTCGCCGTGATCGTCACAGTACGCGCTTACTTACTTACTTCGCTCGGCACAAATCCGGGGGGAAATCCGGAACGTCTTGACCAAGCCCCATTTTCCGTCAACCGATTTAAATTAGCGGAAGAGAGGCGTTCCCCCTCCCTCCGCCACGTTATTAACAGTTGATAAATCGGAGACCCTTGGCGAAACGGGTTGATCAAGAAAATATACTTCAGGAAGTAACGCGTTTTAAAGGGGGTCTGGCGCTATAGATCGAAAGCGAAGGGGTAAGACAGACTTTTGGTTTCGGACCGCGGGGCTGGATATGAAAATACATATATATGACCGCGCGTTGATCCTCGGGAAAAGATGACGGATCTCGCTAGGCTGAATCAGCTGGCGAACGAAGTGCTGAAGCCGAAAGGAGATCCCGTGGGTTTCAAGCTCTACGATAACGAGGCCGATCTGCCATACTTCGGTAAGAACTTGGCTCTCTGCCAAGTCCTTAAGCTGTCCGCCGTTTATGGGCAAGCATTAGGGGTCAAACCAGATAACGTCGACTCGTGCGTCGTTGGCAGTTACATCCTTGGATTCAGAACACCTCCGGCCGACCTGGAAAAGAGGTGGGTTGAAAACTTCGCTTACACTCCTGAACGTTTCAAACAACTGGTCGAAAACGTACACGCGCTTAGGATGAACCAATACAAATCCGCCCTGTTCGCGCCACTGAGCTATTTCTCGGAGCGGCACGAGGACCCTGATGGGGTCATTCTGATCGTAAACTCAACGCAGGCCTACCTGCTCATGGTGGGCTACTTCGACGCAACCGGCAAAAAGATGCGTTCTGACTTCAACGGGCACGCTGCCTGCGAAATCGTTGCGACACTCAAGGAGGGCAAGACACCGTGGCTCACCATACCTTGCGGTGGAGCCAGGGGAATAGCCGAGGCAGGAGACGACGAGCTTTGGGTCGGCATGAAAATACCAGAGTTGGAAACGACTTTGAGCAGGTTACAGTCCGTAGGTTTCAAGTATCCACCACCGCTGAACGAGATGCTAATATCTCCTCTCTTGCCCGATCACGTCTTGAGTAAGCTCATAGGCAGAAATCCTCGATCCCACGAAAAGGGCCGACGAGCACCAAGCCTGATCTAAAACTGCCTTTTCACCAGGACTACGACCTAAACAAGACGTTTTTCTGAGGTTCTTGCGGACGTGTTTTCATTCACGCTTTTCCTGGCAAGCGCCCGACCATGACAACCAGATACCATACGCATGGCAAAGGCTTGATACTTGGTATTCTCGTCGAACTCCTAGCGACTTTGCTAAAGGCTAAGCCCGGAGAATAACCTTTTCGTTTTCCTTCTCGGCTGACAACTCAATTATCCTGCGCATCGGAGCGACGTTTTGACCAAGCAACGTCAGACCGGATATGGCACCAACTAGCGGCGAATACACGTTCATGCTTGCGTAAACCACTCCCACCAGGTTCCCAACGGGAAGCCTACCGGCCTGAGTTGCGCGTATGCCGAACACCGCAAGCAGGAGGGGAACGAGGTAGCTATAGGCAAGCGATGATGACCAAAAAGTCCTATCGTAGAAAACTTGCTTGGTCATTCCGCCGTACCACCTGTTGAGTGCTTCCTTGATTTGTTCCGAGTCAGCATTTCCCTTGAAGTATTCATCAATCAAGTGCATGACCTCACTGTAGGAGGATCTCTCGATTTTCCTCGCACCTTCCACTCCCCCTATGTAGGGCTCCATGATCACGAGCGACAACGGTGCTAGGGCCAACGCGATCACGGCCAGCATCGGGCTGAGCTCAAATATGGTTATCAGGGAGACGGCGGCCGTCAATAGGTTTGGGGTGAACGCGGTATACATACCACCCACGTTCCACATAACGAAGTCAACGTCGTTTGCGACCCTCCCCACCATGTCCCCGACCCTCCCGCTGCCGGTCCTGCCATCCAACTCCGCGATTAGTTCCTCTTTCACTTTGACTATGCTCTTGGCCACCGCATTCCAAAAAGGCCTGAAGAGCCACTCCGTAGTCGCGAATATGACGGCTGCAGCCGCTATCATAAACAGGGCCCGACTTACCCCTTCTCCTGCCGAGGCCGCTGACCCTGAGCCCTCTAGCGAGTTAACCAAGCTAGTTAGTGCTAACGGGATCAACGACCCCGAGGCGACAGCCCTCAGGGCGAAAGCGATCAAGGCCGCTAAGAAGCCCAGATCCATCTCTCTAGACCGCGCGTATTTTTTATAGAATTTCCAGGTCATGGCCATGACTTCAAATACTTTGGGCTTCATCGCGAACAAAGTTTTCGGTTGACCGCTTAAACGCTTTACTGTGCGCACAGCACGAAAACAAAAATCGAGTTAAGGAAGAAGCTGCATGCTCAGTTTACGGGAGTAGCTGACCCCCTCCCGCCCTGAACGGCGAAGTTTGTCATTCTTTTTATCAGGAGCCATTATTAGCCTTTTTTCTTCAGAGTGCATCGACCATTACGCCTCTGCGCGAGACCTATAAAAGGCCCCCTTCGATCATCGAGCCAAGCACTGTGCCCTTGGCCAACCCGCCGATCTTATATTTTCTCCGGCCTAAACGTCAAAACATAAGCCTCAAAATACCCCAGCCAGAGCACACTCCATCATTATCACTTCGGACAAAGGATCAAGCTACGACCAAACGAATTCTTCTCCCTCGCTGAGATTTTTTCTTGTTGTCGTGATAAATTTTTCCCCTATTTTTTCCATTCTTTACCAATTTTGGTGCCCGCAACACGGGCGGACGCGTATAAGCTATCCCTTTTCTGGGCTCATGTTTTTATCGACGGATTGTGGAGGCCAAGTGCCCAGCACAACGTAAGCTCTCAAAACCTCAACGCGCCATGCCCCAGACACCAGCGAATCTTCGTTGGATCGAAACTCATAACGGTAATACATTCATAAATGTCTAGGTGGACTACCAATGCAAACAAGGCGAGATTTGCGTCATTTCTACGACCAAGCAATAAGCTGACCCCCTCCTCGCCCCTAAGGGCGAGATTCCCCGAAGTCTCAAGGGCTATACCCCCTTACGGTGCTATTCCGTTGTGGTCCCCAGGAAGGAGAAGGGTATATTTACCGTTGAAACAACTGAGCCGCTGGCCTTCTTAAGGATGTTCAACGCACCGTTAAGGTCGGAGTCGAGCCTGTGACCCATAGGGCAACCAACTACTCCCAAAGGTCCCCCTTGACTTCGTCGTCTTGATAGACACGGTACTCGGAAGTGTTGTACTCGACGACCTCGAAGGCCTTAACGCGATACTCCGCGCCTCCAACTCGATGGCATCCGTCAGTCCACGGTAG
>JAWDNK010000063.1:0-7012 GCA_046534355.1 Candidatus Martarchaeota archaeon | reverse complement strand
GCGAGGTTACCATAGTAGAGTGGAAGAAAAAGGAAGGAGATACCGTCCAAAAGGGTGAGGTCATAGCGACGGCGAACGCCGTAAAGGTAAGCTCCGAAGTTAAGGCACCAGCTTCAGGTAAAATAAAGAAAATAAATGCCAAGGCCGGGAGCAAAGTAAAGGCGGGGACGGTAATAGCCGTTATAGAAAGCTAAAGCTGAACTACGAAAAAAACTGCAACCGTCGAATGAATAATCTAAGCGGCGATGAACGGGCACCGCTACAACGGGAGGGGGCCGAGACCTCCTTTTTTCTGCTTGCTGAAAAAAGCGTTTTTCATCGTTCCGCGTTCTTACTATACTCATGGAACGTGGGATCGCCTCGCAGGCCAAAAATCAGTCAAAGAGAAAAGGAAAGAAAAAAGACGCGATCAATCGATCACTAGGGTATTCTTAACTTTTGTACCCTTGGCGAGCGTGTCCTTAACGGGGCAGTGGGCCTCAGCATACTCCCTGAGTTGCTCGATCTTCTCCTTGGGCTCGCTACTCTTGATATGGGTCTTCATTTCAATCTCGAGCAAACCGGGCCTTACGCTCGCATCTAACCCGAGGAAACCTCTCAGGTCAAGCTTGCCAGACACCTCAGTGGTTATGGAGTCTATGCTTATGCC
Organism: Candidatus Martarchaeota archaeon; assembly: GCA_046534355.1. Classification (GTDB taxonomy): domain Archaea; phylum Thermoproteota; class Thermoprotei_A; order Marsarchaeales; family UBA168; genus UBA168. The sequence continues at coordinate 6,363 of JAWDNK010000063.1, read as the reverse complement.
CATGGCCTTCGCGAAAGCCTGGGTCGCTATGGTGTTGCAGGCCCCCAGCGCCTGCAGTAAGATCTCCACCGGGTTGGCACCCTTGTCCGAGCCGTCCAAGTCGGCCGGCTCGTCTATAATTATGGCGTGATCCCTGCTCGTCGCTACTACCTCCAAGCCGCCCAAGCTCTTTACCTCTGCCTTGAATTCTACCAAACCGTTCTTTGGGTTCTTCTGTATGGCCTCAATGGTTTCTTTCAAGCCCATCTTTGACCAACGTTATTATGCCTTGCAAATTTAAGCCTTTCATATGAAGCTGGCTTTTAATCCCTGCCTTCCAACCGCTTGCTTTATAAGCGGGCGAAAGCTTAGCGTATGTCTCAGACTGGAACGTTGATGGGCACGAAGCTAGAGGAAAACCAGTACGACGTCGTGTACATAGGGGGAGGACCTGGAGGCTTCATGGGCGCGCTCAAGAGCGCTTCGCTCGGCCAAAAGGTCGCCTTGATAGAGTCAGACCTCATGGGAGGTACCTGCGTCAACTGGGGATGCATACCGAACAAGAGCCTTCTGGCCAGTACCGAGGCCTACCTCAACGCCAGAGATGGCCCGGAGTACGGCTTGGAAATCAGCGGCGACATCAAGCTCGATTTCCAAAAGGCCATGGCTAGAAAAGACGAAATAGTGGCGAAGCTAAGAGAAGGAGTCTCATTCATGCTGGAGAGCGCGGGCGTCGCCATCTACAGGGGAAAGGCCAAGATAATTGGCGAGAAAAGGGTAAGAATAGAAAGCGGACAAGATCAAGGAAAAGTATTGGTGGGGAAGGCCGTGGTGATAGCCACGGGTTCCTCTCCTTCAAGGCCCCCGATAAAGGGCATAGATGGTAAGAACGTAATAAACAGCCAGATCCTGTTAGCGATGAAGGAACCGCCCACGTCGCTAATAATAGCTGGCGCAGGACCCGAGGGCCTGGAGCTGGGGACCTTCCTAGCGGCATGCGGGGTGAAGGTAACCGTGGTCGAGATGATGCCGCACATCCTTCCCCTGGAAGACGCGGACATCGCCAACGCGCTTCAGGACGCTCTTCAAGAAGAATTCAAAAACATCGAGATCCACGTAGGTGCCAAAGTGCTAGAGATAAGGGATTCCGATGGGCTAAAGGAGGTAGTGGCAGACGTCGGCGGGGGGAAGACCGAAAGCTACAAGGCCGAATACGTCATGATGTCAATTGGCAGGATTCCCAACACCGCGAACCTAGGGTTAGAGGAGTTAAAAGTCGAGTTCAACAGGAGGTTCATAAAGGTAGACAATCACATGAGGACAAACTTGCCCTGGCTTTATGCCGTCGGTGACGTGGCCGGAGGTGGACTAGCCCACGTGGCCATGGTCCAGGGGCCCATAGCGGCTTTGAACGCAGCAGGTTACGAAGCAACTTACGACGATAAGGCTCTGCCGAGGTCCGTGTACACGTTCGAGGAAGTGGCTTCGGTTGGCCTCACCGAAGAACAAGCAAAGGCCAAAGGTATCAGCTACAAGGTAGCTAGGTCCTTCATGGCCGCGAACGGAAGAGCGCTATCCCTAGGCAAAACGCACGGATTCATAAAAATAATAGCCGATCAGAACGATAAGATCATAGGAGCAACGATGCTCGGACCCTACGCTTCCGAGGTTATACAGGAGTTGGCAGCTGCCATAACGTTTGGGGCCACCGCAGACCAGCTCGCGTCCGTTATACACGGCCACCCGACGGTGTCGGAGGTCATAGCGGACGCGCTAAGGGCAGGCTTCAAGTGAGCGGCTTTTTATTTTTCGAGCTATCCCGGCGCTCCGGTAGTCGCTATTCTTTTGCTTAACCCGTCTAAATTTATTTTAGACGCCTTCGCATCGGAGCATCACACTGCTAAACTAAAGAAGGAGTTTTGAAGTAAGTTACTAAGAAATGAGGCAGCAGATAGGCTGATCTTCACGTCCGTTTCAAGCGAAGTAACAAATCATTGTTAAGAGAACCGCAAAAATGAAAAACGATGTGTCGAAAATCTTGATAGCGGCCCGGATGTCCCGCGCCTCAGGTAGCGAACCTTCACCGAGGCGGTATTCTCCCTCTTTTTCCAGCGCAACACCAAGCGCCCCTGCCATGCTGGCCATGGGCCATCCCGCGTTCAAGCTCTTCGTCTTGGTATGATCTGAAATCGCAACGCGTAACGCCCTATTCGCGTCGAGACCATTTAAGAGCGCCCCGAGCCCAATTAGTAAAGCCGTTATCCTAGCCGGTATGTAATTGGCGGCCGTGTCCAATTTGGCTGATACCCACCCTAGCCTCTTGTAAGGATCGTAGGGATAGGCTATCATTGAATCCAGTGTATTAATCGCCCTTTGAAACAGCGGCCCTAGGATTCCCAAAGGGTAATAAAACAATGGAGAAACGAGCCCGTCCACTTCGCTCTCTGCTAAGCTTTCAACCGCGGCAGAGGCTATGAGCGCTGCGCTGGCCGCCCTCAGATCCCTTCTGACTATGTCCTGCGCCAGGCGCCTCGCCAATTCCACGTCTCCTGATTCTAACGCCGCAGCTATGCCGCTGGCGTAACGCCTCATCAGCCTGTAAGAAAAGGACGACTTCAACAAAAATACCCACCAAAGGAAAATAAGGATAGAACCCAGCAACGCGTCGCAAGGCACAATGAGGTGGGCAATCAAGTATGTCGGAGCGCGGAAAACCACCCACGCAAAACCTAAAGTCGCCGCTGCCACCGCAAAGCCATAGCCCCTGCCCCTTCCCTCACCGTCTAACCACCGGATAAAGTTCCCCATCCAAACCACCGGGTGAAGGCGAACGGGAGGCTCCCCCAGCAACAGGTCCCAGGCCAGCGCCAGCAACAAAAGCGCAGGTGATATTGCGTTCAAAGCAGCTCGGTGATCACGGGCCTTGCTTAAAAAAAGCTGACGGCCGAGCGGCCGCCGAATTGCAGCGGTGCCCCCTGGTTGGCGGATGTCGCGCGTAAAAGAAGGCCTCTATTTCCGCGCTGACGAGCAATATCACCGTGACGCTAACCAACACGACCACGAACTTCGGTAACTCCGAAAGAAACCTCCTGTTGTAAGCCGCAAAGATGAGGTAGAGGCTCTCGAGCGTCGCCAGGCTGTACGCCATGAACTCCAGCCAAAACGTTGGCAACGACAAGTACATCTCCAACATCTGCACGCCGCTGGCGGGAGCGCCCGCTAGCGAACCCGCTATGGCCTGGGCTGATACGTAAACCCCGCTGTTGAAGGCGATGTAGGCCGCTAGCACGGGACCCGCAATCGGTATGTCCATCAGCAGGGCAAGGTAGTAGTTGTTGCCGAATATGGAAAGGGCAACCGCCTCCGGCCCCCGCGAATAAGGCAAACCGGAACCTACGCTGCTAGCCATGGCTTGTGCCTGCTCCCCGCTCATTGGTTGACCCGCACCGAAGAGGGTTATTATGAACAGGAACTCAAAAACCGCGATGAACAACAGAATCCTATCCCTTTCGGTAATTCCCTCCAGCCCACTCTCAAGCCAGCGCAAAATCGACTTTCCCAACCCAGCGCGAACAGCTGTCTCTTCGGAGACGCCCGCACCTACCAAGTCGCCACTCCTACCGTTTTCTCCCGCTTGAATCAAATCCCTATTATTTGTTTGCATTAGGATATATTCCTCTTCTCTTTTTAACTTTTGGGGAGTTAAGAGGGCGAAAGCCCTTTGTTAGGGAGGGGATGGATAGCCCCCTTCCAGAGTGTTTTTATTTCTGCTGACTACGGCATTGCACGGTGCCCAACTCGAAGAAGAACGCCGAGACCAGGGAAACGCGGAAACAGACGTTGATTGGAGGAGGATTAAGGATCCAAGACGTTCGAGCTGAAGCTGGTCAAGAACAAGACCTCCAAGACTGAGCTCGCCCTCCTCAATAACCTCTTTCTGGCGGCCAGTGGTTCAGCAACTGCGCCACAGCCAACGGCGTATTCGACTTCAAATCAGGTAAGGACTTCAGGGAAAAGACGGTTCAAGTCAAAGTCGGTGACGTATTTGAGGAAAGAGAAAATCAAGTGCTCTCCTCTAAGATGAGATGAGCTCTCATCAGGAAGGTTTCAAGACGACGCAAGAGGGTTGGCCAGACTGAAGAAAGGTGTCAAAGTCGGTAAGATGACATTCGTCAAGGTTATACGCCCGATGCCGTTGATGCAGTACGACATCGCGTGCTGGATCAACAAAGAAGAAAGAGAAAGGTTCGCGTACAGCGCGAAGGGGACCTCGGGGTGTCCGGGCTTGACGAGATACCCGAGAACGCAGAGTTCACGACGGCCAACCTCTCGGAAAGGAAGAGGGATTACTACCTGAACATCAACCGTTTTTCCCCAAGGAGGGCGAACTCGATAACGGGAGCGCTATGGGCATAGACCTGGGCGTGGAGAATCAGGCCGCGTTCTCCAACGGGGGGTCAAGCTCCAACACTCGGTGCCAATTAGACAACGCCTGAGGAGGCTCTACCGCTTCTTTTCTCGCTCGCGCCGAGCCTTGGTCAAAGAACCGGGAGAAGCCCCTTTGGAAGATGAGTAAGTAAAGAATCCTATAAAGAGAACAACGCCAAGGGGGACGTAATCGACTAGGTGGCCCACTTCATAACTACGAACTACTCGCGCGTCGCATTTCAAGCACGTAGCATACGCTAGTGGTAAAAGTTGTTCGGCAAGAGGAACTAACTACGAGACTCCCATAGGGGACTCGCGACGCCTTGAAGAGAAAGGCTAGCACTCCCATCGAGGTTGGGAGGGAGGTCCGTCGAGACAACGGGAGTTTGCCCGCCTTGCGGGACGCGCGTGAGGCTTGACCCTTCTCAAAGGGAGTTGGTGTATCCCTCCTGCAACTCCCATTTCGATGGGGATTTGGTTCCCGCGATCGCGATATCGAGGGAGGGACTTTCCCACTGGAACGCAGGGGAGACCCGGCGATGATGACGCCTCTGCGATGGTGGAATACCCGCGGCATTCCCCGCGTGAGCGCGCCGGTGAACCGCGAAGCCTCGCCCGTGAGGGCGGGGTAGTTCACCTTTCATGCAATCCTAAGGCAACGCCGAGCTCCCTGAACTCGGCGTATCGAAAAACGCGCCGCCTTACCCATCGGTATTGGGAGATGGAACCTTCCTTTCTGGCCACCCTGAACCCGATAGAGAACGCCAGAAGCCCTAATGGTACGGTTATCAGAGTGAATATCGAAAGGACCTCCAAATACCAGCTCAGCCGCAGTATCGAGTAACCGTCCAGCAATGCATAGCGTATTGCCTCAAGGCTCCACGTCAGGGGAAGCAGGTAGCTCACCGTCCTCAACCAAGACGGCAAGACGCTGATGGGAAAGAAAACCCCGGACAGGAGGTTGCTGATCGCCGTGAATAAAAAGGAAATCGGGTCGCCCTGCTTGGTCACCATTATGACGCCGGCTGAGGCCATGCCCAAGCCCATGTTGCTCAGTATGGCGAGCGAGAGCGCCAGCGCGGCAGCAGCCAAATCCGCGTGGGAGAAGCTCACGCCAAGCAAAAACACTCCGACACCCAGTATTAACCCCGCGTTGATAGAGTTCAAGAGGAAAGCCCAGGCCGCGTTGTAAAGGAGGAAGGAAGAAAGGCGAGTGGGCGACATCAGCACGTACTCCAACGTCCCCATGAGCTGCTCGTTGCGTATGCGAGATGAAAGGGTGGTGAAGGCGGAAGAGACGTACCCCTGGAAGGCCACGCCTACCACCATGAAGGAGACGTAGCTACCACCGTAAGCCGCCAGCGAGGGGGCCACGGCGTTCTTGTACATCACACCGATGAAGTAATAGGAGAAGACGGGCAGCAGCCAACCGAGGACGGTGAAAACTACCTGCGTTTTGTAGCTTATCCAAACGTAGAAGCCCCTTATGACCACGAAGGAGTAGAGCTTCTCCAAAAACACGCGAATTCCCATTGCCGATCGCCTACCACTTCGGGGATAATCCTCATACCGCAAGCCAACCGACAACTCAGGTTCCAGTAATTTATTTTTCGGACCAAGAAATAAGCGCTTCTGGGAAGGGCGCCAGAAAAGCGGGCAAACTTTCATCGAAGAGCTAGCAATGCTTATAAACGTCGGCTAAAGTCATAAGGAAAATGAGCACCTACATGAAGGTCCGGTTGATAGTGCTTGGCATAATGCTGGCCGCTGCGATCATAAGCATTCCCATGGGCAGCTATATAGGCGGCGGAATTCCAACGTGATTTTTATTTTTATCTTTATTTTTGGCCCAGTTTTGTCGCCATGCGAAGCTAACTTTGCCCTTGTGCGCTACCTTCGAGGTATAATTTGAAGCTCTCGAAGGTGGCCACGTCATCGAAGTGCCACTTACCATCG
>JAWDNK010000062.1:0-7097 GCA_046534355.1 Candidatus Martarchaeota archaeon | reverse complement strand
CTGCCATCCCTCCTGGGTGGGTGCGTCCTGACGGGGGCGGAGCGGAAGACTCCCGATGAACTCGCGAGGGAGTTGCATGAAGTTGTGAAGCCCAAGCCCTACGCGTACGATAGATATGCTGATGCGTACCTACGCGCGCCTACGTAGAGCGAAACCCGGCTTGGACAGACGCTCCACGAGTTTATCCAAAAAATACTGAAGCACGGTTTCGGGGTCCCCCTGCACAAGAGCACCGGCCGCGCCCTCGTGACCACCTCCGTTTTCGCCGAAAAGCTCCGCAAGGTTAACCCCGCTAGAAATAGCCTCAGCATCAGCTCTTCCAGATATCCTAACCCCGCTTCCCCTCGGAGACGCTACGAGCGCCACATTAGCTCCCAGGTTTAGAAGCGATTCTGCGACTTCCCCTTCAAAAACATCCGCGGTCGACAGAGCTACCACTAAGTCCCCAGCCTCAGAAAGCTTGACCCTTTGGGCCGCCCGCAACTTGGCCATCCTGAGGCTCCTGCTTTGCTCCCTCGTCGCAAAGGAAACGGCCAGGGCGTAATCGGCACCCTGATGGATCAAATCAGCGGCCGCCTTAACGGATTCCGAGTTCCCGTATTTGAATATCGCAGTATCGAATAGTAGGCCTCCCAACAGCGCAGTCGCGAGGAATGGATGCGGGCGCACACCCAAGGCCTCCATCAGCTTCACTACCAATTCGCAAGATGACGTGGAAGCCAAATCGACGTACCGGTGTGCCGGCTCAACGGAACCGCACTGGTGATGATCAATCACGTAAACGGCAGAGCCCAAAAACCCCTTACCCCTATGCGCATATTTGAGCCCGCAAGCGTCAACCACCACAGCCACATCCGGGCTATACCCCTCTGGAGGCAAGGGTGCTGGGAAGTGCCGGCTCATCCGCTTAGCGAGGGAGTTCATGTCGTCAAGATACGCGTAAGAGGATGTTGCCCCTAAGCGGATTACTAGCTCAGAAATGGCCAAGGCAGCGGCGTAACCATCGGGGTCAACCCTAGGGTGGGAGAAAACCCCCACTTTCTTTCCGGTGATCCCAACCCGAAACCGCTCGGCGAATTCCTCAACACCCAAGGAGGTCACGAACTTCCCGTGACGCGGAAGGCCTGGCTCTTAAGTACCATTTCCCTCCTCAGCTTTGTTATCTCTCCGGCTAGGGCGTCCTCCCTCTGCTTAAGCGTCTGTATCATGAGGTTGTCGTTCTCTTTTTTCTCCTCGAGCTCTTTCTTGACGGATTCTCTATCGCGCTTGATCAATATGTTACCCACCATGTGATAAACCGCCTCCCCGTCGGGAAGCGATTCAATTTCCGATAGCACCCTTTCTATGTCTTTTACTTCCAACTCCAGGTTTTGCCTCTCTTCCGTTGTAGCGCGCAACTGCTCGGTTAACCCCTCGAGCTTCTCAGCGTAATCGACCGATTCCCCTTCAGACATCACGGTAATCCATCGTCGAGAGTTTTTAGGATTGTCGTAATCAATCTGACCTCGCTTTCTATCCACGCCCTAGCCTTGGCTTCTCTTTGAAAGGTGGCTTTCATAATAAATAAATTTTCGAGGTTCTGGGTCTCGCCCCCCGAGTCAGGCCCCAGCGACTTAACAAGCAAGGGAGCCATCTTCACATCCGCAATTATCTGCACAGCGATTTGTTCCAGCTGCAAATCAGCTCACAAGCTCCAGTCAAACCTAAAATCCAAATTTAAAGAGGCTGGACTTTCACGCGCTTATAACCTGGCTGTAAGGCCTCGGGCTGAAGGCAGAACCTGTGAAAGTGTAACCGCACTTAGGACAACGCCATATACCTGCCGCTATCCTATCCATGATCACGTGCTTTCCACAAGAAGGACACCGCATGGGTTGCTTCATCTGGCTCTTTAAACGCACGTAATCTCTCCTAAGCTTCATGCCGTACTTAACTCCCAGTTCTCCCCCTGCGCGTTCCTTTATGGCGCTCAAATTTCACTCACCACCTAAGATTCCTCGCTTTTATGCCTTTTGACCGCGCCCAAAACGAAATCCCTCAACTCATCGCCCTTAGCCTTCGAAAGCGAAACAGATTTCAGGATTTCCTCTTCAGTAAGAGGTCCGGGAAGCACTTTCTGCATGGATGAAATCCTCCCGTCCTCCAGGGAGGTGATGGAGAGCTCGCAATCGACGTAATCCTCTTCCTCCAGCGATGGATCTACTATGATGAAATCACCTATCTTTCCCAAGGTCACGCTAACGGGATAGTGAGTCAACTCAAGGCTCTGCTTCCCAGTGGCCTCGGCTACTTCCTGGGGAAAGCGCGTGCTGGCCAGGGCCGCCAGAGCTGCCAAAGAGGCCGCGTCCTGAGCGTTACCCTCGTGATTGATCAACGTCAGGTCTAGCCATATCATGGCGACCTTCTTTCCCTCCTCGATGACGAGGGACCCTAGGTCGATGGCCTTTCCCTCCCTTATTCCCCTGTCAACGACGCGACCCCAGCCTATAGCCCTTTCGTCAGGGGGGCCTGGCTGGAAATCGGGATGGGCGAACGGAGCTAGATCGAGACCCACAGTTAGAACGCCTTCGTCCGGCGTATCCGCATACGGTGTTCCCGTGGTGACCTTTACTCCGGCCACTGCCTGAGTTTTCCCGATCGTAACCCGGGCACTACCGTCAGCCTTAGGGATAATGCCCACTTCAACGCTGATCTCCCTGTAGGCGTCCAGCGCCCTACCATCAACCCGCTCATTGGACTTGAGCTTAGCCATGAGGAACTCCAGGTAGTCCTGGCCCAGGCTACCCTGAAAAACTGGCTTACGCGTCCTTATCACCCTCTTTGGATAAGGCCAACGGCGTATACTTCTTTTTGAGGGCGTCGACCTGAACCTGGTAAAGCGAACTTATGACCCGCTTTGCCATTTCCACAGACCGCTTTATTTCCTCTTCATCCAATAGCCCGTTCATCTGGAGTAGCGTTATGAGACCTTTATTCGGCATCATCGCCAGCGGGAAATCTGCCTGACCGTTTTCGTCCTCAAGGTCGTTTATGTCAACTACTAGCGTATCCCTGACCTTTCCGATCGCCACAGCCGTAACCAGATCCTTCATCGGAACCCCCGCGTCCGCCAGCGCCACACTTGCCGCGTTGACGGATGCGCACCTAGTGCCGCCGTCCGCCTGCAGGACTTCGACGAACACGTCTATCTGGGTTCTTGGTAAGTCCGTTAATATGACAGCTGGTTCCAAGGCCTCGCGTATGGCCCTACTCAACTCGATCTCCCGCCTAGAGTAAGTAGGTGATTTTCTTTCGTTGGTGGAGTAAGGCTGCATGTGATATCTGACCTTCAGCACGCCCCTGTCGAGAAACTGGGAATGCCTTTCGGCCTCGTAGGGGCCGATCACCCCGGCCAGGATCACGTTTTTGCCCTGCCTCACCAGGGCCGAACCGTCGGCCTGGGTAAGCACCCCCACCTCCACCTCAAAAGGTCTAGCTTCATCCACTTTTCTGCCATCGCTCCTTATGCCATCATCAGTTAACAGCGCTTCCTGCGATAGCTTAGTCATTTTTATCTCCATACCTCTTAGTAAGTATATCCTTTATCCTATCCGTAAGGCCATATGTATAGGCCTCCTCCTCTATTTTCCTGAGGATCGATATGGTGAACGTTACATCCTCGGGCTTGCCCCCCTGTATGATTACGTAACCGTTCTGCCCCACGATCAAACGAGTCTTCAGCATCTTATCGAGCATAGATATCATGGAGCCTTTCTTACCAATAATCCTGGGTACTCTAGAGGGTATTATGGATATGGGTATTCCGCCGCGTATTTTTCCCAAACCCCTTTCCCTTGTGGTTAATGAGGGAGGGGTTACGCGGTCAAACGTGGTGACCTTAGCACCTATGTAGTCACCAACGTCGAAGTAATGCCTCAGGTCAACCGTTATCGGGTCGACCTCAATACCGGCCTCCCTTGAGTCAAGCCGGGCTAAGTAGGGAGAATTTATGTCAACACTCCAATCCATGAGACCGACCTCGACGACCTTTCCCACAACGAAGTCTCCCACCCTGGGTATGTATTTCCCCCTTAGCGCCCTGACCCTTATCCCCCTTTCCGATTCCCTCTCTACAACACCGAGCAAGCTCGAGTAAACACCATCATCCTCTTTGTACGTCCCTTCGGCCGCTCCTTCTCTTAGACTTCCAAGTCTCTCGCCCGGAACGGCCACCTCGCGTATCCTTTCGATTTTTCCCTCTGACAAACCCGACCGCCTACTCTTCTACGCCTCTTCGACCGCCACTTCGGCCGTGCCCTTGGTCAAGTTGTTTATTTTCTCCATGACCTCTGACCTCGCGCCGCCGGGCACAACCAGCTCCATGGTTATGGAACCGTCATCACCCCACTGCGAAGCCTTCAGCTGGCCCAGCGAACTTATCAACTTGTAAGACCTGGAGGCATAAGCAGCGGGTATCTTTATCTTGAAATCGAATTGAACCACTTTAATGGGTAATATCGGCTTCAGCGCCTTTATGGCATCGCTGACTTGCTCCTCCACAGGCTTGAAGGGATCAACTGAAAACCTGGCTTGCGAAAGCGCCAGCTCTATACGAGTGGGAGGGTGCGGAAGCTTAGTCTTAGGATCAACCGTACTCCTGCTTATCAGGGTAATTATCTGCTTGCGCTTGGATTCCACCATCTCCCTCCTTTGCTCCGTCGTGAGCAGCAACTCGCCCTTCTTCAGGATCTCCAAGGCGATCTTCGACTGGTCCTGCGTGCCGAATACCTGGGAAAGATTGGAGGAAGAAGCCTTTTCCCCCTTACCGACGTCCTTAAAGATCTCATCGGTGACGAGGACCTCCTTAGGGGATACGTTCTCCCCACCCTTGTAACGCCAAGCCTTCTCCGGGACAACCACAACCTCAAATTTTTGGCCCTTCACTTCGAGTCTTACTATGGTGTTTTTCCCTATGTCCAACTATCCCACCAACACGTCAACTCTTGGCTTTCTCCACGTAACCCATTACCCTCTCCTGCGTGAGCTTCTCGAACAAACCCGTCTTGACCGGAACAACGGCGACCTCGAAATTTCCCGACGCTAAGCCACCTTCTACCACAGGCGCCATGGCCTTCAAAGCCAGCACTATGGCGTCTTCTAAAGAAACCTTCTCGTCATAATTCTTCTCCAAGTAATCCATGACGGTGCTGAACCCAGACCCTATGGCGTTGGCAAAATACCCGGCATAAGCCCCTCCCGGGTCCGTACCGTAAAGCTTAGGCTGACCCCTGAACACGCCTCCTATCATTAGAGAAACGCCAAAAGGCCTCGCCCCACCGTGCAAGGTATAGTCGTGCATTATATCGCATATATAACGCGTTAATGTCTCGACGTCAACCGGTTCATCGTAAACCAACTTATAAATCTGGCCATACACCCTCGCCTGATCTATGAGGAACCTCGCGTCTGGGGATAAACCAGCGAAGACGGCACCTATGTGGTCATCTATCTTGAATATCTTTTCCGTATAGGCTGGGTCGATCAGCCGCGTGTACCTCTTCTTCTCCACCGCTAGGACCACGCCATCCGAAGCCTTCACCCCCAGGGTTATCCACCCCTTCTTCACGGCTTCCAGAGCATAGTCCACCTGGTAAAGTTTCCCATCGGGTGAAAACGTGGTCGGAACCCTATCGTAACCCATGGACGCTGGGGAATACAAGTTCTTATCAAAATTATCCTGCCGTCAATAATATGCTTTTCTATCCAAAAACGCCGCGAGGGAAAAGGCGGCTACCTTAAGGTTCGCGCGAATTAGTTCTTCGATTACCGCAAGACGACCACTCACGCCGCAGCGGTTGGTGCCTCGCTGACCAGCTCTGCCTCAAGCGACCTCCTAACCTCCTTACCCCTTACAAACGATGCCAGCGCAGCTACGGCGGCCAACGCGATGGAAAGGCGAAACGCCCCGTCCATGCCGTTCACGTAAGACGCCATCACCGAATGAGAAATGTTAACGCTGGTACCGAGGAAGAGCGCGAAGACGGCCGATTGGGGCATCGCCGCAGCCGCGACCGCGAGCGCCAAAGCTATGCTGACCACTTGACCCGTGTTCCTGAGCGTGGTCATCATACCAGAACCAACCCCGTAGTATCCCCTCGGCGTCGAGGACATCACAGCGCTCGCGTTAGGTGAGAAAAATAGGCCACTCCCAATGCCCATGATGGCAAGGCCCAACGCCACGTAAAGATATGGGGAATTCGTGCCGAGTTCGGAGAGCGCGTACAGCCCCGCGGCCTGTATAACTATCCCAAGGGTGGCGGGAATCCTCGCCCCGATCTTATCCGATATGGCGCCGCCGAAAGGAGCAAAAACGCTGGAAAACAGGGGCATCGGTATGAGCAATATGGACGACTCTATGACGCTGTATCCCTTAACCCCTTCTAAGTAAAATATCAAGAGGAACATCACCGCAAACATGGCCAAAGACTGCAGAAAAGAGGCCATGGTGGAAGCCAGATATACGCGGTTGCTGAAAAGACTGAATTTGAAAATCGGAGATTCGGCTTTTTGCTCGACGAAGAAGAAAGCCAAAAGCACGACGAAGGAAGAAATCAGCAGAGAAACCACCAACGCGTCCCAACCGACGCCTATGCTGGCGGTTATGGCCACAAGCAGAAGCGTCACGAAAGCGGTGAACAGCGAGGCACCGGGCAAATCGAAACTCTCCCTCTTCTTCGCCTCGACAAAACCCTTGAGGCGAAAGCGGGCCCAAAATACCGCGAATAAGCCGATCGGGACGTTGACGAAAAATATGTACCGCCAACCCAAGTAAGTTATTATTACCCCGCCCAATACGGGCGCAACAACTCCCCCGACGCCCCAAGCCACCGAATTTATCCCAAAGGCTTTTCCCCTTTCGTTTTCCGGGAAGGCCTCTGAAATCAAGGCCCAGGAGTTCCCGACCATCATCGCGCCACCGGCTCCCTGCAGGAAACGGAATACGACCAATTCCACCCCGCTCATAGAAAGCCCCGACAAAGCAGAGCCCAAAACGAACACTAGGAAGCCCGCTTCATAGACCCGTATCCTCCCGTAGGTGTCTCCCACCCTACCTATGG
>JAWDNK010000061.1:0-7135 GCA_046534355.1 Candidatus Martarchaeota archaeon | reverse complement strand
CATAGTCAAGGTGTCGAGGCCAAGGCCACAGGCCCCAGGCGAGGGCGGAAAGGATGTTACGGCTCACCGATGTTTTGACGCGCATTCCTTGTGGGTAGCTGGTAATTTTCAGCTTTTTGCTGCATGTTGGCAAGAAAGCTCCGACCTTAAGGGAGGAGATGAATTGCCAGCCGAAAAGTTTGTCGATTCAGGCGATATCAGGATCAGTACCCACGGGCAGTGGGGAATTAACGCCTGACAAGCCCATAAAAAAGGTGAGAGATGGAATAAGACCTCCGGACTAGAAGATGATGGGGGCACCGTCGAGGAAGCAGGAACCTCAAATCCCTCGGGGATGAGAGGATGTCAGTTGGCTACGCAGGTCATCAAAAACCATATAGGTGCTGAACGGAGTATACACGATAAGCGAAATGCCAGAAAAGATCTTGGGCATAGATCTCGGGACCAGCAATTCAGCAGCAGCCGTAATGCAGGGTGGTAGGCCCGTGGTAATACCAAGCGCCGAAGGTATAACTGTTTGGGGAGGGAAAGCCTTTCCATCTTACGTTGCGTTCACTAAGGACGGACAGTTGCTGGTCGGGGAGCCCGCTAGGAGGCAGGCCGCAACTAACCCAGAGGGGACGGTGGCCGCCTGGAAAAGGAAGATAGGGACAAACTACAGGTATAAGATCTACGGCAAGGAGTACTCTCCAGAGCAGCTATCTGCCTTTTTGCTTCAAAAGATAAAGCGTGACGCGGAGGCCTACCTCGGGGAACCCATAAAGAAGGCCGTAATTACGGTGCCTGCGCACTTCAACGACAATCAAAGGCAGGCCACCAAGGACGCGGGCACCATAGCTGGCCTCGAGGTAGTGAGGATAATCAACGAACCCACGGCTTCAGCTCTCGCTTACGGCCTTGACAAGTCCGACAAGGAAATGAAGATACTGGTCTTTGAGCTGGGCGGCGGCACGTACGACGTCACGCTGATGGAGTTCGGCGGCGGAGTATTCGAGGTCAAGGCTACCAACGGCGACACACAACTCGGCGGGACGGATATGGATAACGCGGTGGTCAACTACTTGGTGCAGCAGTTTAAGGCGCAGACGGGTATCGACCTGACCAAAGACCAGATGGCCATGCAGAGAGTGAGGGAGGCCGCAGAGAAGGCCAAGATAGAGCTTTCCTCTATGCTCACAACCGACATAAACGTGCCCTTTATAGCCACCGATGCAACGGGTCCAAAGCACTTGACAGCGACTCTCACGCGGGCTAAGCTGGAGGAGCTGGTCGCCCCCATCTTGGAGAGGACGAAAGCGCCCCTTTACCAGGCGCTTCAGGACGCGAAGTGGAAAAAGGAGGATATCGACAAGATCATACTCGTCGGTGGGCCAACAAAGATGCCCATAGTGCAGAGATTCGTTCAAGAGCTATTGGGAAAAGCCCCCGAGAGGGGGGTTGATCCGATGGAGTGCGTCGCCATAGGGGCGGCCATTCAGGGGGCCGTGCTCGCTGGCGAGATAAGGGACATCGTGCTTTTGGACGTGACCCCGCTTTCCCTAGGTGTGGAGACCGTAGGTGGCGTTTTCACGAAGATAATAGACCGCAACACCACCATACCCACGAGGAAGTCCCAGATATTCACCACTGCTGCGGATTTTCAGACCGAGGTCACAATACACGTGCTGCAAGGGGAGAGGCCAATGGCGGCTGATAACCTATCATTGGGCATGTTTACTCTTTCTGGTATACCTCCTGCTCCAAGGGGTGTGCCACAGATAGAGGTCACCTTCGATATAGATGCAAACGGTATACTGAACGTCACCGCCGTCGACAAGGCTACTGGTAAACAACAGAAAATAACTATAACGGGTTCAACCAAGCTAAGTGAAGAAGAGAAGGAGAGGATGATAAAAGAAGCCGAGAGGTTCGCCGAAGAAGACCGTAGAAAGAAGGAGTTGGCGGAAGCCAAGAACTCGGCGGATTCGTTGATTTACGCTGGTGAGAAGTCGCTGGCTGACCTAGGTGACAAGGTACCGGCTGAGCTAAAGGAGAAAGTGAACGGTGCCATTAAAGACCTAAGAGAGGCCATAAAGGGGGACGATCTAACCGCCATAAAGAGCAAGACGGAAGCGCTTCAGAAGGTGCTCGCCGAGCTCGGTACGGCGGCCTATAGCTCCGCTGCTTCGTCGACAGGGGCTCAGGCTGGCCCTTCGTCTTCTGGCGGAGAGGCTAAGGACGTCAACTTCAAGGTCGAGCAGGGAAGCGAGGGACAGGGACAGGGGCAGGGGTAAACGAGTTAGGCTTGGGGAGCGATGGAAGGTGGCCGACGTAGACTATTATGAGGTCTTGGGTGTTCCTAGGAACGCTACCAAGGAAGAGATAAAGGCCGCCTTCCGCAAGTTGGCGCTGCAATACCACCCAGACAGGAATAAATCGCCTGAGGCGGAAGAGAAGTTCAAGCTGATATCTGAGGCCTATGCCGTCCTTTCTGATGACGAGAAAAGAAAGGCTTACGATGCGGGCGGCGTAGAGGGGGTGAACCAGAAGTACAGCCAGGAAGACATATTTAGCGGAGTAGACTTCGGAGATATATTTCGCGATCTCAACATGGAGGATTTCTTCCAGACGCTCTTCGGCTTCGGGGGTAGAGGGGCTAGCAGGGGCAGAGACCTGCACGTTAGCTTATCCCTCAGGTTTGAGGAAGCGGTCAGGGGTGCGCAGAAGAGCATAAAGGTCAGGAGGCAAGAGCTATGTCCTGTTTGTGGCGGCACAGGAGCTGCGCCCGGTACGTCTCCAAGGGTTTGCCCTGTTTGCGGTGGGACTGGGTACGTAAGAAAGGTTTCAGGCGTGGGTTTCGCACGCTTTGTTCAGGTGGTGCCTTGCGAGGCTTGCGGCGGCAGAGGTTATGTGGTCGATAAGCCCTGCCCCGCCTGCCATGGTACGGGCAGGGTCAACAAGGATAGGACCATAACGGTTGACGTACCCGCGGGGGTAGAGGATGGCGAGGTACTGAGGTTGAGTGGACAAGGAGATATGCCATCGGGGAAGGGCACCCCCGGCGACCTTTACGTTCACCTCTCGGTGAGCCCGCACCCCAGCTTGAGCAGGGAGGGTAACGACTTGGTTGCTAAGGTCAAAATATCTATGACCAGGGCAGCGTTGGGCGGTGAGGTTGAGGTTCCCACGCTGGACGGCAAACAAACGATAACCATACCGCCCGGTACTCAACCAGGTTCGACCTTCCGCATACGCGGCGCCGGAGTACGGGCAGGGCGCTCAAGTGGTGACGAGATTGTACGCGTAGATGTGGAAATCCCGAAGAGATTGACGGAAAAACAAGTCGAGTTGTTGCACGAGTTCGAGCGCGAAGAAGAAGAAAAGGCCAAGAAGGAAGGTTTCTTTTCGAAGTTCAAGGGTAGGTGACAAAAAGAAGGCAAGCCTCCCCCCTTCTGGGACGGGGAAGGAATCAGGGCATTAGCAGGAGAGAGGGTGCGGTTACAAAGGGGAATTCCCTTTTGTTCCTTTCGACGCCTTGGATTGAGTGAAAGAAATCGCTTGCATCTATGGTCACTTGAACTGGCCTAAGGGCGGCCGCGTCTTCACCGAAGGCGTTGAGTTGGAAGGCGGGAAAGGCTTGGAAGGCCAGTTTTCCGTCTATGATGTGGACGTCGTGGGCATCGGTTATGCGTAGGCCGCCGCGCGCTGCTTTTGACAGCTCTTCAGCGCTTTGATCATCCCCCCTCATCGTGATGTTGGTTGGGCCTATTTCGGGATGGGCCGTAAAGGGCCTAGACCCGTACCTGTAGGCGCTCGAGCTGGTGTTCATGCCGAGCTTTCTGGACCACCGGTAGTTATTCAGGTAGCTCTTGACTGTTCCGTTCTCAACCAGGGTTATCAGCCCGGTCTTGAGCCCCTCATCATCAAAACCTCTTGAGGAAACCGAGTTTACGGCTGCCTCGTCGTCGTAAACGCTGATGAATGGTTGTGCCACCTCCTTTCCCAGAGGGATCTTTCCTTGCCAAGACGCGTCGAAAAACCTCCACGCCGTGCGCATTATGGACGCCACGGCCTGCTTGTCTAACAATAACGGTTGGGCGAGGGGGTCCCCCTCGTATTTCACGGTTTTCTCCAAGGAGAGGCAGTTACCAGCCGCCGTAGAGCCCTCAACCAGGCCGTCTATGGTTCCTACCCTAACGCCTTCCCACTCGGTCCAGCTCAAGGTCGGATCGGAGCGCACCGTTGCCCGGGCTTTGCCCTCCAGTAACGTAACCGATTCGGTTACTATTCCCGCTCCAGCGGTGTCAACTGCCCGTATCAGCTCAAGCGATCTAACGGTCCCCCGGGCGTAAAGTTCGCCATGTGGATCAGCCTCCTGGATTCCTTGTGTGATCTCCTTGGCTAGGTTTACCACGCTCTCCACGTTGATCTTAGCTATTCTTGGATCGTAAGAATCCCCTATTTGACTTTTGCCCAGCGACTTGGGGAGGGATGCTTGTGGGTAATCTGGCCTGGAGCTCTTGCAAAGGTGAAACGCCCTTTCAACGGCATCCCTTATGTCTTTTTTTGTTAAGGAGTTAGTGAAGCTATAACCGATCGCGCCGTCTTCGGCTATCCTTATGCCAACACCCACCTCGTTGAAAATTGAGGAATAATAGAGGGCGCCGTTAATCACCTCAGCCCTGAGGCTCCTGATGGATGAGGCATACGCCTCTGCCTCCTGCGCTCCCAGCTTCTCTGCATCGAATACGGCCATTTCTGCGGCTGATTCCAGCTGATCTTCGGTCAAGGGAAGCACCTCTCAGCAAAAGGGTTTCCGACCCGTAGGCGACCGGTATGCGACCACCCCCTAGCTCTCTAAGGCAGCCGAAGGACGCGAAGCTTCCCTCCACGCCGGCCACCTCCAAATCCTTTAGATAGAGCTTGAAAACTAATTTCTTGAAGCCAATCGGCGTCCCTCCCTTGTAAACCACCGTCAGTGGCGAGAAAGCCACGATCAGATCAGAGGGCTCCCGCTTTCCCAAGAACTCCAAGTAGGGAACATAGTAGTAATCCTTGGGAAGGGTTGTCTTTTGGTCGGCTGTCAGCTTGGTGAACGTGTTGGCTGGTCCAGGTTCGTGGACGAAGTCTTCTGCCCTGGCCCTACCCCCTTCTTCATCGGTCGACCTCGTAGAAAGCTGGCTTATGACCTTCCCGGACTGAATGAGAGGCTTTTGCACACCCTTCACGCCCTCGTCATCGAAAGGCATGAAGCCATAAGAGGCGGTGTCGCCGGGATCGTCCTCAACGCGTATTCCGGATGGCGGTGTCTCGGGGATCACCT
Organism: Candidatus Martarchaeota archaeon; assembly: GCA_046534355.1. Taxonomy (GTDB): domain Archaea; phylum Thermoproteota; class Thermoprotei_A; order Marsarchaeales; family UBA168; genus UBA168. Next base: position 1,833 of record JAWDNK010000061.1, on the reverse strand, counting down.
CAGAGGGGAAAAGAAAAGGCGGTAAGATCAAGTCCATGAAAAGCTGCGCCGAAGCCCTTGGTGAGAGGACCAGTTCATCTGCCTCTTGATCAGTTTTCTGAAAGTTCAGCTCCGCGGAGAACTCCTCAAAGTTCTTCTTGATCGTTTTCATGGTTTCCCAACCTCCGACGAGGCCGTCTTCGTAATCGAGCTCCCAGCCGGCTGAACCATGGGCCTTCAAGCCGATCCAAATAGACGGCCTTATTTCCCTTAGCCTCAGCCCATAGTTCGTGGCCACCGTTCTATCCTCGAACCTTTCCAGATAGTGGACTTTCACGTAGTCGGCCCCTAGAGCTTTTGAAGCCGACCTCGCTAAGGCTAGCACCTCCTTGATTTTCTCATCCGTTTCGAGTTCCCTGGCATCCTGTTTCATGGGTGCCTTTATGTTCTCGACCCTGCCCTCGACGGGTTTCGCCCTCTTGGGCCCGAAGTTAGAGGCCTTGGCCATCCTAACAGCCTCTTCAACAGCCCTCTCGATGGAGGTCTTCGTTATGAAGGAAGTGGCCGAATAACCCCTCCCGGAGCCGTAAAAAGCCCTTATGCCGATGCCGTTGTAAAGCCCGCCAATGGAGCTCACTACGCCTCTGTCCTCAACGACGACGTCCAAGAACTCGGTGGTTTCTCCCCTCACTTCCACGTACTCCGCGCCGTGTTCTTGCGCGTAAGACAGCGCGTCGGAAGTTAGCTCGATCATATCATACTATTATGGGAGCAAAATAAGAATGTCTATATTTCTAACGCCGTAGGGAAATGGCCGGTAAGGCTTACTTTAAATGGCCCCGCGGGTTGTCCATATGAATCCGAAAGCCGTTACCTTTGATGTTTACGGCACGCTCTTGACGATAGAAACCGATGAAGAAAGCTCCACGGCTTTCCAAGTTTTTTGTCGTTGGCTATTTCTAAACGAGGTGCGCGCGGACCCAGAGAAGCTGAAGAGGGATTACAAGGAAGGGTTTCGGAGGTTGGAGGATGATATGGTGAAAAGGGGGATCGAAAATCCCGAAGTCGACGTTCGCGACGTTTTGAGCGATATTTTGGGGGGATACGGGAGAAGGAGATTCGTGGAAGAAGCTGCTTTGGTTTTCAGGGCGATTACCACGAAATACATAAGCGTTAGGGCGGGGGTCGAAGCGACGCTCAAATCGCTGGGCGTGCCGCTTGCGCTGGTCTCCAACGCTCAGGCCGCATTTACGTGGCCAGAGCTGAGGGCCTTTCAGCTGGATTCGCTCTTTAACGTGATTGTGCTGTCGTCGGAGGTGGGGTCAAAGAAGCCCAGTGCCGTGCCATTCAGCGTTGCCTTATCGCGTCTCGGCTTGTTGGGCAGGGAAGAGGAGGTCGTTCACGTCGGGGATACATACGAGGCTGACGTGTTGGGCGCCAAGGCAGCTGGGATGAAGGTAGTGCTGATAGCTAAAGAGGACGAAAGGCGCGCGGGTCGGTTCCAAGTGCCCCCCGACGGCTATCTCGACCCCTCAAGGTTCGAGGATTTGCCCGACGTGATTAGGGGTATATGAAGGGGAAGTCCGTGGCGAATACTTTTAGTTCCGGGTGGTTCATTTCAGCTGGGCCTTGTATGGCTTTTGCGTTATGGACTTTTGGATTACGGTGAGGACGCTTGCACTTTTGGTGTAGGCTTTAAAAGGTATGAAAGGGCCGTGCTCTCGTGTTAAAGGCATGTCCATAAAGAACTGGGAAAAAGAATATGACGTCGGCATAGTCAAGAGGGCCGTGATGAAGGTCCACCCAGGCATGCCCCTGAAGGAGAGGATCAACCACATAATATACAGGCTCAAC
>JAWDNK010000060.1:0-7522 GCA_046534355.1 Candidatus Martarchaeota archaeon | reverse complement strand
ACTGGAGAGATTTCATAGAGGTGGGGCTTGCGGAGGGAGTAAAAACTCTCGTCGCTAGCAAGGAGTACGGTGAAGGTAAGCACTCAGGAGAGGTGGGCTCTATCACGCTGGCCTGGTCAAAAGACGGCATAATTTACCTGTTCAGCCAGGCCGAGCCTTGGTTCGAGGAGGAGTAGCAAGCCTGAAGTGGCGCACGGGCCTATCGCGCGGTTTCCAGCCGCTCTTCTCGTATTCAGATAGCACTTTTTCGTAAACGCTCAGCGTGTTGTGCGCTATGCGATCCCACGAGTATTTTTCGCAGACCTCCTTTTTCGCCCTTTCCGCCATTGCTGAGGCACGACCTGGATCGGAAAGCACATAGGCAAGCCCCCACGCTATAGAGGATGGATCGCCTGGGTAAACGGTTACCCCGTTAACGCCGTGCTGCACGACCTCCTTTAACCCGCCCACCGAGGAAACCACCACCGGCACACCTGCGGCCATCCCCTCCAGCGCGACGATCCCGAAAGGCTCGTAAAGGCTTGGTACGACGAGAACGTCTGCGACGGAAAGCAATTTCTTTTTCGTATCGTCATCCACGAAGCCCGTCATGAACAACTTGTCTTGTATGCCCAGGCGCGTCGCCTCATCGTATATTTCCTGCTTCAGATATCCCTCTCCCACCACCACTAGCTTGGCCCTGAAGTTAACGGACAAGTAGGCGAAGGCCTTGAGCAGTTCCAACAACCCCTTCTCGTGTACAAGCCTCCCCACGAACAGTACAAGCCTCTCATCATCGGACGCAAAACGCCTCCTGAAATCGGCTCCGGCCCTCACCTCGAACTGCTCTGGCCACACACCGTTGGGAATCATGAACACCTTATCCCTGGGAGCACCCAATTCCTGTACTTGCCCCACCATCGACCAGCTGCAAGCTATCACATCCCAGGCCTCCCCAACGAGCCACCTTTCCTCTTGATCTATGTGAGCACTCAATTGAGAGAAGATGCCGCCGCGCCTTCCCCTCTCGGTGGCGTGGATCGTGGCCACCAATGGAAGGCGCGATAAGTGCTTCAGACCAATGGCCGATTCGGCTACCACCCAATCATGGGCGTGGATCAGTCCGTATCCCTCATCCCTGAAGAGGGAGATCGCGCGCTCTTCCATGGATTGATTCATGAAGGAGATCCACGTGGTGAAGTTGGGCGCTGGCCTGTCATAAGCCTGTACCCTGTGGACGCGCACCTCGCCATCTCCGACCCTTTTCACCTCTTCGGAAGGGGCATCGGGGAACTCGGGGGTTATCACGTGCACCAAGTTTCCCCTTTCGGCTATGGCCGCCGACAAATCCCTGACGTGGGACGAAATCCCTCCCACCACCCTGGGAGGGTACTCCCAGGTGAGCATGAGCACGCTTGACATCCCTTCCCCCTTCACAACTCGTCCAGCGACGAGATTATAAGCTCGACGCCCCGATGCGGGGAACTTCACGTAATCATCCCTTCCACCTATTAGGATCCTCCTGAGGCGTTGCCCTTCCCTTTCGAAGACTTCCAGCCTGCCCCTGAAGCCCACCAAATCGCCGCTCCTAAGCGAACCAGCTAAGTCTTGGTCATAGATTACCAGCTCGTCGGCATCCCCTTTCAGCAGGTATACGGCCGGGAATAACTCACCCAGCTCATCATCGAGGACCCTGGCCCCACCCTTGAAGCCCTCCCTTGAGACGACCAACTTTGCCTCTTCCGCATCGCTTAGTCCTTGTTTTCTCTTCATTATGCCGCCTTGCTCACGAGGCCAACCGCGAAGAAATTCCCGGGAATACGGTCCGAAGGATCCCTCACCCCTGGGGATGACGCCTTGTAACCTAAACCTTATTCCCGTAACTACACCCACATCACGTTTCCTTTCCAGCAACGACCTAAAGGCCTCGTCAGACATCCAATATTTCTTGGTTATCACCGCCTTCTTATCATCGTAAGTGCAATACCCGCCCTGGGCCAAAAACTCAGTGACCTTTTCTACTTCCTTTAAGCCGTAGACCACCAACTTCAAAGGCCCGCTCTCGACTCCGACCAGCCAAGGGCCGCCTACGCCCATTGAAAAAGGAGGGACCGCGCTGCCCGCCGATATCTCTGCTAAGAACTGCGCTAAACTACCCTGCGGATCCTCACGCCCGAAGAAGATCTTTCTAGCCAACTCTTCTGGCATACCGTGAAACGCAATCGCTTCCTCAGGCAAGAGGTAAGCCCCCTCCGCGTAGTGGCAACGATATGGTAGACGTAGGAAACGGGGAGGGGCAGCTGAAACCTTTTGCCCCGCCAAAGGTCCCCAACTCGGAACCACTGCCCGTTCTTCGCCGTGATCACACTTAGATAGGAGCAGCCTAGAGGGAATTAAGCCGCGTTGTTCGGAATCTATAACCTCGAAAACTGCGTTAGTGGCCGTTATCAAAACATCGCCAACGGCAAAATCGTTCGTAGGCTTCGCCTCGCTCGATCAGATAACCTACACCTTAATATGTTTGCGCGCCACAGCCGGCGAAACTTTTAAAGCCGTTCGTCGTGTCCAATCGGCCGCGGGAAGTAGGCGAAGAAAAGCCGAAGACCGTAAGTCCCACTGGGCAGGGGGAACGCGGCCAAATTCGCTTTTCAAACCCTGTATTTGGAGATAATCGACGCCGTCTAAAACAGTTGAGGATAAGATAGGTTTGAATAGATGTTCGTAGTATGGCTGGGGTGCCGGAGCGGCTGTACCTTAAAGAAGCCTACGGCTCTTCTTCTTTCTGCTCTAGGTGTGGGCGGGTGGGTGAACGGAGACATGAGAGGGAGCGCGGTCTTCAGGCGTGGGAGCTGCGGCATCGCGTTGGACAGGCAGCTGAACGCGACCATCAACCTCTACCTGAGGATGGAGGGGGTTCCCCAGCAGCGCGAGTGGTGGGACGGAAACGTCCCCCCGGGGCTGGTGGGTGCGTGCGTGCGTCCTGACGGGGGGCGTAGAGGAAGGGACCAGTGAACTCGTGAGGGAGTCTGCACGATGCGCTAAAGCCCCAGCTCTACTACGCGTATGATGGGCGTGCGGATGCATAACTATACGAGCCTACGCAGAGTGAAGCCCGTTTATTGCAAAAGGCTAAGCCAAAGCGCCCGGCTCCGCCTTTGGACGACCTCGTCGGTGCTGGACGACCACCTTGATCAGCCTTTTAGTGCCTGAGGCCACCCTATATGACGTGGTCAAAAAGCGAGAGGGCAAATTAGGGGCCGCGCTTTTGACGCCTACCCAGTATAGCGCGATCGCCGCGATCACCACGCTGAACTGGTCCATGGGGAACCTTATGTAATTCATGCCTCCGAACTGCGAAGAACCTGCAAACGAAATGAACAACATCAACGCCAGGTATGCCACGTACCACCCAGCAGACTTAGCCGCAGACATCAGCTCGTTGACTTCGTGCCTGAAGTAGAGGTAAACCGGCAGGCCAAGCATGGCCATCCCCACCACGTAAAGGGTATAAGGCCACCCGAACCAATATATGAGCAAACTCGCCACCGCGAAGGCCACGGGGCCGAGAGCCTTGTAAAGCGGAACCCTAAAGCCCTCTTGTCCAAACCTCCTCAGCACCGCCGCCGAGACCGGGCCCATGGAGTAAGTTATCACGGTTAAACCGGAAGCCACCTCCACCATCTGATACCAGCTGGGAAAAGGTATTATGAACAACGCGCTCAGCGCAAGGCCCAGCAACAGCGCCTTCGTGGGTACGCCGTTGTCGTTCAGATCGCAGAGGGCCTTCGGCAAATACCCCTGCTCTGCCATGGCGAAACTCACGCGCGAAGAAGTGGTGAAGTAGACTCCCGACTCCCCCATGGGGGAATAAACGGAGTCAAGCAACATGAACGCGACGAGCCAAACCGCGCCCATTGCCGCTGCGGAGTCCACAAAAGCAGAAGAGCGTAGGAGCGTAAGGGCCTTCCAGTTGCCGATAGGTAGCCCCAGCGCGCCCCAGTTCAGCGTCAGCAAGAACGCCAAACCCAACATGGTGTACAATACTATGGATATCAGGGTGGAGTAGATGACAGCCCTTGGGATGTCCCTCCTGGGATTTTTGGCCTCAGCGGCCATATCGATCGGCTGTCTGAACCCGCTGTACGTAGATATTATTCCCCCGGCCGACACGGCCATAAACACACCGGCAATGCCCGATGGCGCAAAATTTCCCGAAAAGACTGCGGTAGTAGAAGGATGCGCGGATAGAACGAAAACCAGAACCGTAATTGGGACGAGCATCTTCAGCAACGTTAGGCCGGACAGAAAGCCCCCAACCTTCCTCACGCCAGCCATATTTAGTGAAAAGAACAAAGCGAGCAAACCGAAAGCGAACAATACGCCCAAGGGAGATAAAGAACTGCCTCCCGACCTAGCCAAGCTCGGAAATAGGAAAGAAAGCGCTTGAGCCGACGCCACCGCTTCCAACGAAGAATAACTCGCCCCGGCTAAGAATATGCTCCAACCAGTTATGAAACCCAGCAGTGGACCATGCGAGTAGTCTGAGTACTTGGCAACTCCTCCGGCGGTCGGGAAAGATGAGCCCAACTCGGCGTAAACCAGGGCGAGCGTCATCAGCATCAAGCCCGCTATGACCCAGGCGAAAACCTCAGCTGGTCCCGCCAGGGCCGCGGCCTTAGCGGGTGCGAATAGCCAACCGGCTCCCAGAATGGCGCCGAAGCCGAACATGGTCAACTGGAACAGTCCCAACTCTCTTCTGAAGGAGCCGGTCAAAATCGACACCGGATTTATTTACAAACCCCATATAAATATTTCTGTCCTAGCCGAAAAAAATTCGGATATTATCCAGATTTTCACGTCTTTTAGCGCATACCTTCCCGCGAAACCGCTTTGGCCTGCGGGGAGCCCGGCAGGATCTGCATCAGTTCGATATCGTTTCCCTCGGGGTCTTTGACCCAGCACTGTATGTTTCCATCCTTGCCCATCGCCGGCTCCGTAGTCGAAACACCCTTCGATTTCAAGTCCTGAAGGGTCTTATACATGTCATCAACCAAGAAGCAGACGTGCGCGAGACCGTATCCACGCCCCTTGTGAGCGTCTTCTCCTGACCGTATCAACTCCAAAAAGAAACTCCCAAGGCGCATGTACACTATCCAATCGCTACCGCCCTCATCCTTGAGGGTGAAAGCATAAGTGAGACCTAACTTCTCGTAAAACTCTCTCATAACTTTCAGATCGCGCGTGGTTATGGCTGCGTGGCCAAACTCGTATATCATTTATTTTACCCCACGCCTTTGGAAGCCCGCAGATTTAAGTGTTGTTCGGATTTGAATCGGGACCTAAACCCCACCACGCCGACGAAGAAAAACGAGAGTTATAGGCCCACTTCAGAGAAAAATCAGACCGAAGCAAGGCCACGCACGAACAGATCGCATGAGGAAGACGTGGCTGGCCATAACAAAAGGGGGGCGCGACGAAGCTCGCAAAAGACCGTCGAAAGCGATGTCTCTGAGTTTTCGAGGACGACCGGGGATGACCCGCGCCCGTATTCTTCGCCCCGAGTAATCCCAGCGAACAACGAGAAAGAAACAACCGGGAAATGCATAAAAGCGAAAAAAATATCCAGTTATGGACATCAGGACCAAGCGCGTTTACGAACCGCCTTCTCCCGATGACGGTAAGCGCGTATTCGTCGAAAGGCTGTGGCCCAGGGGTATGAAGAAGGAGGAATTGAAAATAGACTATTGGGATAAGGAAGTGGCGCCCAGCACCGAACTCAGGAAATGGTTTTCGCACGACCCCGCCAAGTGGGAGGAGTTCAAAAAAAGATATTGGGATGAACTGAAGGGAAACCCGAGAGTTGAGGAACTCCGTGAGTGGGGCAGAAGAGGGACATTAACCCTGCTCTTTTCTGCCAAAGATAAGGACAGGAACAGCGCGATAGCCCTGAAGGAATACTTGGAGAGGGGCTGAGCAAGCCGACCTTCTCCTCCTCGCCCTAAAGGGCGAGTTTGCCCTCCTCCCTCTTTGTCAAGGATAACGCGTGAACACGCCTCGAAATTATTTCGGTTATTCCTCTAGGGTAGCGTCCCCTAAACTCGACATCGATTTCGGCCTCACCGCAGGAGTCGGTGGAGCGCCCGTAATGATACGCCCTTCGCGCGCTCGGCCGATCTGCGCTATCCAAAGCCAACCCCAGGCCGGAGTGAGTGACCTTAGGTGCCGTGTGGAACGCTGGCATCGATCACTTAGGCTAATCGTTTGCTACGCCCAGTTAGCGCGTTTGCGCAACGAGGACTAACTTTGAACTCAAGCGCGTGGGTAAAAAAATACGCTTAAGCCCACAGGCGCAGCACCTAATTGCGGTCTCGAATGCAAACGCAGGTCCACCTAGTGCACTACGCCGAGCTAGCGCTCAAGGGCAGGAATAGGGGATACTTCGAGTCACTATTGATAAAAAACATAAAGGAAAAACTGGGCGAGGACTTCAGAGTTTCGAGGGCAGAGGGAAGGATCGTGATATCGCCTGCCCTCGACCCGAACCAAGAAGAGGTACTGTCAAAAATATTCGGCGTTAAGAACTACTCCAGGGCGTTTTTAGTGGAAAACGACCAGTTAATGGAAGAAGTCCCCAAGCTGGTACACATGGGTGAAAACACTACCTTCAGGGTGTCCGCAAAAAGGGCTTACAAGGATTTCCCAATGAATTCCATCGACATCCAGCGCAAGCTCGGCGAAGCCCTGCTGGCCGCCAATCCAAGCGCAAAGGTTGACCTGCGCTCACCTCAGCTGGATGTAAGGATTGAAGTCCTAAAAAAATATTCGGCGGTCTATTGGGAGAAGAAAGAGGGTGCGGGAGGGCTCCCGGTGGGTTCATCGGGCAAGGTGCTGGTGCTTTTCTCTGGTGGTATTGACTCCCCAGTGGCCGCCTACCTGACCATGAAGAGAGGCTGCAGGGTAGATTTACTCCACTTCCACGCGTTTCCTACGGCGGAGCAAGTCAAGGGAACCAAAATAACCGAACTGGCAAGCAAGCTGGCCGAGTACGAGCCCCGCCTAAGGTTGCTGCTGGCGCCTTATCACTACTTTTACCTCTACTTCTTGAATTACCCTGACAAGTATCACCTCGTGCTCTTCCGCAGGTTCATGATGAGAGTAGCATCCCAGCTAGCCGACCAAAACGGCTATGACGCGTTAGCAACCGGGGATAGCCTAAGCCAAGTTGCATCGCAATTGATGCAAAACCTAAAGTTGATAGATAAGAGCGCAAACACACTGGTAATTAGGCCGCTGATTTCCTACGACAAAGACGAGATAATCCAGAAGGCAAAACAAATAGGGACGTACGAGGCCAGTATCAAGCCATACAGGGATTGCTGCTCCATGACCTCGCTGCACCCATCTCTGAAGCCCCTCGAAAGCGAGGTCGTCGCCATAGAGGAGAAGGTCAACTACAAGGAAATCATTAGTAAGACCCTTGATGAAGTGGTTGAGGTTGAACTGCGATGGCGCGATCCACGAGGTTATCCCGCCGGAAGCGACC
>JAWDNK010000059.1:0-7528 GCA_046534355.1 Candidatus Martarchaeota archaeon | reverse complement strand
CATTCTGGGTCGTCTCAGCGCTCACCTTGAGCTGGACAGAGGCATACCAAGCGTTCTCGGCCTCGTCGCGGTGTACCTCAAGCCTAACCCCTTTGCCGCCCCACCTCAGCCCGCCAGCGAACTCAAGCTCCACGTTGAAGTCCTTGATCATTAGCCTGCGTTTTCTTCGTCCACCGCGTGCCCGTCCTGCCTCACGACGAGGGGCGACTTCCCCCTCCTGGTCTCACCGTCCTCCCAGTAGCTCGGCATCACCACACGGAGCGCGCGGGGTGGGAGCGTTCCATTTCATATCCTTCCCTTTCCTTTCCTCTGCTCTCCTCAGCCTTAAGAGGTAGAAGGACAACGACCACTCTTGGTTGTTTTCGTTCACGGCTCGATCGGCGTTGGCCTTTAGCGCGCCCCCGTACTTCTCGTGGTACCCTTCGCGCGTCTCCTCGAAGTCCACTTCCCTCCGCGGATTAACCCCTGCCTCCTCTCGCGGTCGAGCTCGCTGAAGGGCTTGGCCGAGAGCCGCTGAATTCCCGAGCCCCTCTCTTAAAACCGTCGGGCAAAAGGCGTACGACGCCCGTCCTCCTATAAGCGTGCACGACTTCGCCGATGCCCTCCCGCGTGGGAGAAATCAGCCCCCGCCCCTCATGTTTCAAGAGTTGATCCGAGGAGGGCATTTGGCAGTTTGGCTTAGAGATTTAAAAACTCCACCTCACCCCTTCAAGGGGCGAGGCTTGCCGTTCTTCTGTCAAGGACATCAGATTTGTATACGATGCTACCCCTTATAATGGTCATGAGGGGCTTCTTATCCTTTAGAGAATTCACGTCGCGCGCGTATTTTTCATCGAATATAACTAGGTTCGCGTAGTACCCCGGCGAAATCTTCCCCGTCATGGGATCGCGCAATAGCCTCGCGCTTCCCTCGGTATAAGCGGTTAAAGCTTCCTCGAGAGTTATCCTCTGGTTCGCGAATGGAGAGGATATCGCATAGTATATCCCGTAATTAGGACCCAAGGGCATACAATCAGACCCGAATGCCAAGTTCAAACCGTTGTCTATGTACTGCCTGAATGAATTATTTCTGGTTAGCCACGCCTTGCCAAGCCTGCTTTCATACAACCCTCCCGGCAATGCCCATTGAAGAAAATTCGGTTGAGATGATATGAACGTATTACCCACCCTATCGAGAACGCCTTCAGGCACTAGCTCAAAGTGCTCTATGGAATTCACTATTCTAGAATTGCTAAACGCCTCCACGGCGGTTTCGACTGCAAGCTCCCCGATGGCGTGGACCGCCACGCTAACGCCTTTCGACCAGAAACCTTGGGCAAAATTCACGAATTTTCCTAAGTCCATTTTCAGGTTGCTCTTCGCCCACCCCTCGTGGGCGGCGGTCATGGCTCCAATCGACCCGTCGAGAAAAGTCTTAACGCCCCAGTTAGTCGCCGATTTAAAACCCTCGTAATACTCGTCCGCATAAATCGACTTTACGACGTTCATGCGCGAGGTAATTTCGGAGTAAGCCCTTAGGGTACCCACGTCAACGAAGTCCCTGACCGCGGTCACTCCCTGAGAAATGGCGAAGGAAATCGCCTTGGACAGCGCGGTTTTAGTTTCCTCTGGATCTGGGGCCACCAAGGGGGCCAAGCGGTGTAACTCCTCCTCCTTGATTACCCCATCTTCGCTTTTCAAGCCAAGCTTTTTTAGCGCCGCCGAATTCACCACCGCCATGTGCCCATCTCTCCTGTAAAGCACTATTGGTTTGCTGGAAAATTCGAGCTCGTCTTTGCTAAGGTAATACCTTTCTCCCTTTCCCCAAACCGATTCGTCCCACCCGTACCCAACTATTACTTGACTTTTGCTAGACGCGACGTAAGTTTTAACGGCATCTATCGCTTCCTGCCTGCTGGTACAGCCCGATAAATCTAGACGGGTTAGTTGAAGCCCCAAGTTTAGCATGTGAGTGTGGGAATCTACGAAGCCCGGAAGCACGTACTTCCCCTCTAAGTCGATTTCCCTTTTGGCCTGCCCGTAAGCCTCGCCGAAAGGGAGGATTTTACCCCCTTCGATCGCGACATCCTTGCTCTGAAAAACGCCCTCAGCAAAAACGACCCCGTTCCGCAAGATCAAATCGATCAACACCCGACACCCCGTGATTAGCGGCTATTTGATGGCCTTTTGTCTTCTTCAAGCCTATCACCCAGCCGGCCGAAACCAGGACCCATATCACAAAGACCAAGGGCGCTATGGAAAACGGCCAAGAGAGACCCATCAACGAGAAGTAGAACGCCACAATCATGATCACCGTCGTCGCCGTGGGAAATATGAGTTCCTTGATCAAGCTTCCACCCTTTCTCAAGGATCCCGTCGACAGCGACGTGTTAACCATCACGTGAATGAGCAAGTTCGCAAGGGTTGCGATGATCCCAAATATCGCCCAAGCAGCGTACAACCCGTTGTAGAAGCCGAGCGCCACGTAAAACGCTAAGCCGGTGACGACCGCCACAGTTATAGAAATCGCGTAAGAGGCGTTCACGGCGGATTTCGGCGTGCCGTCAGAGGTCCTCGCCAAGAAATCCGGGAGAGCCCCATCTCTGGCCATGGAAAAGATCACCCGGCTAAGAGGCGTACCCATACCCACGATGGTACCGTAAGTCGAAAGGAACGTGCCAATCAAGATGAAGAGGTAAGCACCAATGTCACCCGTAAACCTCCTGGCCACAATCAAACCAGGAATGACCTGTGCGGTGAAAGACCCTATGTTTGATATGCCGTAACCCACCACCATGGCATAAGACCCAACCACAAAAGCCAACCCGGCCAATATTACGGCGTACAGTACCGCTTTCCTTATCGTTTCTCTAGCAGCCTTGGCCTCTTCCCCCATGGGTACGACAGACCCGTAACCGGCAAACGCCAGATACCCTCCCGCTATAAAACCAGTAAACACACCCGTCCATCCACCAGGGGATAGCGAGGGAGTAAACACCGTGAGCGTGTTGTCGGTCGCCCTGGTTATTATAACGGCCGACAACCCTATTATGAAAAGCACCTGAATCAAACCGAGCGCGAGCGCTAACTTGAGCGAGGGTTTTACACCCTTTCTCATCAAAGCGTAAGATAAAGCGGTCATCGAAGCCGCCCAGATTACTCCAGTCCAAACAGGTAACGAAGTCCCTAGCGCGTAATTGAGGGACTTAGAGAACCCCCACGCGACGATCAAGTACTCTAGACCCAAGTTGGATACCTGGTAAAGTATGTAAAGAAAACCGGTAAACAAACCGAAAGAAGCCCCCATATCGTGCCAAACGTAAGCGTAGTAGCCGCCCGCATGCGCAATCCTCCCCGAATACTGGTATATGGTGTTAGCAGATAGCAGAACCGCTAGCATAGATACGAACATAACAAGCGGAGCAGAGCCCCCAGAAAAACCCACTATGCTTAATATTAGACCAGATAGGATAGTAATCGGAGTTATCTGCCCCATACTTTGAAAAACGAGTTCCCAGAGCCCTACCGAGCCCGGTCTTAATTCTTTTTGCGCCATACTAGCCGCAAATCTAAATTATAAATAGATTTCGGTCAGAATTGATCAGAATTACCACTTCTGACGCCGCCTCCTCTTTTAGCGCTAACTGGGCGCCGTCTGTTTCCCCTTGCGCTAAGACACCCAAATACTCCGGCACAAAGTCGAAAAGAAGGCGCAAACCGCAAAGTGGTGAGGCCGTAAGGGCCTCACTTATCGTGCTTTGAAGAAGCCAGTTTACCCGCATAAAACCTGATCAGATCTCTCGTGCGCACCACCCCCATCAGTTTCCCATCGCGAGAAGCGACGAATAGCACGCCTTTTCCGCTTTGAATAACGCGACCCACCGCTTCCTCATCTGTCGCCTCTTCATTCAGTGGCGCGTCTCTGACCATTAGGTCAGCGGCGGAGGCATGAGGCAAAGCGACCAAGTCTTCGAGCTCAACCCTGCCCATATATTTTCCATCCGGGGATACGACCGGCAAGGCTGTATCCCCAGAAAGGGAGAAAAGCGAGAAAGCCTTAGCCGCACCATCACCGGGCTCCAATTTGAACCTGGCCGGCCTCATAATCTCCCTAATGCTGGACTTCGGGAACTGGCGGGCTACGTGGGATACTCTTAGCAGGGCCAGGTGGGTGCGAGCTGGGGAGAAATCTAGCTGATTGGAGTAGAAACCCCTATTTCCGGTCAGTATGTAAGCTATGGACACCGCCACAAGCGCGGGTATTATCGCTGATGTGGTCATGGCTTCTGCGGCAAAAGCGACGGCTGCCAAAGGCGTCTTGTTTGTTGCAGCGACCACAGCGGCCGCCCCGCTAGCCACCAGTGCCGAGCTGAAAGGCGCGCCGAACACCTTCATCAACCCGATGGATGCGACTGCACCCACGAAAACCGATGGTATAAACATGCCACCCGACCCACCTCCATCGAGGGTAGCCGATGTATTGATTATCTTTAAAAATACCAGGAGCAATATGGACGCGGCCCCGTATTCCCACAACCCTCCTTTTGGCGGAGCCTCTAACGCAGACTTTATGGCAGAATAGCCGACGCCCAAACTCATCGGGTTAAGGTATCCCAGCGCCGCCACTATTACGGAGGCCACGGCGACCGTCGCCACGCCCTTAAGGTTAAGGCCTGTAGGAATAAATTTCTCGCCAGCATCGTAAACGTAGATGAAAGCTAAGGCCAAGCCCCCCAGTAAGAAACCCTCCAAAATCGAAAACAAGAGTTCATAACCGGTGGGCAAAAGCGTGGGACCAAAGGTGCTAAAAATTGGCGCCTGACCCAGAAACACCGTGTAAACAAGATAGGAAACCACGGCCATCGGTACGGCTGGTAGAAAGACGTGGTGCTCTAGATCTTGCCTATAGGGTACCTCGATGGCGAATAGGATCCCGGTAAGCGGCGCCTTGAGTACAGCTCCCAGCGCTGAGCCCGCCCCCGCTAAGAATATCACTCTTAAATCATTACCCTTGATACCGAAGTAATCTCCCAGCCTATAGGCTACAGAGCCGCCTATGGACAAGCTGGGTCCCTCTAATCCGGCACTTCCACCGAAGCCCATAGTTATGGCGGAAGCCGCGGGCGCGGCAAGGGCAGCCCTAGCATCCCGCTTGCCGCTTTCAAAATGGAATGCGTTCAAAAGGTCATGGGTTGTTGAACCGGGCCTAGACCGTCCAATCCGCACCGAGATGAAAAACGCGGCAAAAAGCCCAACCGGGACCACGATAAAAACCATCGGGGTATATGTGAATGGGCGTACCCATGCCCAAATCAGTTGATAAAACTCCACGAAACCAGCTTCCGCGAGGCCTATGGCGCTGCCCACAACAATCGGTATGAAAACCCACCTGTGCAGCAGCTGGCGTAATTCAATGGTCATGGGTTTAGGGTTCAACCCAACGCGTATGAGGAAGCGCAATTAAGGGTATCCCGGTGGATAAAACACCCCCAAGGCCCCCCTGATACGGCCTTCGCACAATAAGCTACCCCGTCTTCACGGGCGGGGCCTTTGGATTTCCAGCCCCTTCGCGGGAGGGCTTCATCCCCGCAGGGCGTTCGCGTACCCGGATCCTTTCCTCTCGCTAAAGTACGGCCCTCCGGGCTTGTGGAAGCGTTGAACCGCCAGCTCGCCCTGGCTTTCAGGGAAAGAGAACATCCCTGGGCTCTTAACGCGCAGAGGTGTTTACACGTAACTCCCCACCCTCACGGACGGGGTCTCCGGTGCAGAACGATGAATCCAAAATAAATGGCCTCGCAGATGTGGGTAAGTGCCCTCTTCTCTTATCGTCCACCCGCCTGATACCTAAACTGTTATTTGTTTGCTCGCTTGACCACCGGACGGGCTTGCGGACATAGCGGTTGGCAAGCCGTAAAGGCCACACCCATATTTACTCATGCAGAACGGAGAGGTGTTCAAAGCTATACCACACTTCGCGAAGCTAAGCGAAAAAGAGCAACTACAAATACTTTCCACCATCGGCGAGAAACAGGGGCTACTGAACGCGCTGATCAACATTGGCTGGACCGTGGAAAACTTCGAGTCACTGAGTAGACCCGTCCAGATTAAGGTCCTAGAACTTGCAACCGCTAATACCCGTTTTGCGAAGCGCCTTCAACTGGGCGTGATATTCGCCAAAGCTGACCCCAGCCTTCAGGAACCCATCCTTACCCTCGCGCAATCAGACGAAGAACTTTTACTACACTTTTCTTTCGAGATAGGCGCTAACCTTCAGCGCGTCGATGAACAAGGCAAGGAAAAAGCCCTGTCGGTTATAGACAAATTTAAGAACGCTAAAAAGATGTTCGCCTTTGGCGTTGGCGCAGGCCTCAACGATTTCGATGAAAAGACCAGGCAATTCGCATCGTCGTTGGCCAACTCTGATGACATCTTCGGGGCCGGTCTCGGATACTCCGTAGGTAAGAAAATCGCGAGCGGGGAGAAGGGCAACTACGCTGAGATTTCCCTCAGCGCCAGTGGGCACTTCGCACGCGCTATAGCCAGCGGGGTAATCGATGGCTTGAGATCGTTGAAGGACGCGGCGTGTTTGTTCGAAATCGCGAGCAGAAACCCTGAGCTCGCGCGCGAACTCGGGCTTGCGACAGCAGCTCAAATAAAAATAAAAAAACTTGGCAAGCACCAGGCCAAAGAATTGATTGAAAATGTTTCAAGAATAAAGGATTTCGCCTTAGGACTCTGTGAGGGTATGACCAACGCAGAAATAAACGCCATGGATTTACTTAGCGCCGATGAGTTGGCTACCGCCTACGGGAAAGACCCTGAGCTCTTAGAATGCCTCGCGAAAAACTTGGTCACCGCAAAGGGGATAAGCGACCAACAATGGGAAAAAATACTGCGCACCTTCAACGCTGAGCCCGCGTTCGCAGACGCTTTGTTGAGAGCATTTCAGTCCATGCTCTACAACCTACCAACCCAGACCAGAGCCAAAATCGAAAAAGCGCTAAAGCGGACACGCGACTTGGGCCCCGCTCCGCGAAGAACCATCGGCTTTGGCTAACCTACTCCCCCTTCCCCCCCCCGCCCCGAAGGGCGAAGTTTTACGTCCCCTTTGAACCCCCCTCACTTATGACATCCGGCAGGACGAACAGACAGACAAACAGGCAGATGCATTATCGGAATAACTAACCGAAAAACCTAATATCTGTTCTCATTGTTTTCACGCGGGAGTGCCCGAGCTTGGTCAAAGGGGCTGGACTGAGGACCTCGTCGGGGCAGAGCTCCAGTGCCGTTGGCTGCGTGGGTTCAAACCCCACCTCCCGCATCCTGTGGTAAAGTGTGTTGATTACTAAACCAAAACAGAAAAACCTGATACCCTTGTTCCTTAAAAATCAGCTCTAATTTTGAGCGCCATTTTAGCGGGCCGTCGTTTGGCTTCCTTATCGGCCTCCGCCGACAAAGACGGGGCCTCGGGGAACCTCTCCTTCAGCTTCTGCTCGGCCACCGCCCCCGCCTCCTCGAGGATCTTCCTCGCCTCGTCGCTGGCCTCGAC
>JAWDNK010000058.1:0-7557 GCA_046534355.1 Candidatus Martarchaeota archaeon | reverse complement strand
TCTTTATTTTTGGCCCAGTTTTGTCGCCATGCGAAGCTAACTTTGCCCTTGTGCGCTACCTTCGAGGTATAATTTGAAGCTCTCGAAGGTGGCCACGTCATCGAAGTGCCACTTACCATCGCTGAACTGTTGAAGTGGTATCGTGTAAGTGTGAAGCGAGGCCAAGGACATCACCCCCAAGTAATACGTCGCTGGTTTTAGCGCAAAAACCTTCTTGTCCAGGAGAGTTGTCATGAAGGGAACAACGCGCCAAGGCATCTCCAAGTAAAACTCTACTTTATCGCCGCCCGGGTTTATGTAGGTCAAGTACGGGTGCTTCAATAACCATCCCTCGAGCTCCGAGCCCACTTCCTCCCGCATGCCCTCGCAGAAACCGACCAGCGCCGCCGTCTCGGGAGCTATGTACTCCCCCCTAAATATGTCCATCAAGTATTTGAGCACAAGCTTCTGCTTGATCACGTGATCGCGCATGTGGGTTTCAACGACTTCCAATGGCTGCTGGATGGCCTTTGCAAGGGCATCCAGGCTCTGAAGCGAAGTATGTTGAAGCTGCTCTATTATTTGCAGGTCGATCTCGTCCAATCCCTCGAACGGTTGATGAGCTAAGCCCTTGAGCGACCTCGAGATCTCCACTCCGAGATCCGCCCTTTCCTTCCACCGCGCCTGTCTGTAGTCGTAAGCGGCGGGGTCGTACGCGAAGCCCTCTGGCTGAGACTCGAACTCGTAAAAGCGGTAACCGCTTAACAAGCCCAGCTCCACGAGTTGGTCAAACAATGCCCGATACTTTGCCATTAAGTCCGGAGGAACGGCGTGATGGGTCACATAGGTATAGCCCCCGAAGGGCTTAATCCAACTGACGAGGAAGCCGTTCCTGGAGAGCATGTCCAAGGTGTCAGGAGCTTGCCCCACCCACTTAAACGAAAAATCGAGAAACGCGGTCACGCTTTTTAGGCCTAACCGAGAATAGTTCGGATAAGCCCTGACCGCGAAGCTCTTTCCGAAGAAGTACTCGCGAAGGGCCGTTTCAAAAGAGGCGCGGTCCAGCCCAATCGATTTGGCCAACTCATCCTTATCGAAGAACTCGGCGTTTTCGAGCGCAACCAACACCCGCCTTATGAACTCGTCGAAGTTTAATTCCATCGTGTGCTATCAGAAACGATTTCGGATTTAACGCTTTTTCAAAACGTGACGCTCGCTCTTGAGCAATGCACCCCATGCCCGCGCGTAGAAATCTTTGTTTTGTCGCTGAGAGGCAAAAGTGAATCGGCGCGTCAAAGCGCGCTCGCTATCTGGTCTAACCTTCTCAACAAAAGCTCTTCGTTGTTCTGGGCGTGGAAGAACACGGGGACGTTTTGGGTGTTTGTGGCCTTGAAGCTAGCCATGAACCAATCACCGTTGTTGAAGTTGAGCGTCCTGTCGAGGAAGACGTCGTCGATGGCAAAGGTATCGGATATGAGCTGCCTGTCGTATGGGCGCGGCATGGTGCCCACGAAGTAACTGTGGAGCTGCTGCAACACGTTCGTGTTTAGCCTCGCTATCCTCTGCGCAGCTATCCAGCCGCTGAGATAATACTTCCGACCGTGCCTGAGCAGCGTTTCCACCGCCTGTGTGGAGAGGTCGGTGTAATCATCCTTCTTGCTCTCGTATGGTATGAACTCCTGCGCTTCGTCAAAGACCAACATTATTTTCGGGCTATCGCTGTATTCGCTCCTCCTCATCTTCATCAAGTTGTTCACCAGATAGCCGGAAAGCCACCTGGCTCTCCGTGCGTCGGGGACGTCTAGCACGAATAGGCGAGTCGGACCTCTTGAAAGCACCTCAGCCAGCACCCGCTCAAGGCTATAACCACCCTTTGCTCCGCGCTGATGTCCGATCACCACCTTAAGAGATGATAACATCAGGCGAAGCGAAGCGTTGTCCTTTATGCCGTTTTTATCGAGTAAGGCCTCCATTTCCTTAACAAGGGTCATATCGCCGTAAATATCCAGATCCATATAATCTCCTTCTGCCCTGCTCTCGGCCCTCCTCTCCGCCGCCCTCCTTTCGACCAGGTCTAGCAGCTGTGGCAAGACCATCTTCTGCTGAACCGGGGTATACTTGTCGCTGGCCATGGCGCCCAGTACTGAGGCAAGCCCTGAATAGGTGGTTAGCCGCATGGCCTCTTCCAAGTCTGGGTTCGGCAGCTCAACCTCGTTTATCCTTTCATCTATCAGCATGCGGAAAACCAACTGATTTACGATGTCAATGCGCGTGTAAAGCGCTGCGGGCATGACGTGCCTGTGGATGAAATCGCGGGCCTGCTCCTTAGGATCGGCCCCCCTGAGCGGGTTCGTGATCACCACCCTGCCTTCCTCGTAAAGGAGGTCTAAGAGGGACATGGCGTACTCGGAAGATATGTCGATAATGACTACGTTCAGGTCCGGTATCGTCTCGATGGCCTTCCTTATCATCATGGCCGTTAGGTTGGACTTACCCGCGCCGGTGTAACCAAACACGCCTGCGTGGTAATGGACCAGCTTATCCATGTCCACGGTCAGGGGTATCGGTTGCTGCCCTTCTATCATTAGGTTGCCCAACGCGCTGTTGCTATTGGGAAAGCAGAAGAAAGAGCGAAGCGCTTGGTCGTCTAAAAGGTAAGCCGAAGATCCCACCAGCAAGGGCTCCTCTCCCTTGGCGAATTCCGGTTGATTTCCAGATTTCATCAGGTAACCCGTTGGGGCGGCCAATATCTCTATCCAAGTGCTCTTGCTCCCGCCTTCCCAATCCCTCTCTATGAGGTCCATGAACTCGCGCCTAACCGGTGCGGGTTGGGAAAGATCAAGCGTTAGCATCGAGTAGTGCATGAGCGTCCTATCGGCCAGCTCGTAAACTGAGTAGTAACCCTCACCGGTTTTGACGTTCTGGAGAGCCAGAAGACGCCCAACGCTGAGCTTCTTGGCGACCTCCGGATCGTAGTCAGCCTCAAGCTTCACCAGCTTGAAAGTTATGACCGCCCGACCATCGGCGGTACTCCTGTTAACCGACACTTGCTCCCTCAGCCTGCAGCTGAACTTACCTCCCATGTCATCAAACAATCGAGCTCTTCCTCCTCATTTGTTCGTAGTACTTCCTCACGTCACGGTATTTCCCGCCCAGGGTTGGCAAACCGCTTTTGCTCAATTCCAAATCGATCGCCGACAGGTAAGCCCTGCGCGCTTCCGCCTGCACCGTCTTGGCCTTCTTGTCCGCTAGGAAAAGCGGGTAATTGTAACCCAGGGCTTCGGGTATGGCTTCATTTCCCATGGGTTCCAGGTAGGATATCACGCGATCCGAGAACCCGTCGCCCTCCCAGCCCTCGTCTCCTTCCACCCAGTCATCTACGGGAGGCGTCGAGTAGAAGGGCCTATCGTACTGAAAAACACGTCCTAGATGTGAAGAAACCAGCCTGAAATAACCCTTAGCGAACACCCCTGGGGGTGTGCTCTCGCTGTGCAGGTGAGCGTCAAACTCCAGCGTCCTCCAAGGCGGCTTCAAACCGAGCGCATCTGATAAGGCAGATAAATACACTACATCCGTGCCCATTCTTGGTGTATCAACGCTCAACCTTCCCCTTTTCCGGAGTGCCGCGCAAACATTACTCATGAAATCCGTGGATGATGATTCCTTCACTATTCCGATGAGCAACGTCTTTTTATCCAACGAAACCTTCAGAAGGGACCTCAGGGTCAGGAGCGAGATCAGCTTTATTTCCCCTCCGTTTACCCACTTGTCACCCTTCCAAAGCGGGTGATCACCCCTCGGGCGCAACAAGTGGTCAAGTGCTTCTCCAAGCGCAGCCTCAAGCTTCCCCTCTAAGCCTATGTACTTCTCCTGCAATGATGGCCCGTCCCCCCCAATCTTTAGCCCGGTCTGCGCCTCGAGCAGCGAAATGGCCTCCCTGGTTAGCTCTCCTTTACCGGGCAGGCCTATACCCTCGGCTACCTCCTCCCAAGAGCCGCAGCCACGCTCAAGCTCATTCATAACCCACCAAGCCAATTGAGGACCCAGCCTGGGAGGGCAGTTGGGGCTTGGGATGATATAGAGGGCAATCCTGGCCAAGTCCGGGTCTAAGAAGATGGGTTGATGGGAGGAAAGAAAGCTCAGCGAATCCGCGCTCAAATGCGAATATTCAAGGGACAGAGAACGATCCATCAGAAGCAAGTCGACTCCCTGCAAAGCGACGGATCTCGCAAGCGCCAGCTCGCTGAGTTCCATCAAGAGGGGAGGGAAATCAGACGGGACTTCGCTCTGGGCTTCGAGGACATCCACCACGTCTCCCTCGTGCATGGGGACAGCCATGGATATCTCTGTTGGGATATCTATTGAGGATTCTTCCCCCATGAGGGGCCTACCTCCTGGGCCCTTTATCAGCTTCCCAGCGTAGCCGAAGGCGCCCGCATAAAACACCAGAAGATCATACCTGCTATCCATGCTCTCGGTGCCGTCAATAGCCATGTAGGTCACTTCGCTGGAGAGGGAGAGCGGGGTACCCGCCTTAAATACGGGAGCGAACTGAGGCGCCAATTTCGAAACCTCAAGCATTTTTTCCTCGCGCTTCTTCAGCAAGAAGTCCGTGGAGGAAAACACTTGATTAACTATCTGTTCGGCGGGCATACATTGAAAGTTGGCTACCTTTTTAAGAACTATTGAGAGGCCTGAAACTGCATCACGATAACGTCGGGGCTAGCGGACCCGCGGAGATTTGAACTCCGGATCTGCGGCTTAGAGGGCCGCCGCCCTATCCTGGCTAGGCTACGGGTCCGCTTACGTGAGGCAATCGCTTTTTTGTTTTTCGCAACGAAAGAATCGAGTCGCTCATATTGAGTGGCCTGAAAAGCGGGCCTGGTGGGATTTGAACCCACAATCTACAGCTTTCCTCGTCTGGCTTAGGGGGTTCGGCCTGCGTTTTCGCGCCTGCCGCCCTATCCAGGTTAGGCCACAGGCCCAAGACCAATCTTAGGTAGGAATAAAGCGTTGTGCTTCGGCCTTAGGACGGAAAGAAGTCGGGCCGGTGGGATTCGAACCCACGACCTAGCGGTGACGGCGGACGGGTGGTCACGGCAGCGCTCGCGCGCTCTCGCGCCCGCGTATCTCTACAGCCGCCAGCTCTACCACTGAGCTACAGCCCGACTGAAAATCAAGAAAAGTGATTTTTAAGCGCTTCGCAGCGATAACCAATGGCGCCGGTGGAAGGACTCGAACCTTCGACCAATCGGTTAACAGCCGATCGCTTTGGGCGTCTTAGACTCTACCTGTAGCTGAGCTACACCGGCGTTTTAAATCCAGAACTCGCTATTAAGGTTTTCATGATGCCATAGGCCTCAATCGGAGGGCAGCTAGGCGATATGCCCGCGGGCAACTTAGTTTTGAATACAGGACCGCGGAGCCCGGCTTAAGGCGCTGATAACGCCCGTCCAAACGAGCGCTATCCTCATTGAACCGTAGCTACGGCCGTGCCTTCCGCGAAGCGGATAACGAATCCACCGTCGAGCTGAGCTACAACGCAACGCTTCGCGATCGATTTCCGGATGGGATTGGCCGCAGTGCAGCAACGCCAGCCAAAATTAGGCGTCTGATAGCGAGCCCTGTCGGACGTAATTAATCGCATTGCGTACCCAAGCGGTCCAAAAGAAAGGAAGAACCGCGTGAAGAAGAAAGTCTATCGCGCGAGCCCGCAACCCTGCGATTCGCGCTTCACGTGGGGATCATTGACCCCTCGGCCCCACGTAAGAGTGCGGCAGCCCCTCTCCAACGAGGTATATCCTTTGGCGACCAGCCGTATCCAGCTCGAAACGCGTGAACAGCGAGATGTCCGCTCCACCGGAACCCATAGGGGTTGGGCTAAACCGGTGACTACCTTCCCGCTTCTGAGGGGCAAGCTTTCCCCTCTGGATTCCCTAATTTATAAGGGCTTCGAGCTAAGCCTATCCGCTTGAGCAGTTTCTCGGGATCGGAGGGTTCAGGCGGCGCTACGGCGGATATCCCTTCCTCCAGTAGGTTTTCGGGATCTGCCATTCCCCGTTCAAAGGCCTTGATGTCCCGCGCCGAGATCGGTAAGGACACTAAACCGGTCCTGTAGTGGATGGAGTAGGGAGCGCGGGCATCCCCGTTGGGCTTCATGCTTGACCAATCTATGAGGACCTGGTTTGCCCTCTCATCTTTCTTCGCTACCACGGAGGAAGTAACCGGCCAGTGAACGTTTTCGAGGCCGTATTGCTCTACCCAGCTCTTATCCGCTTGGAGATCCGTCTCAACCCTGTCCCTCAAGGCTATCGCCACTTGCCTGTAGAAGGCAAAGAGGTCCCCCCTGTTAGATAAGGATGGGCTGGAATTATCCAAACGGGCCCATATCTGGAACCCCCTTGAACCGCTGAACTTTAACAAATAGTTAACATCGCATTCGTCCAGAAGATTAGCTATTTGCGTTGCAACGGCCTTTATGATCAAGAAGCCTCTCTCCGTTTTCTTGAGTTCTTCGCCCGCATCCAGATCTAATATTAAGTAGTCGGGGTAATCCTTCCCCAGACTGCTGACGTATGGGATGAAGTCGATCGCGTGATCGTCAACCAACGCCTCGAGTTCTTTTTCTTCGTCGATCGTTATTGGAACGGGTGAGGGTTTGTACCTCTTATAGCGGACAAAAAGCGCGTTAACTTCGTTAATTGGATCCTGTTTTCCTGAGAAGACCTTGATCACTGAAACTGCCCTTCCCCGGAGAAAGGGTAACAAAGCCGGCCCAGCTTTTGCATAATACCTCCTCGCCTTCCAGACCAACACATAAGAGCGATTGAAACCCGTCCGCTCCTCTTTTAGCGTCTTCGCGAGCTCCATTTCACCTTGGTCGGTTATAGCGTACCCAACCGAATTCTGCTCGACTAAGCCGGCTTCCAGTAACGATTGAAGTTCCGCCTTCACGGATTCGGGGCTCAGCTTTTGCTTCTCCGCAGCCAAGGTATCCCTTGCGACCTTCTCGTACACGTGATCAAACGGGATGTATCTACCCTCTTCCTTTATCGATAGCAGGAGGAGGATACGGGACGAAACCGTTCCCAATTCCATGATTTTAATAAACGAAGCATTGTTAAACTTAACTAGCCCCAACCTGGTTTTACATGATCGTGGGTCGCCTGATTTTAAAAACCAGGGTATCTGAGCGATTTCGAAAGCTCCAACAAGTAGGAAATGGCCTCGACTTCCTTTCCGGTCCTATTTGGGTGCTTCCAACCCTCTTTCGCCCCTTTCGCGTACTTCTTAAGGCGTTCGGGATCTCCTAAGCCAAGGTCCAGAAAAGCCTGAGCCAACTTTAGAACCAAGTCCGTTCTGTTCGCGGTAAAAAGGGTCTTAAGCTGGAAGGCGAGGAGCTGCGGGCCTTCCTCAATGAATATACCACCAGCCCTCTGCCGAGTTATGATATCGGTTAGCGCTTGTTCAATCATGGCTGAAACGGTGGTCTGGCGCTCAACGGCCGCTATTTTGACCCTCTTCCAGACCTCGGGTTCTATGTCGAAGCTGGTACTTACCTTCATACTATTATACCAG
>JAWDNK010000057.1:0-7723 GCA_046534355.1 Candidatus Martarchaeota archaeon | reverse complement strand
AACAGAAAAAGCGTGAACACCCCGTAAATCAGGTTAATCGGAAGGGTAACGCCTAGGGCGGAAGTTATCGAGGAAAAAAGCGATGGATAGGTCGCGAAAACGCCAACTAGCACCCAAACCAAGGCCCACGCCGCCCCCTCCCCCCTGGCGAACTTCCCCCTTTCGACCTGCACGTACGTATACAAAACGAAGAATAACGAAATGGCATCAACGAGAAGGGAATAGTAGTGCACGGCTATCCTCCTGAAGACCGCCAGGCGAATAAATAGCTTTCGGGAGGAACCAACGCTTTTAAGTGAGGGGAAGGTCGAGAGATGCTTGGGTATTGCATATCTCATGGAGCCGACGTAGACGGTCTCGTTTCTGCCTTCTTGGTCAAACTGGCCGAAGAGGGGAAGGGCAATCAAGTAACAGTCGTATTCGCAGACTACGAAGATTACCTACAAAAAATCTCGGAGGCAAACGGCGATTTTTTGTACGTGTGTGACCTGGGTGTGGACCCAGAGAACGAGGCCAAATTCTTGGCGATACTCGAGGAAAAAGCGAGATCAGGCAAATACGTCACCTATGTGGACCATCATCCCGACGACCCCCTTTTGCTGAGCAGGCTCTCGGCCGCCGGAATTAACGTGGTGCACTCGCCCGATGAATGCGCCGGCGTATTGACCTATCGCTCTCTAAAGGGGCAACTCCCCCGTAGCTCGGCCGTATTCGCCGCGTACGCGGCCATCAGCGATCACCTGGAACGTGGGCCGCTGGCCTCGGAGCTGTTGCGCGACCTCGACACGCTGCTGGTTTACTTCGAGGCCTCGACCCTGAGCCTGGCCATAGATAAGGACGACGATCTCAAGAAGGGCTTGCTGGATTTCATGAAGAGTTCGTTCCTCGTGCACGAATATCCCGGCGTTTTGGAAGCGGCCATCGCTCAACTGAAGAAGGTCCACGCGTTCCTCGGGGAGAGACACGACGTCAAGGTCGGTAAAAAGTACAAGTGGGCCGCGGCTTACGTAGACTTCTTCCCCGGCAGGGCCGCGAGCCTGATGATACAATCCCTGCCGGTGGACGTCGCAGTCGCGTACAGGAGAGACGAGGACGGTTCAATCCAAGTATCGTTCCGCTGTTCCGCCGACTTCGAAGGCGATCTCGGGCGCTTAGCCCATGATGCCGCCACAGCAGTAGGAGGTAGCGGAGGAGGGCACAGGAAGGCAAGCGGGGCGAGGGTAGCGGAAGAAAAGCTCAAAGATTTCTTAAACGAGCTCGAGAAAACATTACGAAACATCGGCCAAGCCGATCGCCGGCGGTTCAAGGTAACCAGGTTTTGGCCCCCTATCTTCTCGACTTTCACGTAACCCTTTTCCTGCAACGACATGACGTTGCGCCAGAGCGTGGTTTTAGGTATTGGTAAGGCGGCCAGCAATTCGGATTGGAAGGCCTTCCTGTCGTGCGCCCTCAGATAGTCGATTATCATCTTTTCCTCAGGATCGAGGTCAGCGGTCGGTTCCTGGGGCTTACCGCGACGCAGGCGAACGTAATAGACACCAAATCCCGCGCCCAGAGCGATGACCGCGATGACTAAAGCAGCGTAGAGGACGTAGTTGACCGTGGTGGGAGGGGTTACCGTCAGCGTGGCCGCGCCGGAGGTAACCGAGGAGTTGGTGGCCGAAGAGGCGATCACCGATAGGGAACCGGTCTTGGACGGGACGTACTTGAACACCGCTACGCCGTTGGAGTTGGTGGTGTTGGAGCCCACTAGGGTGCCGTTTACGATGAAGTTTATCTCCTGGCCGGCCATCGGTGCGTTGAAGTAAGAGAGAGCGGTAGCCGATAAGGTGACCGTCCCACCCTCGGTGACGGAAGTCGGCGAAAGCGTCAAGGAGGTGACCTTGGCCAATTCCGACCTCAGCTTCACCTCCTTCAATACCTGTACGGAGCCCGGCTGTACTGCGATGGTCAAATTTTTCGGGAAATATCCAGGCGCGGCCACCGTGACGGTGTAAATCCCGGGTAGAAGCGTCAAGTTGAAGGAAGTCCCTTGCGCGACTTGTCTGCCGTTGACCAGCACCTGAGCTGGAACGCTGACTGTGCCCAGCACGTAGCCGGGCTGTTGCAAAATTGTGTAGTTCAAGTAAGCCGGCCCTGAAGGCATGAGCACCGTTATCGACCCGTTGTCTGCGGAGACCTTGGCGGGCGAAACCGACCAACCCAACAGCACAGCGCCTCTCGGCAAAATCGCGTAGGTAGGCACGTCGTAATCCCATGAAACCGTCCATACCTCACCGCTCTTACTGGTCATCGCGGACGACGAAAACGTGACCCCCACCACTAGGTAACCTTCCGAGTCGACGTAGATTCCTCCAGCGCTGTAGTTGTAGGGAAGGGGATAAGGCCGCCCCGAGGAGTTTAAGCCGTAAACGAGGATGAAAGAGGAAGGAGTTGACCCGTTTAGCTGGAGGAAGGCGCGAGGGGTGAACACGTACCAGTGCTGGTCCACGATAGTCGTCCCGTCTGCATAAACCGTAACGTTTGAGGAATACAACACTGGCTGCTGGCCAGCCTGTTGGGCGATCGCGATGCCGAAGAAAATAGCCGCAACCACGACGAAAAGCAGTAAAAATGCCTGTCTCACAATTATCTGATCCCAGCTCTTAAATATCTTGCGGCTTCCTCGGGCGTCACCACGTTTATGTAAGTACCTGAACCGATCTCGTATCCTGCCCATATCGAGAGCTTGGGATATACCTCGATGTGCCAGTGGAAATCGCCGTGGTCGGACCAAGGCAGAGGGGCGATGTGCCAAACCAGATTAAATGGGGGATCGTTGAGCACCCTCGAGAGCGAGTTGAGCGTCTTGGAAAGGACGTCCGAAAGCCCTTCCAAGTCTGCCGAAAGCGGCGAGGGGTCCTGTTTCTTGGGAACTATCATGTAAGAATACGGCGTGGTGCCAGCCCAAGACGCGAACGCGTAGAAGGAAGCGTTGGAATATATGGCGCGCGGCGAACCCATTTCAGATTCGGCCAGAGACGAAAGAGAGAAGCCCGACGCAAAAGCTCCCGCCTCTTCGGCTAAAACCGGCGGGACGTGTTCAGAAGCAACTATCTGCGTGTGGGCGTGGCTCAGCGAAGCGCCCGCATCCCTCCCGTGATTCCTGAAGGGCATTATTGACCTTATCTTCTTGTCCTCCGAAAAGGCTCTGACGCGATCGATCACCGCCCGGAGCACGAGCCGCCTTTGCTCTTCGGGAGCGACCCAAAAGTGTTGGTCGTGGACCGGGGATTCGACTAAAACCTCGTGGTAACCGTAGGCTTGCTTCGGAGCGGGCAAGCCCTTGGGCGGCTGGGTTAGGGGACCAGTCGCGGTGGAAAACGCCGGGTAAAGATTGGGTATGACTCTGACCAACCAGCCCTTTAGCCTCTCCTTCCCCGCTTCGTCCTTGCCTATCGCGTATTCGCCGTCCTTTTTCAGGACCACGTAAGTGGCCGGGGGGGTCTCCTCTTCCTTACCCGCGCAGAAGGGGCACCTGTCACTTCCGTGCTCGGTAGCCGCCACGACCTTGAAGTCAGATGGTCTGCGGCTACGGCTTGGAGCGAAAACCACGTACCTGTCTATCATGTAATCGCGTCTTATTTCAACGGACATAAGACCAATTAAAAAAGGGATATAAGGTTAGTTTAGGTTAGGTCGGTCCAGGAGGGGGCCCTTCGAGGCATCAAGCCATCCCCAAAGGCCTCTTGAAGTAGCGAGCCAAAGAGGGGAGCGGGCCTCCCACGCCCCTCTCCCTCGCCTCCACCAGTGCCCTGGCGACGTCCAAGGCGGGCCCGACCAGCAAAGGCGATTCCTCGAACTTGAGCCAAGCGTCGACCGTAATCTTGCTCTTAAGCGGAGCTTCAGCCTCAAGCCAGATGTAGTAGTGCCTCCTATCGCCCATGAAGTCAACCGGTTCGACCGCGCCAACGAAAATCGACGACTTATCTTGTGCCTTCGAGAGCTCATCTAGACGCCTCCTCTCCCTCGCTTCTTCATCCAGTTCAGGGCCCCCTGCCCCTATCTCGTAAGACGATAAGGGCGTCACACCCCTCTCTTTGAAGAAAAGGATCAACTGTTCCAGCAGTTCTGTCGGACCCGCTTGCTCGACAAGGTAATCCCCGGCGATCGGTAAACCCTTTGCCCTGAAGTCGCCCACGAGCGACTCCGAAGATTGAAGGCCCAAATTGGCGAAGGCAGAACCTAGCTCGAGGGCCAACCTCCCGTAGCGCTCTACGGAAAACTTCGGGGGCGCGTAGACGAGCACCGCGTCAAGCCCGAAGCCGGCTTGAGCCTTCATCTGATCTG
The DNA here is from genome assembly GCA_046534355.1 of Candidatus Martarchaeota archaeon. GTDB lineage: Archaea > Thermoproteota > Thermoprotei_A > Marsarchaeales > UBA168 > UBA168. Next base: position 3,394 of record JAWDNK010000057.1, on the reverse strand, counting down.
GTCCGACGGCCACGAGGCCGTTCTTCTTCCCGAACGCCACCTCTCCCAAATCGTAACCCCGCTCCTCGAGGTCGACCAGGCTCGCCAGCTCTAGCTCGCATTTCTCTCCGGTCTCCTCAGCGCGACCCTCGAGGAACCGATAGAAGCTCACCGCAAAGGTCTTGGTAGAAACAAGGGCTATGCGCTTCCGCATGGTATATCGCGATAAATATTACATAGCTATATAACCATAGCGCAAACCAGAAAAGCGCCTCCCACCCTCTCTCGCCAATGGCGAAAATTCACGTAGACATCCTAACTCCTAAGTACGCGCTCTTCATGAAAACCCTCGTGACCAAACTGCAGGAGAACAACGAGCTCATCATCACGACCCGCGACTACTCCGAACTCAATGACCTAATCAAAAGCGTGGGCATAAACGCGGTTATAGTTGGAAAGCACGCGGCGGACAAGAGGGGCAAGCTGAAGGAGAGCCTCGCGAGGTCGCTGGAACTGTTGAAGCTATACGAAGGGGTAGACCTGGCGTTGGCCCAAACGGCCCCCGAGACGGCCAGGGTGGCTTACGGCTTGGGCGTCCCCTATTTCATGGTCCACGACTCCCCGCACGCCGAGGCCCAGAGCAGGCTCTCCGTCCCTTTGGCAAGCGTAGTCCTCACGCCCTTTCCGGTTAGGACATCTCACTGGAAGCAGTACGGGGCCAAAGAGGTCATCAAGTATCACTCCTTGGACCCCTTGGCTTGGATAGGATGGGCATCTAAGCTGCCCCTCCCAAAAGAGGTCCGCGGCCTCGGCGGCGGAAAGGGGCTAGTGGTGGTAAGAGAGGAGGAGTATCAAGCTTCTTATCTAGAGGGGAAAAGGGCCGGGGCCGACGCCGTGGCCTCGCAACTGAGTGAGATGGGATTTGACGTGGTTTTCATCCCCAGGTACGGCGTCAACAGGGATGCGGGGAAGGCCACGGTGTTGAACTCTCATCCGGTGATGACCCCTCTTTTGGCAGCCGCGGATGCCTTCATCGGAGCAGGAGGGACGATGAACGCAGAGGCCGCGCTTCTGGGAACGCCCGCTTATTCGATCTATCCGGGCCAGCCGACTGATGTGGAGGCCTACATGATCCGGAGGGGGATTATCAGAAGGGTTAGCCCCGAAGACCTGTTGATCCACTTCCAGAACGCCGGGGCCGGCATAAGGGAGGAGAAAGTATCCTTTTCGGCTAAAATGAAAAGGTTCAGGGAGCGGCTGATAGATCCCACGGATTTCATAGCTGACTTCGTAGAGGAGAGGCTGGCCGGGAAAAAAGCTTGAAGAGCGCCTTCAGCAAAACGTACCAACCGTAAATGAGGCCCAGGCCGACCAACAGCGTGATGAAGAATTTTATTACTCCTTGGAAAGGGCCTAGGTACAGGGAAACGAGGGCCGCTGAAAACAAGAGGAACGCGACAAGCGCAATCCACGAAAACAGCAAGAGCAAAAGCACCGCGGATATTCCCTTGAACACGGGATTTCACCATACTGGGACGCCGAAGAAGGGGACCAAAACCAGCGCCAGCGAGATCGACAGCAACTCGGCTAGCGCCAACCCGATGAACACCTGCAGTTCGCTGAGAGGCTCCGGCGCCACCATCAGCCTCACCAGGGAAATACCCCCGTTCCCCTGGAAAGAGGCTATCTTTCCCTCCTCGTTGACGTAAGTTATCTTCACACCCTCCTTGTGATGCTCGTATATTTTGCCTACAGACATGAATTTTGCGGCGGCGTTAATTATCATGGGGAGTATGGCAATGAATAGAAAGGACTCCTGATCGGACGCTATGGCTGCGGCCGCTATGGCCGCCCCTAGGGAGAAGCTGCCCGTATCGCCTATGAAGACCTTGGCGGGATAGGCGTTGAACAAGAACAGCGCTAGGGAGGCCGCCGCTACCATTCCCACCACCGTGGCCAGGCCCAAAGCTCCCCTGAAGAAAAGAAGCCCGGCCATGACCGCCGATATGGCCACCGCTGAAAACGTCGTGCTCCCGTTTACCACGTCGTAAGAGTTGAAGGAGTTAGCCGTGCCACCTATGAGAGCTAGAGCCAACAGAGGGTACGCCAAGGGCACGTGCACAGGCCTCATGAAGGGTACGAGGAGCGAGTGCTCGAAAGGGTTCACGAAGGCAAAGATCGGAAGGCCTATGAGGATGGAAAGAGCGAACTTCGGCTTAGCGCCTAGGTCCAGTAGGTCGTCGGCCAACCCCAGGGCCCATCCGAAAGCGGCGACGAGCACCACAAAGCCGAACTTAAAAAAGTAATCCGATGAAATCACGTAAAGCAATGCCAAGCCCAACAACAGGGCTGGGAGGACCACCACGCCGGCCATCTCCGGTACCTTAGGTCTATCCCGCTTGTGAACGTCTTGCCCCACGATTCCCAATCTCTTAGCTACTCTAACCCAAGCGAAAAGGAAAACCAACGAAGCTAAAAAAACCAAAACGATGGATAAGTAAGCGTGCAAAAATCGCCACCGTTTACTGCTTGCTCTGAGATCCCTCTGCCTGAGCCCCTCCGCCTTGTTGCCCTTGGTCCTGGCCTCCTCCTGCTCCAGCATTGGAAGAGGCGCCAGATGACGCAGAACTCGCACCCTGAGCTGGTTTCTCCGATTCCAAAGGCGGAGGAGGAGCAGTGGTGATTATGGTCCAACCTATCCACGCAGCTATGACCATGAGGGCCACCACGGCAAGCCACACGACCAACTCCGCCACGAAAGCAGCGTACTGCGAAAACGGCGGAACCCACATGAACACGGTGACAGCTATCAGCACCAATACCGAGACGATCAAGATCGCCCCTCCGACCAATTTGTCGCTAGCCAATTTCGTATTCTACTGGCAGCGCTATATAAAGCTTTCAAGGCCGTTGGGCGCTCTCAGCCGATAAGCTATAAACTTTTATTTACAGGCTTCAATATCCGTGATCCCCTTGAAGAGAAAGCTGATGGCCGCCAGGGCAGATCTGGCCGAAAAAATGGCAGCGCAGGCCAGGAAGAGAGGTTCAACGCTGTACGCTTATACAAACGAAATCTTGGAGGGCGTGTTAGGTCTAGAGGCGGAAAGGCCTTTTCACGAGTTCGTCGAGTTCTATAGGGCGCTGGAATTGGCGAGAACACTTGGGCTCGTGCTGGCCCCACCCGCTCTCTGGGACAGAGCGGATGACATGGAGGAAGAGGCTGAGAAGCTTGGAGTGAACGCGGCCCTCTACATTAAAAACAGAGAGGAGAACCCTCAAAGGTCCGTTGAGGCATTCCTTCGCGCCCTGATCTGGAACGCTTCAATTTTTTCCCTTCAGCTTGAAGAATACACCGCCCGGCTGGAGGTGGTTGGGCAGAACATCCCAGATGAGCAGATGGAATTCTTTCTTTCCG
>JAWDNK010000056.1:0-8026 GCA_046534355.1 Candidatus Martarchaeota archaeon | reverse complement strand
CGCTCTGGCCCGGGTTCAGGTAGAGGTTCAGCGGGTACCGCGAGACCTTGCCGCCGTTAACGCTGCACAGGTAGGCGTTCACTATGTCTATCGGCGTGCCCCCCTCGTTCCTGACGAAGAAGAGCGTCTTGTACCCGCCGTTGGCTGGCAGTACGTAAGCCTCTCCCACCGTGAACCTCTGGTCGTTCCTCTGCTGCTGCAATTGCCACGCCCGCTGCGTGGCCTCCCCGTAAAGGACGTAATTGTTCTCTATGTAATAAAGGATACCGAGCGAGAAGAACACCAAAACTATGAAGAACATCGCGCCAACGACCGTCGACTGAGCCGGCCTTGCCCTACGACGGACTCCACTCATGACCAGGTCACGCTCGTGCTGTAGCCGTCGCTGGTGACGACGACCACGTAATATGGAGGGGTGACGCCGCTGACGGAAGCCTTTATCACGACAGTAGAGGAAAGCCCAAGCGGCACGTTAACCGCGGTCCCCTGCCCGTTCACGTATACTTCGGTCACGGTAACTGGCACGAGGCCGACGTTAGCCACCCATACGAAGGCCCCGGAGCTGTTAACGGCCACCTGCTCTATGACCAGGTCCTCCTGAATCATTTTTGACTGCTTCTGGGTGGTGAACACAACGTTGCCGAGGAAGCTCTCCATGGCGGGAAGGCTCGTCACGTAAACCACCAGGAAAAGCGATATAACTATCATGGTGGTTATGAGCGAACCCATTATTTCCGATAGGCCTCTCTGCACGTTTTTAAGCGGCCGCAACAGTTTTAAGGTTTTGCATAAAAATTAGGAAAGGGCCGTTCCTTCCCTCATCCATCTCCAACCCGCGTTCTCTCGGCTTTACGAAAAACGCGAAGGAAAAGGGAAGAGACCGCACGCTTTATCTATCCTCAGAGAACCGCCCACCCCCTGCTCTAGCCATAGCCCGACCCTGAGGGGTTGGGCACTCTGTTCATCTTAGACCGACTTCAAAAGGGGTTGGTTCGCGCTAGCGTCCGGCCGACTTCGAGCCTACTCCACGCCGCTTCCTTGGCATCCACTAGGGAGGCCCGCGATGTAAAACGCGGGACTCGCCGCCGTCACCAGCATCCGGCGATAAGCAGCACAAAAACAAAAACCGATAGCCGGTGCGGTCCGCCGCCCCGACGCCGCGGCAGACGACCAACTCGCCAGAACACCTTGATTAGCCCTCGGTTTCGCTTCGCCCCAGCTTCGCCTAGGGGCAGGGGCCGCACCCCGGGGGCCTACTGCAGAGGCCCCCTCGTTGCCCGATCTCTTTTTGCGCCTGGCCCACCTGATAGAGGCGTAGGCAGCGACGCCAACGACGATAGCGATCGCGGCCCCGGCCAACGCGAAGGGCGCGTAGACCGTCAGGGGAGCAGCGGTAATGACCATGTAGTCTCCCTCCGGCACCGCGTAACCGACCACCTCTATGGTGGCAGACGGGTCCTCCTTGGCGGATAGGGAATACGTCTTACCGTTAACGCTCAGCGAGAAGAGGAGGCTATAGTTGGCGGGAAGCCGCTCCGAGAAGGTCGTTATACCGGTTAGGGCGTCGTAGGCCCGGTGCCACTTGTTAAGCGGTTGCGAAAAGACCGCGAAGTTGAAAAGCGGTTGGGGCTGCCAGAGGTGGAGGCCTCCTCCCTCGCCCAACCCCGTAGCCTTCGTCCCGATCAAACCCCCCAAGTTGCCGAGCATGGGCATGGCCTCCCATGCCCCGTTGTTGACGTCTATCTCTTCTCCCTTCCAGTTCACGTACCAAGGCCCGACGAGCTTGAAGGCCCTCCACCTGGCGTTTATCACTAGCTTAGAAGAGTTCACGGAAGTCACGTTGGAAAGCCAAAGGTCTATCGTGGCGTTCTGGACGACCACGAACGTGGTAGAAGTCCCCTTGTAGGAGAACGCGTAATTGAGAGTGTAGTTGATGAGGGAGGCGTTCGGGTCCTGCTGCCTTATGGCCGCCAAAAGAGGCCTCCATCCCTCGCCCCTACCGTTGCTGGCCGTCGCCTCGCTCGTCACGACTTCGCTTCCTGTCTTCCCGGAAAAGTAGTCCGAAAGCGCGGAGTCAGCCGGGTAGCTCAGGTTGTACACCCTGACCTGCGAGTACACCACGTGGGCCATTTTCGTAGTAGGATATACCTTGGCGTTCAGCGTAGCGCCCATGACCGGCTGAAAGGCAAGCAGCGCGACCGCGATGACCAGGATGACACCCTTCAAGTTCAGCGAGCGGGTTTTCACTTTCATTTTCATCCTCATCTTCATCTTCATTTTCACCGATTTAGAACGCCCCGCAGTTAATAAAAAACACCTCTGAAACGGGCATTCCAAAAGGAATCGGGAAGTGAAACGCGAGCCCGGCCCGGGAAGGGACAGCATCAGCAGGGAACCCATGAGCCAACGCGAGGAGGAGAAAGAAGAGAAAATGCAAAAACAACGCAAAAGCACAGACGGAGATGCTAACGTAAAAAATTAAGAGGGGTCGATCCAAAAAATCATCGCGGAGCGCTGCGAGCGATTTCTTAGGGGTTTGGCGGCCCCAGAGCCCGACTAAAAACCCTCTCGAAGCGCTACCCGATCGGCCTGAACTTCACCCCGTAGTGGATGAGGCCCTCGTCGCCGTCCTCCGAGATCTTGCGAAACACGGCCTCAACCGGCGTCCCCTCCTTCACGCCATCGGGGGAGAAAACGTCGGTGAGCATCCCGAACACCCTGACCCCGTTTTCCAGCTCGATGACGGCCACGTAGTAGGGGACGTATCCCTCGAAGCCCTTAGGGGGGCTGCGCAGAAGCGAGAAGCTGACCACCTTTCCCCTTTCCGGCAGCTTCACTACCTCGACGTCCTTCGAGTGACAGTAGGGGCAGGAGCTCCTGGGGGGATAGGATATCTTCCCGCACGACTTGCACCTTATCCCCTCCAACCTGTAGTGCGCGTCTATTTTCCTCCAATACTTGGGTACGGTCATTCGGTCCACCTCCAAGCGATCAACCCACCTCACTTCCTCCTCTTGAACACTCCGACCACCGCGTGGGAGCCCGAACCGCCGAGGTTGTGGAAGGCCCCTACCTCAGCGTTCGGCACCTGCATCTTGCCTGACTTGCCCTGCAGCTGCCTGACTACCTCCACGGCCCCGTAGACGCCCGTGGCCCCAACGGGATGACCCCTCGCCTTCAGGCCACCTTCAGGGTTGACCGCCAAGTCTCCGTCCCTTTCAGCGCTTCCCTCGTGGAAGAACTTGGCGCCTTGCCCCTTGGGCACCACGCCTATGTCCTCAACCGCTAAGGCCGCCATGATGGTGAAGGCGTCGTGGACCTCAAGCACGTCCAAGTCCTTGGGATCGACGCCGGCGGCCGAGAAGGCCGCTTTGGCCGCCCTGGCCGTCGCCGGGACGTCGCTGAGGCTTGACCTCCCGTTGACGGCGATCGTGTCAACGCCGACCCCGACCCCCGATAGCTCAACCAGGGGGTCCACCCCCTTGGCCAGTTCCGGCTTCGCCAACAGGAGGGCGGCTGCCCCATCTCCGGTGGGCGCGCAGTCGAGGAGCCTTATGGGATCGGCTATCAACCTCGAGTTTTCCACGTCCTCCACCGTTATCGCCTTCCTGAGCTGGGCGTAGGGGTTGTCCAGGGCGTTCTTGTGCATTAGCACGGCTATCTCAGAAAGCCAGCTCCTCGGGACGTCGTAATCCCTCATGTAGCTCCTCATTAGCAGGGCGTTGAGGGAGGTGAAGCTTGCCCCGTAGTAGGCCTCGAAGTCGGAGTCCGCCGCCATGGCCAAGGCGCTGGTCACCGCGTCCGAGGGCTCCTCGCTCAGCTTCTCAACCCCTGCCACCAACACGGCGTCGTAAACGCCCGACTTCACGGCCATATATCCCGCCACCAGGGCAGACCCTCCCGAAGAGCAAGCCGACTCCACCTTGAAAGCGGGGACCAAGGGGAAAACCGAGGCCCCGTCCTCGACGGAGAGAGCTAAATGCTCCTGGGAATCCAGCACGCCGGCGGACATGTTGCCCAAGAAAAGGGCCTGGGGGTTGATCCCAGCCTCCTCCACGGCCTGCCTGGCAGCCTCGGCGAAGAGGTCTGAAAGCGAGTCTTCCCAACGCCTCCCTATCTTCGTCAATCCCGTGCCCAAGACCACTGGGCTCTCGCCTGCGCTCACTTGGCACCACCTCCGAGGGTTATCCCTCCCCTGTACTTGAGGTAAAGGGCGTAGTCTATCTCTACCCTCTTTTTGACGTAGTCCATCACGAACTTCGCCTTCGGCCTCCTGGCCTCGATGCCGTCGGTCACGACGAAGCTGAAGGAGTCGCTGCCTGCCCCCGAGCCGAAGGAGGTGAGGAGGACCCTCTGCCCCGGCTTGGCCACGTCGAGGACGGCAGAAAAGCCCGTGATCGAGGCGGCCGCGTAGGTGTTCCCGATGAAGGGGCTGAGCAGGCCCACCTTCAGGGCCGAAGGGGAGAAACCCAGGTCCCTGGCGGCCGTTAAGGGATAGCGGCCGTTTGGTTGGTGGAAAACCACGTAATCGAAATCGGAGGGCTTCAGCCCAAGCTCCTCCAGCAGCGCCCTGGTCGCCCCCTCCACGTGCTTGAAGTAAGCGGGCTCCCCGGTGAAGCCCTCGCCGTGAGAGGGGTACTTCGCCCCGTACCTCCTCCAGAAATCGGGCGTGTCCGAGACGAAGGAGACGGAGCCCTCTAGGGAAGCGGCGGCATCGGGAGAGAGGGGTCCGACCACCAGAGCGGTGGCGCCGGAGGCGGCCGTGTATTCCAGGTGATCGCCTGGCCCACCCTGGGCCGTATCGGAGCCTATGGCCAATCCGTACTTGACCATGCCCGAACCCACCAGCCCTATGGCCGCCTGAAGCCCCTCGGTCCCGGCCTTGCATGCGAACTCCAAGTCGGCGGCCAAAGAAAGAGGACCTATGCCCAGCGCCTCGGCCACGGTCGTGGCCGTGGGCTTCACCGCGTAAGGGGGGGATTCGCTCCCCACGTAAACGGCCCCTACCTCGCTGGGCTGCACTGACGCCCTCGCGAGGGCGTTTTTCGCCGCCTCAACCGCCATGGTAGCCGAATCCTCGTCGGGCCCCGCCACCGCCTTCTCCTTGACGTTCAGCTCGTCCTCGTATTGTTTTGGGTCCCTACCCCAAACCCTGGACACCTCTGCAACGGTCAGCCTATAGGGGGGAACGTAGCTTCCCCACCCGTAAACAGACACCCCGTTCTTCGGTTTCATATCGCATCAACCACGAAGTCCGCGCGAAGGCCGCGCGGCGCGGTAAGCCGATCCGCATCGCGCTCAACGCGCGCCATCGAACAAATCACATCGCATCACCCGCCCTACGCCACCTTGAGGGGGCCGAGGCTGACCTCGCCCTCTCCCCTCAGCCCCGCCTCGAAAGCCCTCACGTTGGCCTCCACGCTCCTCTTGGGGACGTAAAGGGATATCGCCTTTTTCAGCGTTTCCACGTCGAAGGGCAGCTCCACTTCCCTGGCCAGCACCCCCAGGAGCACGCTGTTAGTGGCCCTTGGCTCGCCGACCGAGCGCGCCACCGAGGAAGCTTCCACGGTGAACACCTTCTCGGGGTCCGTGGCCGAAGCCATGTATTCCCTGAACTGATCCAAAGTGGGGTATTTGGTAAGCCCGGCGGAGGCCGTCACGGGGATCACCTTGTCCGTCGCGACCACGGCCACCCCGCCCTTCCTCAGGTATTTGGCGTACCTCATGGCCTCCCAAAACTCCAGCGAGACGAGGACGTCCGCCTCGCCGAGGGGTATGAGGGGCGATACCTCTTCGGCCTCCCTTATCCTCACGTGAGAAGACGCCGTGCCGCCCCTCTGTGCCTGGCCATGGGTCTCGCCCGCCACCACCTTCAGCCCGGCGAGCACTGCGGCGGCGGCCACCACGCTGGAAAGCATGAGCGTCCCCTGACCTCCTACGCCCGCCACTACCATGTCCAGTTTCTTGTTGATTGCCATCGCGCATAACGCCTCCGCATCGCCCAAAGGCTCCCAGACTTCAGCTCGTTAACGCCGTCGCGCATCGATCTACACCTCCCCATCGCTTGCCCTTGTTCGCCCTCTCCTTCAAATGTATGGCGTCGAAGGGGCAATCCTGCTCGCAGAGCCCGCAGCCAGTGCACTCGTCCTCGTTTATTACCACCTTCTTAGAGGTGTAATCGAATACAAGGGCAGGACAACCGGTCTCGAGCACGCAAAGCCTGCAACCGGTGCACTTCGCCGGATCTACCTGGTAAAGCGGGAGCTCGATTCCCTTTCTCCTGGCTTCCCTCTCTATCTGCAGGGCGCACTCGTGCCTGAAAACGACCACCGATGGCCCGGGGTAAGCCAACGCCTCTTCCAGCGCGGCCTCCGACTTCTTTATGTCATCCAGGGGATCGATCGTTATTACCTTCTTCACCCCCACCGCCTTTGCCACGTCCTCCACCAGTATGCTGGGCGCGACCTCGCCGGTGGCCGTGAGCCCCGTGCTGGGGCTGGGCTGGTGACCGGTCATGGCCGTCCACCTGTTGTCGAGCACGGCCACGACCACGTGGGAATTGTCCATCACCGCGTCTATCAAAGCCGGTATCCCCGCGTGGAAGAACGTGGAATCGCCGATGACCGCGATTATGGCCCCCTTCACGCCCGCCCTCTCGAAGCCGACCGCCATGGATATGCTGGCGCCCATGGATACGCAGGTGTCCAGCGCCCTGAGGGGCGGATTCACGCCCTGATTGTAGCATCCCCTGTCCCCCGCGACCACTCCCCCGTGCTTCCTTATCACCCTCTTTATGGCCAAGTAGCTCGCGGCGTGGGGGCAGCCGGCGCAGAGGTACGGGTACCTGTTCTCCACGTCGGCCAGCTTAACCGCGCTCACCTGGACTGGCGGGTCGCTCATCAGCTCCTTGCTGGCCGCCACCGAGAGGGCGTTGCTCATCCCCTTGAGAACGGCGTCCACGGTGACCTCGCCGTACCTGGGCATCGTGCCCGTCCCCCTACCCAAGATGATGGCGTTCAAGCCGTGGGACTGCGCCATGGCCCTTATCTCCGTCTCCACTATGGGCTCCACCTCCTCCACAACCAGGACGAGCTTCCTCCCGGATATGAAGTCTGCTAGGGCGCTTTCGGGGATCGGGTTGGTCATGGCCAGCTTGAATATGGCCGCGTTGTTAGGATCGGGCAATTTTGATACCGCCTCTTTCACGAACTGGTAGGTGCCGCCGCAGGCGACCACGCCTATGGGGGCTTCCTTATCACCCTCGACCCTGTTAAACGGACAAGACCCTGAAATCTCGGCTATCTGCTTCTGAAGGGCCTCGAAGCCGGGTTGCCTCTTCCTAACGTTAGCCGCGACCATCACGTACTTGTCATCGTTCTTCTTGAAAGTCGCGGGTCCCTTGCGGGGCGCAAGGGGGGAGAGGGTTATGGCCGACCTGGCGTGCGCCAAACGATGGGTCAGCCTCAGGAAAACCGGCAAGCCGATCCTCTCGGAAAGCTCGAAGGCCCACTTCGTGGCATCCTTCGCCTCCTGCACGGTGGCCGGCTCCACCTCTGGCAGCCTGGCCATCCTGGTTATATAGCGGGTATCGCCAGTGTTCTGGGAACTGTACGGGTGGGTGTCATCGGCGCTAACTATGACGAAGCCAGCGTTGACTCCCGTCAACACAGAGACCATGAGCGGGTCCACCATCCAGTAGGTGCCGAGGTGCTTGGCCACCGTCATGGCCCTCTTCCCGGCCAGGGCGGCCGCATAGGCGACCTCAAAAGCGACCATCTCGTTCGTGGACCACTCCACGTGAAAGCCGAACTTCTTGGCGTGCTTAGCCAGAGTCTCCAACACCTCAGATGAGGGCGTCCCAGGATAAGCGGTGGCCACGTCAACCCCTGCCTCTTCCGCACCCCTGGCCACGGCCTCATCCCCGAGGGCTAAGGCTACGCCTTCACCCTCGGAATCTAGCGAGGCAACTTGCAAATTTGTTGCACGAGGTCATAACGCACCCAGATATATATTTTATTTCCCCGCG
>JAWDNK010000055.1:0-8229 GCA_046534355.1 Candidatus Martarchaeota archaeon | reverse complement strand
TGTTCAGCTGGGCGGCCCGCCGAGAACCCTTAAATCTGAACGGCAGGATATCCCATGGTGGTTTTGAAGGGATTAAAGCTGACCCCGCTATATCTCAATGCTGGCTGGAGCGGCATTAGGTCAGTTTCTTATTTTTGGTCGCGGGGTAGATGAAGTTGAGTGAATACGAAGGAAAGGAGGCGCTTGCCAAGTTTGAGAGGAGGCAAAAAGACAGCGAGCTCATGGAAACCTTAGAGGGCGTTTTTGATTCCAGGACGCTGCGCTACGTCTATGAGCTGATGAGAAAAGGTGTAATAAAGCGGTTTATAACGAATATATCTCAGGGCAAGGAAGCGCGGGTTTACGCAGCGGAGGGGCCTGAGGGTTACGTGGCTGTCAAGATATATTTCACATCGTCGTCGGATTATTACAAAACCATGCCAATATACATAGAGGGCGATCCGCGCTTCTCAAGGTTGAAGAGGGGAGACCGCAGGGAAATCGTGGAGACTTGGGCCAGAAAAGAGTTTGCAAACCTATCGGAGGCCTACGCCGCTGGAGTTCACGTTCCGAAGCCCATATCCGTTAGGGGAAACGTTTTGGTGATGCAGATGATCGGTAGTAGCGCCCCAGCACCGGCGCTCAAGGATATCGAACTAAAGCCCCTGGGATGGGTAAGGGCTTATAGGCAAGTCCTTTCGGACGTGGAAAAGCTCGTAACAGTGGCGGGACTTATCCATGCGGACCTCAGCGAGTATAACATACTCTATTACAGGAGGCCCTACATCATAGACGTGGGGCAAGCAGTTATGACTAGTCACCCGAGCGCCGAAGAATTCCTGGCCAGAGACCTTAACCACCTCAACGATTTCTTCCGCAGGAAAGGGATAGGGTTAAAGGACCTCGCAAAGGAGGATTTGATAAAGAGATGGCTAGCCTCTCGCCGGTGATATATGTACCTCTGGATTCAACTCTGCTCAGCAGGGTGTACGAAATGTACGCTCTGACGGAAAAGGGCAAGGGCCAAGGGGTGAAGCTAACCATGGACAAGGACAGGGGTTTGATAATAATGGAGGCCTCCAGTCAAGCTGCGGTGCCGCTCTTGCAGCGGTACAGGGATGCCATCACCTTGTTGGCCTTCGGCGCTCCGTTCCAGGTCGCCGAAAAGGTTATCGGAGATGATAGCGTGGTATTGCAGATAGACTTGGAGGACCCCATCCTGCCGAGCGGGAACCTCAGGAGGGTGTTATCTAGGTTGATAGGTAAGAAGGGATCGGTGAAGCAGAGAATAGAGGCCGCAACCAATACCTCCATATTCATTAAGGAACCCAAGGTGGTGGTAGTTGGTAGCTTTGAGGGGGTTGAGAGGGCTAGAGAGGCGATCCGCCGCGTGGCCACGGGCCAGCCAATTCCATCGGTTTACAAGTACTTAGCGAGCCTCAAATGAGCGTGGCCGGCTCGAACAGTTTAGTATGGGTGCGCCGAAGTGAGCGAGCAGTTTCAGGAGCTAAACGTCGCGGACTTTTTCTACAAGAATAAGGACTTGGTGGGGTTCGACAGTCCCCACAAGGCGACTTACATGATCGTAAGGGAGCTCGTGGAGAACTCTTTAGATGCCTGCGATGGACACAAGATTCTGCCGGACGTGAGGGTCACCTTGTATAGGGTGGAGGGAGCTGGTGCCCAGGAACGTTATCACGTGAAGATTGTGGATAATGGGATAGGGGTGCCTCTGGAAGCCGTTCCTTACGCCTTCGGCAAGGTGCTTTTTGGCTCGAAGTACTCGATGCGCCAAAACAGGGGGACCTTTGGCTTGGGCGGGAAGATGTCATTGCTTTACGGGCAGATCACAGCGAACTCCAGGGTGTTGATAACGACCAGCCAGGGCGGCAGCAAGGTATACACTTTTGAGTTGAGTACGGACATTCGCACTAACACCCCGATCATTTACAGGAGAGAAGAGGCGGATAACAAATCTCACTTCAGGGGCGTCAAAATAGAGTTCGACTTTGAGGGTGATTACGGTAAGGCGAGGGACAAGATAATCGAGTACTTCTACGAGTCCGCCATGATCCTCCCCTATGCCCAATTGACTTTCATAGATCCCAACGGCACTCTGCTTTTCTACCCAAGGATAACCGAGAAGATGCCAAATCCGCCTTTAGAAACCCTGCCTCACCCTCACGGAGTCGACCTTGAGATGTTAAAACGCATGATAGCCACCAATCCCCATACAAGCCTTCTGGTTTTTCTCTCAAAGAACTTCCAAAGGGTCGGAGAAAGGACGGCTAAGGCCTTCCTGCGTTCAAACGGCTTTGATCCGCACGCGGAGGTTTCCGAATTAAACACGAAGCAGCTGACCAAGCTGGTGACGGCCCTTAGGGAGTACTCCGAATTTCTGCCCCCGGATCCCTCGTGCCTATCGCCCATAGGCGAGGACTTGCTCACCGAGGGCATAAAGCGCCTGCTTTCGCCTGATCACGTGGTGGTAACTACCCGCCCCCCGCGTGCTTACGAGGGTAATCCCTTCATAGTTGAGGTGGGCATAGCTTACGGCGGGGCAATTGCGCCACCGGATAAGCCCGGAAAGGTGCAACTTTTCAGGTTCGCCAACAAAATCCCGCTTCTTTACGATGAGTACAGCGATGTGGCGATGTCGGTAATCCAGGGCATTAATTGGAATCAGTACAAGGTTAAGCTCGATGAGGCGCCCATTGCTTTCATAACCCACGTGTGCTCCACCAAGGTCCCCTATAAAACGGCGGGGAAAGAGTACGTGGCCGCTAGGCCTGAGGTGGAGAGGGAGCTAGACTTGGCCATAAAACAGGCCGCAAGGGAACTGAGGGTCAAACTATCGCGCATGGAGAAGGCCGCATATCGCGAGCGGAGGACCGAGGTGCTCAAGAAATACCTGAGCATGATGGCAAGCTTCTCGACCTTCCTTGCCGAAAAGGAGAAAGAACCAGACATCAGCGCTCTCCTGATGGAGGGAGGCCCTAAGAGGAAAAGGATCAAGTTGAAGGCCGTCGAGGTCGACCCACCGGGTGGAGAAGCAAGCGAAGAGGACGTTAGGCCCGCCTCAGCGGGCTCGCCCGCTGGAAAAAATCGGGAAAAGAAATCGAAATCGAAATCGGAGGGTGATTCGGGTGGAAAGAAACGTCGATAGGACGACCTATGCCAGAAGAGCGCTGAAGGATCTTGGGGAATCCATATACAACCAGTTGCAGAGCAACAGGTTCCCGGAAGTAGCCATACCCAGTAGGCAAACCAACAACATATATTATGACCCCAAACTGGAGCAGTACGTCCTGGGTAGCAGGAGGGTGCTCAGAAGCGCGGATAACGTAAAGCACGTGAAACCGCTGGCCCAGCTTCTGTGGGTGGCACGCATAGGGAAGGAGCTGATAGACTACGACAGGGTTTCGACGCTCAGGGACCTATTTTACATGTCCAAGAACATCGACATTAACTTTGCCACTCAGCAGGAATCCGATGAGGCGGTTTACGATCTCGAGGCCCTTCTTTCGATGCCCAGGGAGAGCTTCAATATATTCCCCCACGACAGGGGTGCCATTTTTGGCGACCTGACGGTGAGGTATAGGGTCAAGGGGTTCAAGGACAGCCTCATAAACTTGACGGACAACCCCGATGGAGTGAACATCGGCCCGGCGCTGGACAACGCAGAGCTCGTGAAAACCAGCGCCGACAAGGTCATAGCGATCGAAAAAGGTGCCATTTTCATACAAATGATAAGGGAGAAAGTCCATGAGAAGTTCAACGCCATACTGATCGATACCACGGGGCAGGCGTCGAGGAGCGCGAGGCTACTCATAAGGAGGCTGAACGAAGAACTCGGGTTGCCGGTTTACATACTCACGGACTGCGACGTCTGGGGAGCGCACATAAGCATGGTGATAATCAGTGGTTCAGTCAACAGCGCCCACATAACCGGTCTTAATACCCCGTCCGCCAAGTGGTTGGGCTTCTGGCCGACCGATATAAATCGGTACAAGGTGCCGACCATGAAGATGAAGGAACTTGACTGGAAGCGCTTGGCAGAGCTTAAGGCTGACCCGCGTTACAAGGAGAAGTTTTGGAAGGAGCAGCTCGACGCCTTTGAACGGCTGGGCCTGAAGGCGGAACTGGAAGCCTTTAGCAGCAAGAACAAGTCCGTGAGCCAGACGTTTTTGGTCGAAACCTACATACCCCAGAAGCTGAAAGAACTGGGAGCGATTTGAGTGGCCGGCTTTTTACGGACGGCATTCCGACCTATGTAGGTGCTTTGCGTCCAGTGCCCATATCCCACAGGGCTAAGTCCCTTCTCAACAGATGTGTTTTTTAGCACGTGCCCAGTTAACGGTGACAAAGCATGCCGGGTGGTAGCAAGAAGCTCGTACCCGTCCAGCAGGACTTAGTGGATGAGGTTTACGACATAGCGAGAGAAGAGGGGAAGGCCCCCTACGAGATGATTAACGACGTCTTTTCCCAAGCGATAAGGGCTCACAAGATGGGGACCACCCTGAAGGAAATAGTTGACTCGTACGAGCTCATACAAACCGAGAGGGGGTCGGGTTCGATAATCATCGGTTCGGACATCCTCTACTACATGATCGGCAAGTTGTATCCGACCGAGAAAGACAAGATAAAGGAGATGTATTTCGAGAGGGGAAAATGGTACGGCAGCTACCTTTCGGCGAAGCTGTTCGGTGGTGGCGGCTCGGATGACCCGTTGAACCAAGTATTGGAGATGCTTAAGTTCTCGCTTTGGGACGTATCGAGCATCGATTACAAGAGGAAGGGTAATGAGGTCTCGTTATCGTGCATAGCCCCGCACCTTTCAGCTGAAGGTACCGAGCTTTTGACCGCTTACCTGAAGGGTGTGTTTAAGGCTTTGAAATACGAGGTTAAATCTGAGAGCGTAAACAAGGGTATCATCATGTTGCTTTTCTCTTCCGCTTAGCTTGAACCGGGATAGCGGCAGGGCCAATACAGAGGGGTCGCCTGTTCAACTCGTTCTCTAGGGTTTTGGCGGGTTAACGGTTATGATGGCGTTTGAGGCCCGCGGGCCCCCTCGATATTTTTGGTTTGCGCGCGTGCCAGGAGATTTTAGGTCCCTAGTGGCCGGCGTGGTCTCACGTCGCCCAGGGCATCACTCCGTTTGGCGTAACGCGGATCAAGCCGGCCCTTTCGAGGGCGTTTAGGTAGTTGAACGCCGTCTGTTCTGATACACCGAGTTTCTCCCGGCAGAAGTTAATGACTTCTTCATCGCTTACCTTACCATTCTCTCTGATGAACTCGAGTAAGCGCTCCATCCTCTCCGCTGCGGTTTCCCTCTGCTTCCGGTAAGGCATAATAACCCGGCAGGGTTTCGTAAAAGCTTTGGTCTTCTTCAAGGCTGAGGCGCTAGCTGATAAACCGGACGACAAACCTCGCCCTTCAGGGCAAGGAGGAGGTCGGCGCTTAACCTTTGGGTTTGGGGGCTTTCCCCTCCCCAAGTCTGGAAGCGCCCTTGAGGTAATTTTCAAGCGTTGACGCAAAAATAAAGGAAGTTTGGTGAGTTTCCTCAATAAGTTGGCGGTTTTTGTCCGTTAAGCTTAATTACGCGTCGGAGTTTGCGCTTTAGGATGTCCTTCTGCAGTCTTGAGGTGACGGATGCCTAAAATGGAACCGAAGGAGCCAAGCTTGAAGAGGGATTCTCTCTCGCTTTGGCACGTAGTGGGTCAAGGATTAATAGCCAATGGGCCTTTATCCGCGGCGGCCGTAGCCCTCACCGTCGCCGCGTCGTACGCTTTAGGGGCTACGCCTTTGGCGTACCTCGCCGGTATATCTTTGGTTTTGCTTTGGATAAACACTCCATATCAGTTTAGCAAGTTTTTCGCGAGCGCCAGCGGTGTCCATTACTACGCCCACAAGGCTGTGGGCCCCCTCGCAGGGTACCTCGCTGGGATAAGTTACGCCACTTACTACAACGTCTTGTTGCCCGCCAACGCTCTGTTTTTGGCCGTGTTATTAGATGTGCTGTTGGGCCAATTCGGCTACACACTACCTACTTATTCATGGGTGCCGATTTCCCTCGTTTTTCTAGCCCCTCCCATAATCATGAACTACTTGGGTGTAAAACCGTCTTTGACTTACGGTATAGCCACCGCATTAATCGAAATCATCTCCCTTGTTGTGATTAGCGTGGTTATAGTGATTTTAGCCGGGCCGGCCAATACCACCGCTGTTTTCAACTACAAGCTCGCCCAAGGCGGCATGAGCGGTTTTGCCGTCGGGATGTTGGTCGCTGGTTTCGATATGTCGGGTACGACCGCCACAGTTTACCTGGGTGCAGAGGCAAAAGCGCCCCACAGTACCATAAGGAAGGGCTTGCTTATATCCACGCTCATGGTCGTCTTTCTCTACATACTGGTCTCTTACGCGATGACGATAGGATGGGGTTACAAGGACATGGCTACCTTCGCCAGCTCAGGCGCCCCCCTCTTCGTCGAGTTGTACAAGTACATGGGGATTATACCGGAGCTGTTGATAGCCGCCTTAACGGTGAACAGCCTAGTAGGTCTCGTGACCGCTTCTACCATAGTCTCTAGCAGGTTGTACTTGACGTTCGGAAAGCAGGGCTTCTTCCCCAAGGTGTTCGGCAGCATCAACAGGGAACACGGCACACCCGGGGTGGCCATAGCGTTTACCGCTATCCTCGGAGTATTGGTGGACTTGCTGTTCGGGTTTGCTTGGGGAGTGATAAACGCCTACATATTCTTGATCTTGCTGGCAACAATAGCGGAGTTTGCAGGGCACATAATCGGGAACGTCGCGTTGATGGTCTTCTCTTGGAGGCAACGCATAAAGCAGGTCCTGCTTTACATCGTGCTGCCCCTTGCCTCTCTTGCCACGGTCGTTTTCGGGATATTCTATACCTTCTATCCAATTACTACTCCCACGGTATACGCGCCCGTTACCATGGCCGCGCTACTGTTGGCCGGAGCCATAGAGTATTACGCTGGATTTCACGGCAATAAGGAGAAGGTTTCCCAGCTTAGCAATGGAATAGAGGCTCTGTCTTCCGAAGTTAGATCGGGCAACTGAAGGTTACGGGCTCGGTTGAAAACGGATTTTGATTTTTGTGACTATCGAGTGGGCGCGAGCGTCAAGCCTTTCCCGCATTGGGGTTAGGCCCGAAAATGGGGGATGGGCCTCTTTCATGGGGCGCGCGTCGCGCTCGCCCTTTCGCCGGTGCAGGCCCTTGAGCGGAGGCACAGAGTTGAGGTGCTCTACTTCATCGGGTATTTCTTGGTTTTCCGCTATCTCCTTGTAAACGAAGGCGCTCGGCCTCCAGTACAGTTTTTTGCTGGAATAGTCCACCTTGAGTAGGCCGAACCTGGGAGTGAAACCAGAGGCCCACTCGTAGTTATCGGCAAGGGACCAGTGAAGGTATCCCTTGACGTTCGCGCCGTCTTGTATGGCCTTACCGACCTGGTAAATGTGGGAGACCAAGTAGTACGGCCTTTGGTAATCCGCCTCATCAGCTATGCCGTTCTCGGTAACGTAGATCGGGAGGCCATACCGCTTCGTATACTTTATCAGGATGTCGTACAGTCCTTCAGGGTAGAACTCCCAACCGAAGTCGCTCGTGGGTCTGCCCGCGAAGCTTACCGAGTTATGTTCGCAGGCGAAACCGTACCCAGGTATCCCCCTATATCCGTTTCCCGCGTTTTGCACCATAACCCTCGTGTAGTAGTTGACTCCTATCCAGTCGAGCTTGCCCTTCAGGTCTTCCCGGTTCTCCCCGTCCAGGTTCCCTTTGATTATCGCGTCGAAGAAGGACCACCTGTCGGCGAACTCGGCGGCTTCCACGGCTCTCTCGTCCTGGGGCGTGAAGGGGGTGAAGGCCGAATTCGCGTAGATCAACCCCACCGGCTTTTTGGAGACGGCCTTGATGGCGTCGTAGGCTCTGGCGTGGGCCTCGATTATGTTCTTCCTAGCGGTCTTGAGGGCCTCGAGGCTAAGATAGGCCGGCGGGAAGCCAGACTTGACCTGGCCGAAACCTATCCCGAAAACAACGTTGGGCTCGTTCATCGTGGAATACTCGTCGGCCAAGTCATCGAATTTCCAGGCCACGTACGCAGCGTACCTCGCGAACTCTTCCACTATGTCGTGGTTCAGCCAGCCAGTGGCCTTTCCTTTCAGGTTACCCTTCCTAACAGATATGGGGTCGTGGAGCCAGAGGGGCAAAGGCCAGTGGTAAAGGTT
>JAWDNK010000054.1:0-8400 GCA_046534355.1 Candidatus Martarchaeota archaeon | reverse complement strand
TCCAAAATTATACATAAACCTATCTATTTTGAAACTGCTGAAGAAGGCTTTACACGTCTTCTCTCGCACTAGAACGCCTTCAAGTAACGAATAGGAGGAGGCTTTTTCTCAAGATTGGGAAGGAGTTTCAGAAACAGGTCAAACGTGAGGCGGGACATATCAGTTAGGTGACTCACTCAATGATGACCAGTCACCCCGGTGTAGTCTTTCAAGCGGGCAACGCACGCTCGTGGCTCGCGGTATAAGCTCCTCGGTAAAAAGATGTGCGGGACCTCAGTATGGCGGACTCCGCGATGCCTTGAAGAGGTGAAGTAAGGCTTGCGCGCCCGCTGAGATTGGTAGGCTCGTGGAGAGCTCCGGCGTGCTTCTAAACCGTAAAGCCAAGCAGAAGCTTAACCTGTCGGAGAGGGGGAAGGGGGAAGTCACCTATCCCTTCTGCGGTTCAACGTTCGACGGGGATGTGGCCTCCACTGCGGTCGTGCTAGAGGAGGGGCTTTGCTCTGGGACGCAGGGAATATGACTCAGGATGAAAGCGCCCCCGCCTTAGCGTTGCGGAATAATTCTCCTGGCATTCCTCAGCTGGAGTAAGCGTATCAAAGAACTGGGAAGCTCCATCTTAGAGGGGATATTTCGTTCATCAACGGGTGAGAACAAGGCGGTTTTGCCATCATATTTCACCACGTCGGTGTAGATCCCCCAGCGGACTAAGATTTCCTCAATGATCCTCTCGTTTTCTTCTCCGTCATCTGAAAAAGACATGCCCCTCTTGGCTAGCGCCTCCGATATTTGCCTAGACGTAGCAAACCCATTTCTCCCGATGAGTTCAAGCGCTGTCTTGAAGGGCTCCATTTTGCTTATGTTTTCCTTTAGAAGCGTGAGGGCTTTGCCCTTCTTTTTGGCTATTTCTGTGCCCAACGGTGTAACCGATACGTCCCCTTCGTCCACGCGTACTAGGCCAAGCATCTCTGCGGCTCTTAGAATGGGTAACATGGATTTCACGTCGTAGCCGAAATCATCGGCCAGTTTGGCCGCGTCTACCCTCCCCCCATCTGCAACGACGCTTTCAACGAGCGCTATCACCTGGCTGCTACTGACTCCTTGTGGGAACAACTCCCCTTGTGACAAAACCCAACGACCTGATTTCTAGCTCATTTTGAAATTTAAACCTTTAGATTTAGGTTGCGTCGCAATGCGCAGGTATGTATCCCGTGAGAGTCTGACAAAAGGACGACAGGCCTCGTCCTTCGTGGCGGGGAGGAGGTCGGTAGCAACCCGCGCATGATTGGTCAGTGGTATCGAACGAAGCTTGAGATGAAGGATTTTCGAGTCTTAAAATCCAGCGAAGTCCGCGGGTAAAGAGACCTGAGGAGGCATGGGATCTCTTGCGCGTTGCAAGAATGGCCGAGTTGAAAGGGGGAATCGAGTTTAGCTCCCAACCACTGGACGATTGCGCTTTTGGCCGCGGGCTACTACATCGAAGGTAGGGGTGTCAAAAGTTAGACAAAACGAGGAGTCTGCGAGTAGCGAACTCGGGTTACTCATCAAATGGGAACCGAGTTGTCGCGGTGTAAAAACCAAGTATTTGGGAATTGGGTAGTTATGAACGTTATGTTTTTAAATGACACGGGGTCATAAATACGTGCATTGAGATGACCCACATCTTGGCGATCACTTTAGCGGTCGCTAAACGAGGACGAGAGTATTGATAGTAAAAGAAGTAATGAACAATAACCCGATTTACGTGGAGGTCCCCAGCAAGAGGATGGCAGCACTGGCCGTGATGTTGAAGAACGAGGTCTCTTCGGCGCCGGTTATAAGGAAGGGAAAGCTTACCCTGGCTGGGATGATATCCATGAAGGAATTGATGAGCAGGACCGAAACCGACCAGACCGCGCTTATAATGAACAATCGCCCCCCCAAGGTCAGGCCAAAGGATCCAGTTCAGAAAGCCGCCAAGGCCATAATAAAGAGCGGCTTCAGAGTTGTGCCCGTGGTCGATGACGATGGGAAGCTGCTTGGGGTGGTTTCCGTTGAAGACTTGTTGCAGAAAGCAGCAGATGAGACAGCTTTCAGCCAAACCGTGGATGATTACGTATCGCCAGGGTTTCCTTCGGTGTGGGTGGGGACGCCGATAAGCGTAGCTTACAAGATCATGAGGTATTACGGAGCGGATACGCTAACAATTCTGGACGACTCGGGTAAGGCGCGGGGTTTCTTGACGGAGTTCGACTTCTTGAAGCAGCTCGAAGAGGAGTACAGCCGGAGCAAGTCACCGATGCAGGCAGCGAGTGAAGGGGAGGACTGGGATTGGTCAGTGGCCCCCGTGCTTTACATGGGGTCTAAGGGTTTGACTTTTCCCGATAAGCCCGTTTCCGAGATACCAACGCGGAGGCTCCCGACGTTGCCGTCGGGGACTTCGATCAGGGTTGCTGTGGAGGAGATGTTGAAAAACAATAGCCCGCAGGTCGCGGTTGGTACCGAGGATTACGTTCACGGTATGGTCTTTGACATCAGCTTGGTCGGTAACCTGCTCATGCCGTGATAAGACGAACGACAAATCTCGTCCTTCGTGGCGGGGAGGAGTTCAGTAGACGAAAAAGGCGTTTATGAAAGACCAGAAAGAAACCATAGGAGCTCCTCGCTTTTTGGCGTTAAACCTCGGTGTTGCGCCAAAACCGCAACTGGAACACCTGTGGGTATGGATGTTGAAGGTATGCCTCCCACACCTCCTGCAAATGACGTGGGTCTTTTTGTTAGACCCTCTACCCATCGCTGCGGTACCGTTACTCATATTTTGGTCTACCACACTCTGCCCGGTAGAGAAAAGCTTTTTGTACCGTCGGCAATGACGGATTTTTACAGGTACTCATGCGGCTTCCTTGCCCTTCTGCGTTTCGTAGGCCAAGGCTATAAGCCTCGATTTTACCTCTTGCTCCTTTTCGGGCGCAGACTTGAAGGAAACGAGGAATTCAATGTCTTCACCATCCATGGAGTTGAAGTCTACTCTGGCCCCCGCTTCCTCTAGGGCTTTTCTCACTTTATCTGCGTTTCTGTTAACTTTTATGGTGAAGGTTGAGGTTTCATCGGGCTGTTTCGCCATGAAAAGACCGCCCGTCAGCAGGGAATAGGCGGGTACGATCAGGCGCCCTTTTTGTGTCTGTATTTCTGCAACGAAATCGTCAAGCCCCTCGAGCTTCCCCTCTACGTTTAGCGAAGGCACTGAAACCCTGTCTCCTATCCTATAACCATAGACCCTCCCGTTTCTCCCCTGGCCTTTCGCTATCAAGAAGTAGCCCTGCACCAGCGCCGAGTTCGGTATGACAAGCTCTGTCCCTCCCTCGGTTTCGATTGAAGTGTAGATCGTGGTTATCTTGTTTATTTTACCTGGTATGTTATTGATGAAGACGCGATCCCCAACTTTTATGGGAAAGGCGGCATATATGAAAGCTCCGGAGATCAGGTTGCTGGCCAACGTGGATATGGCTAGGCCTATTACGATCGCTGCTATGCCTCCGCTCACGAGTAACGTCGTCAAGCTCACGCGAAGTATGGAAAGTATGACGAGGGTCCCAACGGTAACGATCACTATTTCAAAGATAAAGGTAACGAGGTTCGCCAAATGCGGGCCCAAGTATTTATCCAATACTTTGGACAGGTCCTTTAGGATGTAGATCAGCGCTGCCACGGCAGCTAGGGCGAATAGTATGTGCATGTTTGACCTAACCGTTGGTTTAACGTTTATCAGAGGCGCTATATAGTAATCGAAAAGTAGTAGGAGGGCCACGATGGTCAGGAGGACAACGGCCACCTTTATTATGAGCGCTTTCGCGTTCTTCTGGTTCAGCATAAATACAGGGATCAGCCATTTAAGAGTGTTTTGAACTAAAACGTGGAAATTCCAATGCTGCCCGAAGGCCTACAGGGGTCGCTGGAAGCCCTTCTGGATAAGCTCGCTTCTATGAGCGAAGAAGATCGGATCAGGTCGGTGCGTTCTTTGTTCGGTAGGCGCGGCAGGAAGGCTGTGGAGGCCCTTATAAGAGGAGCTGACGTGTGGGCCATTGAGGGCAGGGAAGTTTACGTCATAAGCGGCGAGAAAACGAAGTACGTTTTGGTCGGCTTAAAGTACTGCAGTTGCCAGGACTTCTATTTGAATAACGTTCTTAGACACAGACAGCTGCCCTGTTACCATCAGCTTCTGTTGATGCTGCGCCTGGCTACGGGAAAACCGCTACGCATGATTAATTCATCGCAATTAAAGGACGTTTTAGCGGAAGGGGCAGGGCTAAGCGGCGAGGAGTAGCCATTAGCTGATCGGACTACGCGTCCTACCAGTTAAGGGACCCTGCAGGGCTTGCGGCCCCACCGAATCCCTTACGCGGGCGAGCTTAACTTCCGGGTTCGGAATGGGTCCGGGTGTTTCCTCGCTCGCTATGACCGGCAGGACAAATAAAAAGTAGCTGGGGGAATTAAGCTTAACCCCTGCACTGGGGTCGCGCCATGAAGGCGCAAGAAATACCAATGGCGGCCAGTGTAATCAGCGATATCAGCGAGTACCTGCCCAAAACCGGTAGGGCAGCCTTTATCGCATCGTTAATTTTTCCAAGGCTGTCCGACCCAATGACTTTGAGCTCGTCTAACCTCTTCTGGACTAACACGAGCGCCGATTTTTCTGCGTCTGAGGCTGCCCTTGCCGCCTGCACAGCCATGTTTATTACCGCGCGTTGGTCTTCGGCCCCTACCATGCTATACTTGTTGACTGCTTGCAAAGATGTTGACAATTGGTGGTTATCTGTGGTAGACACCTCGGCGTGAGTAAAACCGATCTTCTTCAGGCTATCTACGATTTTATCCCTCAAGCCCGAGGTCATGTTGTTTCCCTGAAAGGATACCAAGACCCCCTTGATGCCGTTAAGGGTCCAACTCATGGCTACCGCGCCTCCATCGCATATACCGGTCTTCAGGGAAGCCCTGGCATTGATGTGAGAGAATCCGACGCGGAAATCTGAGCTGGTGCTTACCTTGTGCGATGATAGTTTATCAGATATCCTTTGATGGAGTTGCTCTACGTTTGAAGGCGGGAAGTAGTTCAGCGTGGAATAGCCGTCTATGGGACCCGAGTTATGGGCATCCGCTACTTTGCACCCCAAGGCCTCCAGGTAATCTCCCACCTCTTGCGGTATATCGTCGCACGGCAGCGGTGCCTTGCTGAGTAGGACCAGGTTTTCCTCGTTCAGGGTGAACGAGGTTACGGTGAAAGGGCCGGCCTTGTCCTGCTCGAATTCCACTTTTTGTTCTTTGGGGTCATCAGCTCTAACCGACGCACGTAGTGGGACTAGCAAGTTAGCCGCAGATGTCGATATCATTTTTGCAAAACCCTCTGCCAACGCCTTAGTGGGAATGTCGTTTTCGTGGCTACCCTTCCCCCTTAAGACGAGACAGGGAGCGCCGGTAGTCCTTTCCATCTCGCTGGAGAGGACAGTGGGTAACGTGCTACTCCCAACGTCGTGGAAAGGACCCGGATGGATGTCGGTCACGACCAGGCTGCCCAAGGGAAAACCTCTCTCCCTTTCGGTGAACAAAAACACGTCCGTCACGATCCGCTTTAAGGACGAGAGTTGCTCCAAAAAACTCTCATATTCGTTATCGGTTTTGTTGAACCAAGCCCTGAAAAAGCTAGCTCCAAACCGCGACCCCTTTATCCCTATTATCTTCAGGGTTTTACTATCGACCTTTGAGATCGTCAGAAAAGCTAGGGCGATAGAAGAAGCGTATATGGCAAGGAGGAAGGGAAACGCGAGCGGCTTCGATATTAAAAATAATGGCAAGAAAAAGATGAAAATTATCGGAAGGAAGAGCAAGGGGTTGGAAACCGACGCGACGTACGAGAGAGTAAGGGGGTAGGAAGTCAGGGCGGCGCCCACTATGTAGGAGTTATAACGGGGTAGCGCGTAAACCAGTAGCACTGGCAGCGAATAAAACACGTCTCCGAGCAGAAGAGATTGTCTGGCATTGAAAAGCCTTTTTGGTTGAAGGTAGGTCGCCAAGAGTGCTATGCCGATCAGTTCACCCAAAGAGAATGCGATCGCGCATAGGAGCGAATATGCCCTTGCGAAAAGCGCTAGCAGCTCAAGGAAGGACAGTGGATAAATCGCCTTATCCGGAATGGGGACGTGAAACAGCCACTTCTTTCTTTCCTCAATTTCGTTGGCCGATTTCTGCGGGTCCATCTTTAACCGCTTATCCTCGAGGCTTTATGAAACCAAAAAAGCCAGCATCTGCCAGAGCCACGATCACGGAAAACGCCACGGCAATACCTATCACAACGGATGGTCTGAAGTTTATGCCCTTGTCTTCCTCATAATACCTGACCAGACCGGCTGCAGTCATCGGAGCTGGGCCTTCTCTCTTCCTCTTCTTGCTCATAATACCTTTACCGCTTCAGGCTTAAACGGGTAACGGTTTCCCCATGAGGGACTTCATCGACGACGGCGCTTCGTTCTGCTGAGAAGACCAGCTAGCGACCGACTTATCGCGTAAACGGCTGGAGCAAATAATGGGCGCGAGAGCGGTGCTCGGTGTTATCGATTTTGATCAAAGCGAACCGCTTCACTCCGCTCACGCATCGTGGGTACGCATTGGTATGAAATCAAGTTACACCGTTTTAACTTTATGGGGTTGAGGGGCGAAAGTCCCCTTCCGTAAGGTGGGGGATGGATAGCCCCTTACAGAAATGTCTTTATATAACAAATTTTATATTGTTGATGCCCAAATGGGGCTTTCCCTATGGAACGTAGGGGAGACGCCCGAGGATGAGAACGCCTCTGCGATGATGGAATACTTCGCAAGTATTCCAGGCGTAAGCGTATCGATGAACCGGGAAGCCCCGTCCGTGAGGGCGGGGTAGTTCACTAATGGAGCCGCGTCTTAAGGCCCAGTACAGGCGTTCGCGGATCAATTTGCTCTTTCGTTTTCCCCTTCGGGAGGCATTCACTCGAGAACGCTAATAAAAATTTCTTAATAAGACTTCTTCGTTCCGTCAAACAACACCATAAATAGGGAAAGAAGGGAAACCCGTCCTTTAGGGCGGGGTAGTTTGCGTCCTCGGAAGGTAGGGGGCGAACACTTCCCAGGAGGCGCGTGCCCTTGGGTCGTTGCGTAGGTGGTCTCTGACTGGGGAAATAGCTGTATCCAAGGCGCGCGCCACCGCCAATTTCAGATCTAGCGGGTGTAATTTACCAGCCAAGTAGTCGTTCGCTAGCACTTGATAGTCCGCGTATTCGATATCTCCACCGTGGGCCAGCTCCCTTTCGACCTTCAGCTTACCAAATATGGGAAATACTATGTACTTGGAGTACTCCATTATGGGGTTCCCCTCCAAAGTGGCAGGTGGGCAGGCAGCTCCAATTATCTTTTTCTTTATGGTCTCCTGGTCGTCCGTTAGGTATATCGTGTTTTGGGGAGCAGACTTAGACATTTTGCTAGATATGGCTGCATCCCTTCTGGCATCCTCGTCCATTCCCTTGCCTGGCCTTAGACCTGAGAGTCCCATCAATATATGGTGGTGGACTCCAACAGGTTTTTTACGCCCTATCTTTTCAGCTACCTCTCTAGCTAACATATTGGCTTTCCTTTGGTCTAGTCCTAACTGGCATATGTCTACCCCTAACTGGAAAATATCCGTTACCTGCATCACCGGGTAAATAAGCCAAGCCATTTTATCGGCTCCGACCTCGGTCCTGCCCATTATGGGCAAAGCCCTCATTACCCTGTTCACCGTGGCGAAGTTAGCGACCCTCAGCATGGTCGTCAAGTAATCCCGGTCGAGGATATCGCTGCTCCAAATAACCTCAACCTGGTCAGAACCGACGGGTACGCCTTCAGCCCTCCAGGCCTCTACGAAGTAGTTACCCGCCGCTCTTATGGCCTCCATATTTCCTCCTAGCTTTCCGTTGAGCCACGCGTGCCAATCCGCGAGGAATAGCTTGAACCTGACCCCGATGGCAAGTAACTTCTTTATGGTTATGGCCCTGTAGAGGAGCGGTAGGTGGGCGATGCCAGACGGCTCAAAACCATCATAAGCCAGCGGGTGCTCGTTTTCTGACAGCAGTCTCCGTAGATCTTCTCTCGTTATTATCTCCTCAGCGACTTCGTCGAAAACCCTCAGCTTTCCTTCGATGTCCACCTGAAGCCACCACCAAGGGGCTCGCCACCAAACCCAAGAGGAAAAAAGCTCTAATCGCAGGTTTCTCCATGGAGGGTTAAAACCACGACCTTAAAAACGTTCTACCCCGCCCTTGATCACCGGCTCACCCTCTACTGCCCCCGGGCCCCTTTTGCAACCGATCTCATAGTCAGCTTAGCGCTCTCTCCTCGGTTCCTAGTGAGGTCCGAGGGCCTGAT
>JAWDNK010000053.1:0-8446 GCA_046534355.1 Candidatus Martarchaeota archaeon | reverse complement strand
GAGACCTGAGGGATAGATGGGAGGACGACGTGTTGAGCTTATCGCCCAACTGGGTGTCCGTGCTCATCGGCATAAATGATCTCAACAGGACGTTGGCGGGAGAAAGCGGGCTGGACCCCGAGTCGTTTTACGCGAATTACCGTGAAATCTTGAGGCAAACAATGGGAAAGGTGAGGGGGATAACGCTTATGACGCCCTTTTTCGTGAGCAACGCAACCGGCGGGAACAGGGCAAGGGTGCTGCAACTCCTGCCGAAGTACGTGGAGGCGGTCAAGAAGGTGGGGGACGAGTTTTCGGCGGAGGTGATCGACCTTTACGACGCTTTCGCGAGGGCGGCAAAGGATGGAGGACCGCTGACCTATTCGCTAGAGGCGATCCACCCCAGCGAGACGGGGCACATGCTAATAGCGCTAAAGTTGTTGGACTCCGTTCGGGTCGAGTAAACTAGGCCGACCCCACGAGTTGGGCTTTTGTGTTTCCAGCTCCTTCGCGGGAGGCCTTCATCTCCGCAGGGCTTTCGCGCAACAGCGACCCTTACCTCCCGTTAAGGCACGGGCTACCCGCGTTTACGGGCGCGTTGAACCGCTAGTTGGTCTCGGCTTCCGGGGAAGGGGAAAAAACCCAATTATTAGCTACCAAGAAGTGTTTGCGTTTGGCTCCCCGCCCTGGGGGATGGGGTCCCTGGTCAGAGCGATGGAGCGCAAAGCGGCTATAGGTGCCTGCGCGGCATAGGATTGGTTCGCTTTGTGGGTTTCAGCCCCAAGGGATGGAGCGCTGGTACGGGGCGAAAATCTGATAGAGTAACTCGGTGGGCTTGGAGGGTTTTATGGGCTGTCCTTGATGGTATGCAAGACGCCATTGGGCGAGGGCTAGCGGGAAAGAGGCTGCTGGCTGGCTGGCTGGCAGGCAGGCAGGCAGGCAAGTAAGCAAGCGGGCGGGCAGGCGGGCGGAGTGGGGAAGAGGAGGTGATGAGGGAAGAACTGGTAGCTACCTCGCAGTTCGGAGGCCCCCGGGAAGAGGCGGTCTCAGCCGGTGCCTGGCGCTCGTCCTTTGGTTTACGGCCAGTCTCGAGGTCACGTCCGGTAGCTGGCAGAGAGGATTGAACGCGTCTGTTACCGGAAGGAGCAGGGCACCGCGAGGCAGCGAATCAAGGAAAGGAAAAGAAAGGAAAGGAAAGGAAAGGAGCTCGTTGGGTTTAGCCACGCTGACTCGAAAAAACGAAATGCGAAAGTGAGAAAAAAGGGAGAGGGGAGGAAACCCCGGCTTCACGCCGAGATCTGGCGCATCTTTTCCCTAAAGGCTATCAAGCTCTCGTGGTCGGTCATCACGTAGACCTTATCTCCTGGGCGGAGCTCCATTTCATCCTCTAGGTCGTATATTATTTCTTCTCCTCTTTTCACGAACAGCACCGGGCATATCCCCTTTACGTCGCGGTACTTCAGCCCCTTCTTCTCCACGGAAAAGCCGGCCACGTGCCTTGACTTCAGCTCCGAGCTCAGGAAAACGCCCTCGACTTCGTCGGATATGGTTGAAAGAGCTAGGACGTTACCTATCAGCTCGTTCGGGATTATTGCGACGTCGGCCCCGGCCGTCCTCGCGCCATCTACGAGTTCGCGGTCATTTACCACGCTTATCACTCTTACTCCTGGGTTGAGCTTCTTCGCGTTCAGTATGGACAGGAGATTGTCACCGTCGTCGTCGAAAGTAGTTATTACGGCCGACGCCCTGTCTATTCCAGCCTCTTTAAGCGCCTCATAGGTATGGGTTATCGGGGAACTCATGGCCGGTATCCCCTCTAGCCTCAGCGCGTCGAGCTGCGAAGCGTCCCTGACCAGCACGACGTAGTCAAGGCCGAGGTTTTTCAACGAATCGACCACGTATTTTCCCAGGAATTTGTATCCCATAACTATGACGTGCCCCTTCATGCCCTTGACCTTGAGCTTCGTGGCTTCTTCCGCCAGCATTTCCCTTCTCACGGCGGCGGACACCGTGCTTTGAACGATGGACGCGGCCAGCCCCACGCTGACTATGAATATGATTATAAGCAAAATCTTTTCGGTGGCAGGGATAGATAGAAGGTTAGGGCTATAGAGGCCTATGGTGGTTATCGTGGAAACCGAACCTAGGAGAGCTGTTAGGAAGTCCAGGTGCTGGTAATACATGAATAGCACCGTGCCGAAGCCGAACATCACTGTCAGAGCCGAGAGCTGTATCCATATCCTTTTGGCTACCACGTAAGGGGTGTAAACGAGAAAATAGAAGGCCGCCCTGAGCTTGTTCAATCGTATCACATTTTACCCCGGGGGCCGGCGGCTTTAAGCACACCTGTTTTTGGTTTACAATGGTTAGCGGGTTTTCCAGGATTTGTCAGGTTCTTTCCTTCTTTCTTTTTTTGTTAGTCAACTAATTGATTAACTAATCTGTTTCATCTCGCTTTGCTTTATGTCTTCGTTCCTCCCAGCCGCTATCTCACGCTTATTGGACTAAATGCGTGCCTTCTTGGCGGGTGGCTCAGGCCGGCGCGGCCGTGGCCTTTCATCTGTTAGCCAAATACTCCAGCTCGCTGGTGGTCTTCCCGCTTGGCCGGCGAGCTCGCCGTCACGCGAAGCTGCGAGAGGTGACCCGCGGGGCTGAGGGGGCGGGGTCGTCCTCGATCGTCTCCCCCTCCAAGGCGAAGCTCGATCATCGTCGTCTTCACGGCGAAGGCGCTGAATGCCGCTGGGTTTGGTTGAAAAATCTGCCGTGAGCGGGTAACGACACCCCACCTCATGGAAGGCAGCTTTCGTCCTCTTAACCTCCAAAGATAAAGACTACCTAGAGTTAATGTATGTATCATAATACCATAAGCCTTTTATTTGTAAAATGCTTCATTTTGACGAATCAATGAAATTTTTCAGGCAAAGCTTGAACTCGGCGGGAACTACCCCGGGAGGGCAGGGGGGAGGCCAGGGTGCCCAGCCCCAGATATCGTTGGGCGGGGGCGGTTCCGCGAAGAAGGCCTTTGACGTCTTCCAGAAGAACTTGACTTTGGCGGTGCCAGCTGTGGCCTTATTCATCGCTGAGATAGTTATAGGTGTAGTGCTCGTGCTGCTGGCGTTTTTGATCTTCCACATTGGAGTCTCTTACATGACCGCCTATTCTTATTACGGCCTTTTCGCTGCTGGTCTTGCGTCGATTTTCGTCGTTTCGCTGACGGCTCTCATCGAAGGCGTGCTAACGGGGGTGTTTTCCTCAATCACTTTGATCGAGGCGGATGCCGCGCTTTCCTCTCAGCCCTTTACGCTGTCCACGGCCATCTCAGCGTTGAGACAAAGGTGGAATGCCGTGATCACCTTGAGCGTCGTCTTGGGTGTCGCCGACCTCATTTGGAGCTTCACGGGGGGACTGGAGTGGTTTTTAGACGCGGTAACAAACATGGTTTTTCTCGTATCCTTCGTTTATGCTCTGGAGGGGAAGTTCAACGGGTTGACGGGTACGCTCTTCGGCGCGGCATCTAAAGTGGTTGGGTGGCTTTCAAAGGACGCCGTTTCGGTTCTTGCCCTTTTCGTGGCGTCCATATTCCTGGGCTTTCCGGTGTTGGAGTTCGCGGCCATGCCGTTGGCGGCTTTGATGGTGTTGATCATGTACGAGGAAGGGGAAAAGGGCGACGTTCAAGCGGCGGCTCAGCCTCCTGCCTCACCCCCTCCAACCCCACCTTCCCCCGCGCCTGAGACTACTTCTCAGCCCTGAGCTGATATTACCTGACCCTAGTTAATTTTTATTCGATGGGGGGCCTACAATGGGATTGAGCGGGTCGAAGTTAGTGGCTGTCCGCGGCGCTGGGGGATAGGTTCTTTCTCGTGGGGCTTGATGCGCTGGTTCTCCTCATTCTCCTTCACCTGATTTGCCCAGGGGCATGGGGCATCGCTTTGCACGCGCAGCGCTGGAGCGGGCTCGCCTCTCCCGCTTCCTAGTTAAACTAAACTAAACTAACCTCTTTTGCAATCTAATATTACTTTATTTGAATCCTTTCCTATATGCTAGTTCTTATCTTTTTTATCCTTTTAAGAGTCTCGGTGTGGTTGGTCCTGTATTCCCGGTCCATTCAGCGATCGCTGCTTCACTTGGGTTTTGGTTCATTTCGGAGCTGTTTCGGCTAACTTCAGGGGCTAGGTCAACCCTTATATGGCCATAACGGTTAGCCTTAGTTTGCCGACAATCGAGGCCAAGGGACTCACGAAGCGCTACGGACGCTTTCTGGCGCTCAAAGGGGTAAATTTCGAAGTTCCCGAGGGGAAGGTGGTGGCACTGGTTGGGCCTAACGGCGCGGGGAAGACGACCACGCTTAAAATACTATCGGGTTTTCTCAAGCCGACGGAGGGTTCGGTCAGGGTTCTCGGGAAGGACCCTTGGAGGTGTCATGAATTGAAGAAGGACGTGGCTTTCATATTGGACAAGCCCAACTTCCCCCCTCACGTGAAGGTGGCGGACTTTTTGAGGGAGGCAGCGCTCATGGTCGGAAAGGATGAGGCCTATGGGTGGAAGTACTTGAAGATGCTGGACTTACAGCAGTACGCCGAGAGGAGCTTCGGGAAGCTCTCGGCGGGTAACATGCAGAAGTTCGCCATAGCCGTGGCAATGCTGAGGGAGCCGAAATTGGTGATAGCCGACGAGCCGTCGTCTAATCTTGACCCCGGCGCCAGGGCGCAGTTCTACGACCTCGTGCTGGAGGCCAAGAGAAACGGCACCACTTTCTTCATATCTTCTCACGTCCTCGCGGAGATGGAAAAGGTTGCCGATGAAGTCATAATAATGTCCGAGGGCGAGGTCAAAGTACAGGCACCCCTCAGCCAACTGGCCTCCTCGCTGAGCGGCAGCGAGTTCAGGGTGACGACCGATAAGCCCGAGGCGTTGGCGATGGCCTTGGGCGGTAAGGTGGTGGATGGAAAGGTCGCGGTCGAGGAGACTAAGGCTGACCTGGCGCTGATCGAGGCCGCCGCCAAGAAGGTCGGTGCCCGGGTAGTAGCGGTAGAAAGGACTGGGTCGTCGTTGGATGAAATCTTCAAGAAGCTGGTGAGCGAGGATTGAGCGCCTTTTGGAGGTTTCTGAAGATAACGGTACAGGAGGACTTCAGGTCTCCCGTGGCGGAGCTTTTCGCCTTTTTGATGGCCCTCGCCCCCCTTACCCTTTACGTGAGCGGGCCGGATTACTCCTCCTCTTTCACGGACGCCCAGGCCTTTTCCTATCTGTCTTCGGCGTTGGGCCTCTCCGCTTTCCTGTTCCTCATACTGATCTTCAAGAACGTCTCCTTCGGACTGGGTTCCGATCTTGAGAAGGGGGTGACCGCTTCGTTCTTAACCTTCCCTCTGAGTCGGGGAAAGTACTTGGCCGCCAAGTTGATATCGGGGGCTTTGCTGCCGTTCCTGATGTTCATGGTCTTTCCGCTACCCGTGGTTTTCGCCTTCGCCCCGCGTTTTGGGAACCTAGGTGCCCTTTTTCTCTATTGGGGGATAATCGCTTGCGGCTACCTAATAATAATTGGGTTAATGGCGCTTGTGGCATTGGCGACGAAGAGGGGAGCGACGTCGCTTATAGCCGGCTTAGCGCTCTATTTCGCCTCCGAGTTCGCTTCGGCCTTCGCCCTGTTCTTCGCGCTCAGGGGAAACAAGACCGCCTTTTACGCGGTGTCGCTTCTAAACCCATCTGAGCTTTGGGTAAGCCACTACAAGATGCTAGGAGCCTCCTTAACGGTCAGTTCAAGCGTGGCCTACGCGCTGACCCTTGCCTCCGGGATAATAGGGGTCGCGCTCGTGCTAGCGGCCTTTCTGGTCTTCGAGAGGGTGGTGCAGCTTTGAGGATTAGCTATAGGTATGGCTTGCTTTTGCTCGTCGTGGCACTCCCGCTGTTGCTTGCGTCATTGCTTCCCACCTACGTAGCCGAGAGCGGCTACTTGGCGGCGGGAGCAGCGGACGTACCCCTGTTCGTGAATGGCTCTACGGGGATGAGGGCTGTGGTGATGTCCCCGGTCGTGGCAAACTCGAGCGTTGACCTTGACCGTTATGAGCTTTTGCTTTACGTTAACCTGACCCGTTTTAGCGGGGAAGCGCAGTTCGTGCTTTACAACGGTTCATCTCTTGGGTGGACGCTTCCGCGCTCCTCGACTGGCGTGCTTTACGCCGCCGCTAAC
This sequence comes from Candidatus Martarchaeota archaeon, assembly GCA_046534355.1. Classification (GTDB taxonomy): domain Archaea; phylum Thermoproteota; class Thermoprotei_A; order Marsarchaeales; family UBA168; genus UBA168. The sequence continues at coordinate 2,280 of JAWDNK010000053.1, read as the reverse complement.
GCGAGCCCCACGCGCTTTGGGTTGGGGAAGGCGTATATCGAGCGGGGGCTAGTTGGCGGCAAAGCGTACGAGGTCGCTGAGTTGAACATGAGCGAGCACTTAGTTAACGCAACTGCCGTCGTTTACGCGAGCGAGGGGGCCAGCGGCACGGTCTACCTGTCAGAGTCCCAGCGCACGCTTCCCGTCTCACCGCTCGCCTTGCCGGTCTCGCTGGTGATCATGGCGTCGGGGGTTGTCTTGGCCGCAGCTGGTTTATTGGCGGGCAGGCGCGGGGAGCTCCCGCGGTCAAGAGGAGGGTCAGATCGAGAGGCGGCTCCGTCAACCAGCCCCGCAAAGCCTGCGGCGGGCTTTAAAGCAATCGTTTCACCTTTTTGCGCTGGCGCTCGCCGTGTGAGTGAGAAGAAATGGATGAAGGAGGAAGAAGAAGGGGAAAGAGGCCTGGGGGCGTCCCGCGCGTGCGGTGCGATACCCCGAGTCCTTTTTGGCTAACGGATCAGCGGAAGAGCGGGTTAAACCACCTCCCCTGGTGAAAATAGTTGAAGGCGCGCGTTGACGGCGCAATAATCATGTGCGGGGGGAAGGGGACCAGGCTGGGAAACGTGGATAAGGGTTGCGTGCGCTTCGGGGGTAAGCCGGTGGCGCTGAGAGTAGTGGAGGCGGTTAAGAGAAATGGACTACCCGCGGTCTTCGCGTTCACGGTTTTCACGGCTTGCTCGGCCGCTTACGCGGGCGAGGGAGGGGCCAGCCTTTTGCAGACGCCGGGCAAGGGATACGTGGAAGACCTGAGGTGGGCGGCCCGCTGGGCCCTAGAACACCTTTCTTGGCGGAAAGCCCTCATCTTGAGCTGCGATGTCCCGCTCCTCAACAAGGCGGTCGTGGCCGCGTTGCTTGAGCTTTCGGAGTTGCCCAAAGCGCCCTGGTTATCCGTGGTGGTCAGCGGGGAAGAGCTGAGGAAGTTGGGGTTCAAGGTGGAGGGAGAAAAAGTGAACTCCTCGATTTCGATCGTGGACCTCGAAGCGCTCTCTAGGGCGGGAGTTGAGGAGGTCATACCCTACGCGGATATCGCCTACTCCCCCGCGGAGGACGTATGGGATTACGATACGGAGGAGGACCTGGAAGTGTTCGAGAGCATTTGGTCCCGTCGCTCAAAGGGTACGACTTCATAGGAAGCGGAAAGGGAAGAGCCCGGCTTAAGGACGGCCAGCCCCATGCCGTTGTTGAACGCATCCGGAGCACCCGTCATGGGTTCAACCGCGATCGCTGCCCTAGACGGCGGGGTGTAAACTTGAAGGTAAGGGAACCCTTTGGCGATGATCCTCAGGCCAACTGCGTTGCGCAGCACCACATCTCCATCTAACAAATAGCAGTCGTCGAAAGACCTTTCGTCCAGTTTTCCGCTGACTTCCGCGTCGACCACTTCACCCGTCGGTATGAGGTCTTTCGTGACTAGCTTACCCTTCGACTTGAACTCCAAGGTCCACTCCTTCAGGTCTCCCCCTAGCACGTAGTAGGGATGGGTGCCCATGGTCACCGGCATTTCTGAGCGGCCCCTGTTCTCTACCGATAGGTTCACGAAAAGGCCATGGTCGGTGATCGAGTACTCAACCCACGCGCGGAAAGGAAAGGGGTAACCCTCCACGCCCTCGAAGTCGTGGGCGAGGATCAGGCCGGTTGCCCTGCCGGGATAGGCGCTCCTCACTTCCTCCCCCGTAAAGAAGTATAGGTAGTCGTTGCCGCGGAATTCGCAGATCAGCTGCCACGGCTTGTCGTAGAGGAGGCCGTGGATGGCGTTTCCCCTTGAGGGTTCGTTAACCGGCAGCGAGTAGACCCTACCACTGAAGGTGAAACGACCTCCCTTGACCCTGTTGGCGAAGGGGATCAGCACGGCGGAGCCCGCCGAGAAGGGCGCTTGGACGAGGGCTGAGGCATCCCGGTGGGCCCAAATGAATTCCTTATCGCTCCATGAGAAGGAGATGAGCTGGGCCCCGCGTTCGACCGCCGTCAGCTTCCCCTTTCCCTCGGTGACGGTATACGCCTTGAAGGGACCAAAACTTCCCCTTTCGAATGCTGGCATGCGATTATGCGTAGCGCGGATTTAACTTTATGGGGGTTAAGGGGCCGAAAGTCCCCCTCCGTAAGGTGGGGGATGGATAGCCCCCTTACAGAAACCTTTTTGCGTCACAGAAAGAGATATCTGTGCCTCCAAACCTAGAGAATAAGGAGGGACTTTCCCTATGGAACGTAGGGGAGACGCCCGAGGATGAGAACGCCTCTGCGATG
>JAWDNK010000052.1:0-8449 GCA_046534355.1 Candidatus Martarchaeota archaeon | reverse complement strand
CATTCTGGGTCGTCTCAGCGCTCACCTTGAGCTGGACAGAGGCATACCAAGCGTTCTCGGCCTCGTCGCGGTGTACCTCAAGCCTAACCCCTTTGCCGCCCCACCTCAGCCCGCCAGCGAAGTCGATACCGAGGCCGAAGTCCTTGATCATTAGCCTGCGGTTTTCTTCCTCCACCGCGTGCCCGTGCTGCCTCACGGCGAGGGGCGACTTCCCCCTCCCGGTCCTCCCCCTACGCCGGACTCGGCATCCCCCACGCGCTACGCACAGGGTGGCAACATTCCCTCTCCTTCCCTTACCTCTCCTCTAGTCTTTCCTCATCTTTAGGGGGAGAAGGACGATGACCACTCCTCGTTGTTTTCGTTCACGACTCGATCGGCGTTGACCTTCAGTACGCCCGTACTTCTAGCAGTACCCCTCGCGCGCCTCCTCGAAGCCCACTTCCCCTCCAGGGGTGCACCCCTGCCTCCTCTCGCAGTAGAGCTCGCTGAAGGGCTTGGCCGAGAGGTGCTAATCTCCTGAGCTCCCTCTCTTAAAACCGTCGGGCAAAAGGCGTACGACGCCCGTCCTCCTGTCAGCGTGCAAGACTTCGCCGACGCCCTCCCGGGCATCGCTGGAGAGAAACGCTCCCCCCTCATATTTCAAGAGTTGACCCAGGAGGGCATTTGACCGCTTGGCTTAGAGACTTAAATACTTCACACCGCCCCTGCAAGGGGCGAGGCTTGCCGTTCTTCTGTCACGCTTCAAAAAAGAGGGCGAAAATGAGCTGAACTACCCCGCCCTCAGGGACGGGGCTTCCCGGTTCATCGACGCGCTTACGCCTGGAATACCGCGGGTATTCCATCCCGCATCGCGGAGGCGTTCTCATCCCCGGGCGTCTCCCCTACGTTCCATAGGGAAAGTCCCTCCTTCTTCTCAAGGTTTGGAGGCACAGATATCTCTTTTAGTGACACAAAAACGTTTCTGTAAGGGGGCTATCCATCCCCCACCTCACGGAGGGAGACTTTCGCCCCCTTAACCCCAATAGAGTTAAAGCGAAAAAAGCAGCAAGAAAAAGGGCGCGCCTTCGAGCCGAAAACGAATCTTCGGGCGTTACGCTATGTCTATTATAGGCGCCTGCTCCAGTGGCAACGGGCTCAGCGGCGGAGCGGGGTTCAACTTATAAACGACTACCAGCACGAACCCTCCTTCCTTCGGGGTAAGCGAGGCGTACACCAGCTGGAACTTGGTGAGCTGCGGGAACTGGTCTAAGTTGCTGTATAACACGCCGTATTGGGCATAATTCGACCCGTAACTGTCCATCAAGGAAGCTAGGTATCCATAATTCATGTAATATGGCACGAACTGATTGGGGTAAATGAAGGGATCCATCAGCATCTGGTAAAGGAAGGTGTTGTAGTATGGGACCTCCTCCGGCTTGGTCCAGTAAACACCATCATATTTCGGGTTGGCGGCTATCCATTGCGAGGCAGTATCGGCGGTTTGGTTCAGCTGCCTGGCCACGCTAGCTATGCCGGCGGAGTTTAATATCTTGGTCTGGTAAGCCACGTCATCCCTTTCAAAGAAAACTATGGCACCGTCACTCAAGTTTACAACGCTTTGATACCCATAGTTCGTGATATACGGGTTACCCATTGGTATTGTGAACTGGTAGCCGAAGTTCGAGGCGATCTGTACGTAGGTGTTATTGAGATATTGCGACATTTTGGAAGAGTTCCAACCGGCTATGGTCATCATCGCCGTGCTTTTTCCTATATCGCCAATTCCCACGGGCAGAAGTGTACCGGGATAAATCTGACCATTATAGACCCAGTAACCGAACGCCTCTGTCGTTATGACGTACTGGGCACCCAAGCGGTAAAGTATGTCGTAGGCCTCGGTTTGGTTTCCTAGAAACGCATCAGCTACTTGCCTTATCCTCGCGGTACTTATGGTCGCTCCATCGTTCAGCTCCGCCCTATCCGCAACTGTGTTTATCCAATAACCGTAGTCCCACCAAGACGCCACAACGGCGTTCTTGGGCGTATTCGTCTTAACCCATTCCAAGGCCTGTAGCCAACTGGTATCGAGCGCGGAAGTACCTAGGCCTGTGTCTATCATGGGCGGCATCGAGGCATCGTTGTAAGCTGGGCTCACCGAGTAGAACGCGGCGCCGATCAACACAACACCTAGTACAACTGTTGCACCAAGACCCCTGTTGTGGACGGCCACCGATCTCATCAAGCCCGCCAAAAGCCTTTCCAAGGCATAAGCCACTCCTATGGCCGCCGGGATTGCTAGTAGCTGATCTAACCTCACCATGGATGCTTGGGCGTAAATTCCCATCAAAATTAACAGCGCAATCATAAGGTCCATGTCTCCCCTGCGCCTAATCAACAAGTACACCGCAAAGGGGATGAGGGGCAGCAAGAACAGGTAATCCTGGTAGAATGAAGTCCAGCTGCTCAACTCTTGCTCGCCCACCGTGGTCTCAATACCCGTAGCGGAAAACGGGTTTATCACGGTGGCAAGCCTCCCAGAAGGGAATATATGCGAAAGAGCAGGTACTTCCGCGCCGATGAAGAGTACGGTGAAGGAAACCACCACCAAAACCAGAGTTGCCACCGAAATAAAGTGGAGCCGCTCACGTCTACCTTTGGCCCATATGGAATAGAAGGATATCAGGAGTACCGCAGAAACGGGCATTACCCATGCCGAGAACGTGCGCAACCAAGAAGCACCTTCGGGTAACAACATGGCTGGCAGCAGCGCAGACGGAACCAAGGTAGCCACTAGCACCTGCCCCTTCAGGTCATCCATCCTTTCAAAGAGCACTAAAAGCACCGCGAACAAGGCCAAACCATTCAAAATATAAAGATAACCACCCCAAACGGATCCCGAGAAACCTATGAGGAGCCCGGCCACGAAGCCGTAAATCGAGTTACGGCCCTTGTACCCGTACACGAAGAGCGTTAGCGCTATCACCCAAAGGAACAAAGCTATGGGTTCGCCGTCTATGTGGCCAGCCATGCTCCTGTTTATGAATGCAGGGGCTAACAATCCGAGGGTGGCGGCAAGAAGACCGACCCTCCTGCCGAAAAGCACCCTTCCAAGCGGGTAAAGTAAAACCACGGTCAGTGACCCCAGAACTGCGGGCATGAAAATTATTATTTGGCCGAGGGTGGGATAGAAATCAAAAAACCTGGCCACCCAATAAGTAAAGGCCGAGAAATAGGCAATGCCAACCATGTAATCAGCCGTCACATTCCTTCCCGGAAACCACGTAGAAGTGTCATTCCAATAGGGGTAGTGAAGCGTGGGGTAAATGGAATTGAAGAAGGAGGACGTACCATACTCCACTATGCGCAAGCTCACCAAGTAATGGAAGAAGGGATCAAGCGTAGCTATGGCCCAAGGGAAGGCCACTGGTAGACCGTTATTCTGAAGGTACACTAGTGGCTCCAGTCTTTCTGCTAACCCGACGAAGAACACCACGACGAGCAAAAGTAGGTCGATTACTTCTGACTCGAAAACACTCTTTAGAGCGTAGCTCCAATCGGAATTGAACGCCTTCAAATTGAAGTTATAGCTTGTGCGACTTAAAAACCTAGCCCTTTTCGTGAAGAAAGGGTGGGGCTTAACTTAGGCACCTACACGTCTTAATCTCCCTTGCGATATTCCCCTTGCGATGTCCCTCTGCCCGCCCCTGGGCCTAGCCCTAATTCCCGCGAATGAGCTCGCTTAGGGGTTTGCCGTAAAGATCGGATACCTTCCTAAGCTCGCGATGGCCACAGCGTTCGCATTTCATCAAGCCATCGCGTTCCCTACGGAGCTCTCCGCCGCACTGAGAGCACTTAGCAGCAACAACTCCCAGCGACTGCCCCTCCATAGAGACTTGCACGGGAACCCAGTTTGTAATGACCCTTACCCTGACCACATCGCCAGGCTTTACCAGTTCTACCACCGTCCTTGCCCTCCTAACTCCACCGTGCGATACGTGCAGTAAGGCAGAAAACGGCACCAACCTACCCAATGCATCTTTGCCAAAAACCGCAACCTGAGCGAAGTTCTTCTTGACATCTTCTACAGTACCGAATAACTCACTGCCGATAGCCAGGGATTCCGGTGCCAATCTCTTTATGGGCTCTACGCTTACGTAATGCTGCGCCAGATCATATTGCAGGCGGCCAATTCTGGAAGCGTATACACCTCCCCCCTCCTCATAAGATCCCCGCTTCGCCGAGAACTCCTCTATAGTAGAAATGTAAATACCGGGGATCGCTAATCCCTTGGGTATGCCCTTCTTCCTCTTGGCGCGCGGCAACTATTTTCGGCCCTGAGCGCTTTGAACCGGCTGCACGATTTCCCCCAATATGCGCGCTTTACCACCGGTGGGCGTTGCTAAAATCGCCCCGCAGATCTTGCACTTTATCGTGGTTGCAGCGTGAGAATATATCAGCGTTTCAGCGCCGCAGTCCCTACACTTCACCCTTAGGTAAGTCGATGATGGTTTGGGGAACTCGTTCATCTTCATTTCAGCGAGCTACCTCCGCCTTTCTGAGCCTAATGCCCTTTGTCATGATCACCATGCCGCACTTGGTGCACTCCAACTTAAGAGCGACCTTCTTGGTAGTTTTGGCGAACCTCTTCTGTATGGGCTTCCTCGAACCACCATATCCCTTGAGCCTCCTCGCATGCCTCCTCTCTCCCTCCTTCAAGGGGCTCCTCTTACCGGCCTTGTATATTGAGACCTTGTGTGGCGTGTAAGTCTTACACCTTGGGCAATACCTCATCAAGGTCGACGGGATTTCCAATTCTAATTACTAGCTTCACCTTACCCTCTCTTATTAAGTCTTCTGCAACTTTCCGGCCCAGAGTTATCACGCGCCCCCTTGGTTGAAGCTCACCCCGGAAATCAAAAGCTTCTTGCACCTGAACCACGTAGTGCTCACCCCCCATCAACACCCTCGATAAGCGATGGGCCAGCGAGACTTCCTCGTCTAGCAACTCACCGCCTGCTCCCCTGAATATCTTTTCCACCCTGGTAAAGAGGATTTGCTTGGCCAAAGCGTGAAGTATTTCCTCGTAATAGTTGGTCGGGCGTAACGCTGCACAACGTCTCAGCAAAGCAGACTGCTCACGCGAGAGAGGTATCAGGTTGCCAGAGGACAGCTCAGCGTCGAACATAAAGACCAAATCCTCTAGGGCGCGAGACAAACCTAGTTCTTGACAGCCATTCTATAGCTTTTAACCTTTCTGCGATCCGTACAGAACCTAGGTGCGCGGTAAACGATGACGACTACAGAAACTACTGGGCCCTCGTGGTCTGGGCTTCTCAGTTCACCGACTCGCTTGCGTCGGGCGTAGGCGAGACGCGTTACACGGCCGCAGAGGCGATTTCATCCCTGGGCGTCTTGGAGGGCGGCGGCTTTCCTGAAACGAAGAAACGACCTCATCCCCTACAAAGCCCCGCCTTATCCCTCTACGGGCTTCCTCAAGACCTTCGCTCACCGAAGCAAGCCGGGAGATAAACCCTTGCCCCTCTCCGACAAGCGCATCAGCCCTCGACGAGCTCTGCCAATCCCTTTAACGTAAGAAAGATGGCTAAGGAAATAGGTAACCTGACCACCTCTGAACTCATACTCGGCGACAAAACAATCCCTGCCACGTCAACACCTTCGAAAGCCCTGAGGTCCTTAAGGCGAATCCTTACCTCCTCTTCCGTTTTGATCATGGCATCCTCATACGGAACAAATTCATCCAATGAATCCCGCGCCACCGGCATCACAACTAAACCGGTCCCGGCGTGAAGCGTATTCGTGTGGCGAATCAACCTGTGAAGATCCAAGACAACGTTTTCATCAACATCCAACGAAGCCTGAGCTACGGCATCCTCAAGGCTCAACTTCTCATCCTCGATCTTCCTCCTTATCCTTTCCATCCAACCCGGCTGTGAAAAAGCCAGATCCCTAACCCTTTTGCGCGACCTAAGGCGGGCCGCTACGGCATCGACGTCTAAATCGGCCCCGTTTATATACGATACCAGGCGTCTCCTTCCCTCCTGTCCTAAATCCATGTAATCACTCGACCTGACCCTCACGTGAAAACCCCTATTGCCCGAGAAATTTATCGTTATGTCATTTTCATCTATACCGAAGTCCTGCAGTAAGAAATCGTCCACCAGCTGCTCTACTTTGGCCTTGACGACCTTCCAGTCGGCCTCCGCTAAAAGTCCGCCTTTGACATTGGGCTTGCCGCGCAACTCCTTCATGTGGTCAGCGTCGAAATCGAAGACGATTTCGCTCCCGATCCATCCCTTAGCGTTCATGTCGGGTTCTGAGGGGCGTTGGTATAAGGCTGTGGAGGAATAAACGTGAGAAGGCGGTAGAGCAATTAGGTAGCTCTTCAGAGAGGAAGGTCCATCGAAAGACATGTGCCTGATCATCTCTTTTCTGTCCGGCCGCAGAAAACCGAACTCTCTTCTCTGAAATTCCGGTATTTCGAGGTGCGCGGGGTCCAGACCGCGATAATACTCGCGAAAGAAGCTTTGAACACTCGGTCCCGGCGAACTTATCACCTTTGAGCTTCTTCTCAACAGATATCCGATAATAAAGAAGGGGATGGCTCATATGACTGCATAACCCCTCCTTGCAGACGCAGACACCGGACGTTCTCAGAGTATCGCATCTGGGTACCGAATACTTTTTGCCGGATCCCTTTTCTCCCGCCAAGTCTTCCACTTGGTAGCGAGCTATGCGCTCATCGTAATCTGGGGTTTGTTTGAAGTATTCTAGCACTTCATCTACGCTCATTTCCAGAGACAACAAGAAAGTCGCAACCAAGAAGCGCGCCTGATGAGGTATGTTGATTCCCTTCTTCATCTCCAAGGCCCAAAACTTAACGCAGGGTGGGAAAAGCGACTCAACCGGGGAAACGGACGATACGTCTAACTCTTCACCCCTTTTTTTAGTGAAGTCCAGCGCAACCGAATTTATGACCTCTCTCAAGCTTTCGTCCAATGACGCACGCCTAAGCGTGGGCATGTCCCCTTCCATTTTCTCCGTTATTGCCCTGCGGAAAACCCTCGATATGAGGAGACGAAACACGTTGGGGCTTAGGCGAACAACACCGCGCTTCAGGGGTAACTGGGGAAGCAGCAATTCGGGATCATTATCTATGCCCTTGAGCTTCAGGTAATCGGGCAGCCTCATCTCAAAGAAGGAATTCTTGTACTCGGCCCTGATTCCCAGAGAGGCGGCTACTTGGACGTAGTTCTTTGGCATGTCCCTGGCTAGGTTCTCCTCGAGTTCCCGGGATAGAGCGAGAGCAAAAGTCCTTATCATCCTCCTGTTGCCGCTGGCCGATACCAGCGCCAGAGACGCCCCAAAAAGGGCCACCGCGTCGCGCTTATCCTCCACTTGGACGGGGACCTCGGATAACTTCAATAGGTACCTAACCTTTCTTTCAACGAGAGCCAAAAGGCGGGGATATTGGCCTATGTTAGAAAGAGAAAGACCAGCGACGTACGAATCCGCCCCAACCAAAAAGGGATATTTTTTCAGCGCTTCTGAGGAAGCGGCCATCTCAATTACCGTCACAACCTAGGAGCTAATATGAAGTGAAACGACGCCCCATCCGCCATTTTGTATTCCAGGTGAAGCGGTTTATCCTGGGCGAACTCCAGCACCACACTGGGCGTGCCCCTGAACGAAGTCACGGTTTCGAGGTACTGGAGGCTATATTTGGCAGTTGCTTCCTCGCTGACTTCGGCATCCAATATCATACCGCTTTCCTTGGTCAACCTTTGTTCAACAGATCCCTTGTCGCTGCTAGCTGATATCAGAAGAGTCCCGTCCTTAGAAGAACTAAAAACCACTTCATCCGCCACCGTCGCTGCATCCTTAACCCCAGATGAGAGGGCGTCAGAAAGTATGTTGTATTTGCTGGTAAATTGTACGTTTATGGTCGGGGTTTCCTGCCCTCCTAAATCCAACAAGGGTATCTTGAAAGACCTGGTGTACTTATTCAAGGTCAGCGAAACCGTCAACTTTCCCTTATCGCTCTCCAGCGTTAGCGTGTCTTCGGGGCGAAGCCTCTTGAGGACGTTGAGTAGTTCCTCAAGGTTGACGCCGAGCTTCTCATCTTCCTCGACCTCTAACTTCTCAAAGGCCGAGGGTGGAAAATCGAATTCTAACATGGCTATCCTGCTGGGGTCGAGCTCCTTCATGACCAGCCCCTTGCTGGATACCCTGAACACGCCCTCGGAAATAACGCTAGACGCGTTTTGAATGATATCCCTAAACTCTCTCGGATCCTTCAGCACCAGTTTGGCCAAGCTGAGTTATTTCTACACTTCAGTATTAAAGTTATAGCCCAAAAATACGGCTTATCCCCGTTAACTATCCGACCCCCATGGAAAGGGGCTCCCTTATCAACTCCCGATAGCGTTAAAAGAAAAGCTCCTAAGGGCAT
>JAWDNK010000051.1:0-8456 GCA_046534355.1 Candidatus Martarchaeota archaeon | reverse complement strand
TCAACGAGCACTTGACTAGCGAACAGAAACGCGACGTGAGGTTATTGAAGGCGTTTTTCAAGGGAATAGGGGTTTATGGCGCGGAGATAAGGACCAGGGGGTTTTCGGGTTACGCCTCCGAGGTGCTGATATACAGGTTTGGAAGCTTCCTGAACTTGTTGCGGGAAGCATCCCGCTGGAAGGGTAAGGTGAACCTGGGATGGAGTGGTGAACCTGAGGCCCTGGGTTTGCCGGATCCAGTTGACCCCGCTAGGAACGTCACGGCCTCAGTATCCATGAGGAACCTCTCGACCTTCGTGGCTGCTTCTGGCCTGTTCCTCTATCATCCCTCCGAGGTCTTCTTCGAGACAAGGGCTGAAGGTGTTGAGAACGCGAAGGAGGTAGGGCTTGGTCAAGTTTTGGCGATCAAAACGGGAAGGCCGAAAGCGGTAGACGACGTGCTATGGGGAGGTATGTGGAGGGCTCTATCCGGCATCAGAAGGTACCTAGAAAATAACGGCTTCGTCGTTTATGACGGCTCGGCCTACGCGGATTCCGCCGGCGCGTACTTTCTTTTGTTTTTAGGGGACCAGATGAGGCACCCGGCTACGCTGCTATACGGCCCGCCGGTTAACATGGTTGAAAACTCCGTTGACTTCATAAGGAAGTGGAAAGGTGAGCCAAGCGTCCTGAGGGGGCCATGGGTTGAGGGAAATAGGTGGGTGGTGGTCAGGAAGACCGACGGCTCATCGGTTGACGTCCTAAGGAGGGGTTTGTCGATGGACCTTCAGAACATGGGGCTTGGCGAGTTCGAGGATCAATTCAAGCGCGGTTACGAGGTACGCGCGGGAAAAGAGGTTCTTTCCCTTTCTAGGAAGGATGAGTTCAAGCGGGAGGTCAGGCGTTTCGCCTCTTACGCCCCTCACTGGCTTGATGCCCTTCGAGCGGTGGGGCTTTGGCGAGGTAGCGCGCTCGCTTCTTACGGCACCGCTTGGATCTGGGCCGAGGATGAGGTCGAGGTGCAAAATCGTTATATCGCCCGGCCACTAAACACTCGGGCCTGTAGTCTAACCCGGCAGGATGTCGGCGGGAACGATCCGCGGAGCTGAGGCCGCCCTTACACGGCAGAGGTTCCGGTTCGAATCCGGACAGGCCCACGTTTGAGCACACCTACGGTTAGAGCTCAGGTTTGCACAGTTGTGTTCAAGGGCACCCTTTTAAGTAGATACTCGATTCGAACGATCGCGTTGAAAAGGTTACTGGGGTTAATCGCCCTAGCCCTCGTCTCCGTCACGCTCTTCGGCTCTTACGCTCAGGGAAAACCCCAGGGGGTTCCCCTAACCCCCATAAAGCACGTGGTCTTTATTATGAAGGAGAACCAGTCCTTCGACGATTATTTCGGGGTTTACCCGTATGGACCCGATGATGCTTTGCGCGATAACCCAACCGTCAGAGGTCTATCCGTCCCCTATGGGATTCAGGGAAACGCCTCGGAGATAGCCGTCCCGAATTACCCAGGTCTTGGCTGGTTGTTGGGATACTCCCACCTCAGATACCTGAACTCCTCTACCCAGGCCAACCCCGGAGAGGGTTGGGTGGCCTACCGGGGTGATTGGGATTGGGGCAGGATGGACGGCTTCGTCACCTACTCGGGCCCGCAGAGCTTGGTCTACGTTTCGTATGAGCAGATACCCTTCTATTGGGACTACGCCGAGGAGTACGTCCTTTGCGACAACTATTACGCGCCCGTTATGTCTGAGACGTTGCCCAATAGGTTGGCTTCCTTAGCGGGGTTTGCCCCTGTTTCCAACGACTACGGCCCGCCACCTTACGTCCCGCTCAACGATACCATATTTTACCAGCTAACTGAGCACGGCGTGAGTTGGGGTTACTTCGAGCTTTTCAGCACCACCAGGGATCCGCCCTCCTCCGAGATCTATCCCCTAAACTCGATCTCGGGCTTCGCTTCGGATACCGCTTACATGGACCGCGTGGAAAACATATCGGTTTTCCTGAGCGAGGCTAGAGACGGCTCGCTGCCGGCCGTCTCCTTCGTGATGCCCTTCGGCCTAGCCGGCGAGGATGGCGTGCCCGACGTTTCCGAACATCCCCCCGCCAACATAACGTTGGGGCAGGACTGGACAGTTAACCTGGTGGACGCGGTGATGGAAGGGCCGGACTGGAACAGCTCAGCGATCTTCATCACTTGGGACGAGTGGGGAGGCTTTTACGACGGCGTCCCCCCGCCTCAGCTTAACGCCTTTGGCTACGGTGGGCGCGTTCCCATGCTCGTGATTTCGCCTTACGCCAAGGAGGATTACGCGGACAGCGCCCTACTTAACCACGATAGCGTGCTCAACTTCATCGATTATAACTGGGGATTGCCCTACCTCGGCCCTTGGGTCGCGAGCTCGGGGAGCTTGCTTTCCGCTTTCGACTTCGCGCAAAAGCCGAGGCCTCCCATAGTATTGGGCCCCACGCCGGGCGTGGCGGGCACGCCCGGCGTTAGGGAAGGTACGTTATTCTTCGAAAACGGCAGTTCTCTGGTGCTTAACTCTCGCTTGACCTCGCAGCAATACCCGATTCCGCTTCAGATCCCGTTGAACCAGTTAAACTATACCTCACCCCCGTTTGAGCTTCCCGCTTCGACTTACGAATTCGAGGCGTCCCCCGTTTGGTTACCGTCTTTTCAATTTCTGGCAGTGGTGATTTCGTCGGCGCTTCTGCTTTCAGCCCCAGCCGTGGGGAGAAACAAGGGGAAGCGGGTTAAGCTCTCAGTCATCGGTTCGGCCCTTATCTTCAGCTCGGTTTCTTCGGCGTTGGGTTTGGTTTTCACCGCCGTGCCCGTCCCACCTGCACCGCCTTCGCAGCTCACCTTTTCCTTGTTGACCGGCGCCGGGCTATTGCTAACCTTTGTTGGGGTCCTGGGCCTCGCTTGGCCGGTCCTTGCCGATCGCCTAAAGAAGATGGCCAATTCAGGGAGCGGGACCGTTCCCGCGGAGAGCGGGGGCGCGCGTTCCCTTTGGGGAAGTAAGGCGACCGAATTCGTATTGTGCGGCGGCGTGCTGGTGCTGATGGCCGGCTTGCTGCTAACCCCGGGCATGGTCTTCCCGGTCGCCACGTACACCCCAAAACCGATAGCCCCACCGCAGACCTTCCTGGGCGACTTGTTGCAGGCGCTCACTCCCCTCACCGGGTTGAGCTCCGTTTTGGTCGTCTCGTCGTTTTCACTGATGGTTTTCACGTGGGTGAGGGGAAGTGAAGGAGGAACGTCGAGGCGGGCTCGCGCCTCGGGTGGCCGCGGGTGAGCATCGCTGCGTCCGGCTTGGCGTGCAGATTTGGGTCGAACCGGATCAAATCGAATCGGTGAATGGCAAGAAGTGATCGTACGGCCCTCAACGTCCCGGAGCTTTGGCTGGCTGGCTGGCTGGCCGGCCGGTTGGCCTGGCTAACGGTCACCCGTTTTGCGTGAGGCGGTATAGAATAGCTTATCCTTTCCGCGGTTGGCCTCCTCAGGGATCGCAAAGCCTTTAATCTGCGAACCCGTTGTTTTTTAGAGGCCAGGGGGTGCCCAAAGGCTGAGAGGTCCCACGGACCAACCCCTTGAACCTGATCCGGATAATACCGGCGTAGGGAATGGCCTGCGGTTTCAACCGGTTTCCGGGACCTAGGCTTGGGTTCTTCCTGCCTCGGAGAAAAGACCGAACGTGAGAAAAAGCGGTTTAAGCCAAGCACAGTGGTCCATACTGGTCTCGGCGTCCGCCAGCATGTTCCTTTGGGGCATAATAGCGAGCATAGGTCCTTTGGCCGCGTCTGGTAGCTTGATGGGCGAGCTACCGGCGAAGCTCAAGACTGCGATCTTATTACTGGGCCCAGCCGCGCTCCTAGTCGGCGATTTGAGCGTTGGTTTCATGAGCGACAGGTACGGCAGAAAGAAGATGTTCTTGTGGACCATGTCCAGTTACGGAGCTGGATTACTCCTAATAGTTGTTTCAACTTATGTGCGTTCGGTACTGGGCCTCGGCGTGGGCTTGGCCTTGGCGGAGTACGGCATCGGCGGTGAGGAGGCGCCAACGCTTTCGTTGCTGACGGAGGACTTCTCCGCCAGTTCCCGGGCGCTTTACCTAGTTTTGGTCACCGACTTTTCCAACGCGGGAGCGGCCTTCATTTCCGGCCTTTTGCTCGTAGTCCCGTCAGCCGGTTACAGCTACTACGTATTGGCCAGCGGTTTCGCGTTGATCGCGTTGATGCTTTACGCGAGGCTGAGGATGCCCGAGTCGTTCAGGTGGCTAAAGCAGCGGGGCGAGAGGGAGGAGGCCAGCAGGTTGCGGTCTGAGCTCAGCATATCCGACGAAGGCGAGCCAATTGCCCATCCGGGTTGGCTAGTGCCCTTGCTGGCGTTAGCCCTAATGGGCGTGTCCCAGTACCTCACCTATGGCCTTATGTCATTCGTGATAGGTCCGTACGAGTTTCCCTCCACGGTGTTCGACGAAGAAATAATACTCTTTTCGAACCTGGGTGCGGCCGCGGGTGGAGTGCTGGCCGCCTACGTGATCAACGCCGGTCAGAGGAAGAGGTTCGCGGCCTATTCCTTCATCGCGGGTTTCATCAGCACCCTCCTGATACTGCTGCTATCGGCTCGCTTAACGGATCCCCTGGTGTTTTTCCCGTTGCTTTTCTTCAACATGGTGATGAGCGAGTTCGCCTGGGCTGCCAGGATTACGCTGGAGCCTGAGGCTTTTCCCACCAAGGTCAGGGGCAGCGCCATCGGTTTGATCAGGGTTTTCCCGCTGGTTGCTTACGAGATCTCCATCTATTACACGAGCTATTTCGGTATCTACCAGTTCGTGGCTTACAACTTGGTGCTCTGGGGCGTTGGGGTCCTGGGGGCCGTGCTTTGGCTGTTGATGGGTTTTGAGACCAGGGGTATCAACCCAGACTACGCGGTGGGCGGCTCGGAGGTAGCTGGCGGAGGGGCAAAGTAAAGTAAACTAAAAAACTAATCGGAGAAGGGCCTAGGCTTCTAAAAACAAAAATTTTTTATTTTTTGGCTTGCTTTAGTCTTAACTTCAATTTATTGGCTTCTTCATCGATTTTCTAATTATTAGCGCGCCGCCCAAGAGCGCCCAAGCGGCCACCGCGTAGGCGGGTAAGTTGAGCGGGTACGCGGGTATCGGGTAAACCGTGCTCAGCACGGCAAAGGCGATCATTATCAGTGCCCCCGAAGGTACGATGACGTGCGTCAAGAGGTTGAGCGCCCTGCGCTTCCTCGCGTAAAACGGGAGGGCTAGGGTGGCGAAGAAATGCTGTAGCATGAAGGCGATGGAAGCGGCCCCCTCAATGACCAAGGCTCCGATCAGTGGCCCGAAGGCGAGGCCCGATGCCAGGGCGATGAAGAAGGAAAAGGCCGCCACCGATAGTATCGCGTTCTTCGGCGTGCCGTACTTCGGGTGCACCTGGGCCAACGCCCTGGGCAGCACGTCTCCCTCCCTCGCCATGTAGTAAAGCATGCGGGTAAGCGAGTTGTTTATCGCAATGCCGAAGTCCAAGAAGCTGTTCACCACGACGGCGACGAAGATCCATCCCCCGATTGGGCCGAGGTACTTGAAGTACTCGATCACACCCGGGTCTGGGGAAGTAGCGAAAGAACCCATTTCTTTCAATCCCCAGCCAACGGTTAACGCGTAGGCGTTCAGTGCGAGCGGTATCACGGTCATCAGCCATCCGTATATTATGCTTTGTCTGATCGTCTTCGTGGCGTTCTTCGTTTCGTCGCCCAAAGCGACGGCTGATCCGGAGCCGCCGTACGAGTAAAGGCCGAAGAGAAGGCCGAGTCCGATGAGGGATAGGTTGTTTTTGACGGGCTCGGGGGTGAACACAACTGGGGTGTTGGCAGAGCCCAGCTTCGCGATGATCAGGATGGCCCCGAGCGTGAGCACGGCCGTCTCCACGAGGCCCGTGTAAACGGCGTAGTTCAAGGAGATCCTTATGCCCCTGTAGACGAAGGCCGTGGTGAAAGCCAGGGGGATGAGCATGAGCGGTATCCAAGCGAGGTTCACCGAACTGAGCCCTGGGAACAGCAGAAATATGAAGGCGGCAAAGGAGAGGAGCGCGAAACCCGTGTACGTGAGGAACTCGTTGAAGAAAAACAACCATCCCGTGAGCTCCCCTATCCGCTTCCCGAGCCCGGCCGTCGCGAAGGCGGCGTAGCCTCCCGCGCTCGCGATCGTTTTGGAGAACTGGTAATTGGTGTTCAGCCAGAGGAGCACTATGAGCGGGGCCAAAACGAAGACCAGGGGCGTCGAGCCCTCAGCCACCATGGCCGTTCCCGTTATCAGGATGGCGACTTCTGCTGCTGGTGCCACGTGGCTGAAGTTTTGAAATATACCGTGCCAAAGCTCTAGCTGGTCGCGCTTTAACTGACCGTTAACATCGGTTGGCTTTGGTTCACTTTCCTCACTAGGGATTAGCGCTCGTATTTAAGTTTATTGAAAGCTTGAATGCCCATTGGGCAAAAGCTGGTGTTTTTGAATTGGGACTGCGAAAACGCAAACCCATTGCGCCAACGGGTTTATATTACTTCCGGTTTAGTTTAGTCAAATGCTGGGTGAGAAAGCTTTGGCGCTGGGTCACGCGGCGGGCCCTTGGGCGTTTGGCGTCAAGCCCCTGGGCCGCGGTCGGAGGTGATTCGCCGAAATGAAGTATCTGGACGGTTTCAAGCCTGAGAACGTGCACTTCACGTGGAGCTCGAAAAATGAGCCGGTCCTAGCCGTTGACGACGGAGAGGAAATAGCGGTCAGGGTTCCGGACGCCTCGACTTCTCAGATAAGGGAGGGCTGGACGACGGAAGACCTGGAGAAGATCGACGAAAGTAGGCTCGACGGGGCAGTGGGGCCCATTTACGTCAGGGGCGCCAAAAGGGGATCTGCCCTTGAGGTGGACGTGGAAGAGGTTAGGCCCGGCCGTTGGGGTTGGACCGCGATCATGAAGGGTTTCGGGGTGCTCGATGGGCTCTTCGCGGAGAGGCTGGTCATATGGGATATCGGGGAAGGTTATGCCACCACAAGGGGGGATTTCCTCAGGGGAGTGAGGGTCCCCCTCAACCCATTCCTAGGCGTCATAGGCGTGGCCCCCGAGGCGGGCGAGTACGACGTGATACCCCCGCAAAGGTTTGGGGGCAACATGGATAACCGTCTACTTACGGCTGGCACGAGGCTCCTACTTCCCGTTGAGGTAGATGGCGCGTTGCTATCGGTGGGCGATCCCCACGCTTCGCAGGGGGATGGTGAGGTCTGCGGTACGGCTATAGAGACCTCGGCGGAAGTCAGGATGCGCGTAAAGGTCAGGGACGGGCTCAAGCTGAGCTACCCCGTGGCTTACGTCCCGGCCCCGCGGCCAACCAGGGGAGAAATGCTGGTGGCGATGGGGATATCTGGCGATTTGAGGGAGGCCATGTCCACTTCGGTCAGGAACCTAATAGATATGGTTGCCGCTCACGGCTTCTCTCGGGATGAGGCCTACGTGCTGATGAGCGTGTGCGGGGAGGTAAGGGTCAGCGAGGCGGTGGACATGCCGAACTTCACGGTATCCTCTGCGGTACCGCTCGAGGTTTTGAACCGTTGATGCCATTTTATGGCAAGGCGCGTCTCTACTCTCGCTTTCCCTCATCCTCCCCCTCCGTTTTTCGCGCCCTTTCACCTGACCACCCTCACGGGCTTGCCCTCAGCGAATGCCTTGATGTTCTCCGCCGTTTGCCTCATGATCTCTGCGAATCCGGCGTCCGTGTACCAGCCCACGTGGGGCGAGAGGAGGAGGGATCCCTCCAGGTCCGGGGACAGGATCTCTCCCGATGGCGGCTCCGCCTCGAACACGTCGAGCGCCGCCCCCGCGATCCACCCCTCCCTTAGGGCGCGGACCAGCGCCCTTTCGTCCACCACCCCTCCCCTCCCCGTGTTTACGAGGTAGGCCGTCCTCTTCATCGACCTCAGCTGGCCCTCCCCTATCAACCCCCTGGTGGAGGGGAGGAGGGGCAGGTTAACCGAGACGAAGTCGCTCTCGGATAGCACTTGGGGGAGGGGGGCGTAAACCACGCCCTTGGAGACAAGGGAGGCGTTGACCACGACGTCGTAGGCCAACACCCTGGCCCCGAAGGCCAGGGCCAGCTCGGCCACCCTTCCCCCTATGGCCCCCGTCCCGAGCACGCCGAAGGTCTTGCCGTGTATCTGGACACCCATCAGGCCGTGGTAGTCGAAGTCCCCTGCCCTGACCCTCCTGTCTCCCTCCCTCACCTTCCTCACCAGGGCCAAGAGGAGGGCGAAGGTGTGCTCCGGGACGGGGAGCGTCCCGTAGCCGACCACGTTGGAAACGGTTATCCCCCTTTCCGCGGCCGCGGCCAGGTCTATGTGGTCGTAACCGGTGGAGCGCGTGCACACGAACTTCAGGCCCGGGGCCGAGTCGAAAACGGCCGAGTCGAGCTT
>JAWDNK010000050.1:0-8460 GCA_046534355.1 Candidatus Martarchaeota archaeon | reverse complement strand
CGACTAATTATGCCTTAGATAGGTGACCCAGCAGCCCTTTTAAGTTGGGGGATGGCTAGGGCGTGGACGAGAAGGCTTTCGGTGATGCGGTTTTGGGTTTTCAGGAAGAGCTGAAGAAGGCGTACTCGAGTTCTCCTCCCAGCTCAGGTGTAAAGATTTACCCCGAGCCCTTCTTCATGCACCCCACTTCCGTCAGGGACTATCAGGTTACGTTTTGCGATGGAGGAAATTACCCGTTGATCGTTACGCACTTCTATGCGTTGGAGGTCAACAGGGTCTTTCTATCCACGTGGCGTGGGGCGAAGCGCTTAGCTTATGCTTCTATCGACTTTTTTTCCATGACCAGGCAGGCGGGGGGATACGTTTCGAGCGTGGTTTGGCCGCTTTCGTTCACTGTCAAAGGTTATGGCCTAGGAGCGGGCGACCTTGAGCCGATCGTGAGAATGGATGAGGAAAATACCCTCGTCCGTTATCGCGAGCTGGGGGGGCTAGAGGCCCTACTGAAGGCGGCCCAAATACCGCGTCGCATTGGAGAGAGGCGGTTGATGGCCGCGGCCATGGCCGCGGGGTCGGGCTTCTTCGTGTTCGACGGTTTACTCCAGGCGGAGGTCCCCCAAGAGAGCTCGGCCATTCAAAAGGCGGTATCGCTTAGCGAGGAACGGGGCCTGATGGTGGCTGGGTTTGCGAAGACCGCCGGTTTGCTAGACCCGGGGACGCTTCCCAAGTCGATATTCACCCGGACAGGGGAATGGTACGCGAGGATAGGAGAGACGGAGACAAGGGATTCCTATATTTATGCTGTTCGCTTCCACAGGAGTTCCCTGACGCCCTACGTAGTGGAGGTATCCAAGCGTGGGGCCGGAGATTACGATTCATTTTTCCGTGCACTTTTCTCCGACTCGCTGGACCCTCACCTCCCGGGTTATCCTCATGGTCTCCTGGACGCCGATAGGCACGCGCGGGTTCGCCGGCATGAGGCGGAGCGCCTGAGGGCGCGTTTCATCTCCAAGTTACCCGTTGAGCAGGCCCAAGAGATACTGAGGCAGGAAAGGGCAATAACCACGCACGAGGCGCTAAACCTCATAAGCTCGTGGCGATGATTCACGATGTCCAGAGACGACGGAGCGGTCGGTGTGGTCGCGGGGGGAAGGTTTGGGGAGTTGCTACTGAGGAAGGATAGCGAGAAGACGTTGGAGATAGGCCAGCTATTGGTGTACGATAAGGGAGACAGAAAGATGCTGTTCAAGGTCTTTGACCTGGTTCATTCCTCGACGTTGCCTCAGGAGGCCATCGATATGGCTCAGGGTTACGCGAGGGAAGAAGACACCCCTCCTCTCGCGATGTACGATATGGACGTAAAGGTGAGTTACTTCACCAGGGCGCTTCTCAAACCGCTGGTTGAGATACGCAGGCAGGGGAACCGCTTTTCCGTAATTTCGCCCAAGAGTATACCGCCTTGGTGGGAAGGTCTGAGGGAGGTCACGGCGGAGGACGTCGACTTCCTTAGGGGGTCTGGGACCTACATAGGTAAGTTGAGAAACGGCTCTAGGGTTATGGACGTGGACATCAACATACCCACCGATGTCCTCATACCTCATCACGTACTCGTGGCGGCCAGCACTGGGAAAGGGAAGAGCAACGCCGTAAAGGTCATGCTGTGGTCTATGGGTAAAGAGGGTAAAGCTGGCGCGTTCGTGGTGGATCCGCACGGGGAATATTGGGGATTTCATGGGTCCGGTCTGAGGCAGTTGGGAGAAAGAGCCGTACTGTTCTCTCCGGATCCGCCGCCCGGAGGGGTCACGCTGAAGGTGAACACTTCGTCGTTGTTGCCCGAACACTTCTCGGGCGTTTTCGAGACTTCAGAGGCGCAGTTCGAGGCCATGCTGGCGTATTACAGGAAGTACCGCGAGAGGTGGTTGGAGGAGCTACTGGGGGAGGGCGCCGATTTGGGGATAGAAGGCGACGACCATAGTTCCAGTGGGGTGAACGGAGTTCGCGAGTCCACGCTTTCTGCACTCAGGAGAAAGCTGAACGTTTTGCTTGACGTCGATGGCGAGAACAGCCCCTTCTCCTTTGATGAAGGGGAGAACACCGTACCCGACATAATAAAGCACCTTGAAGAGTCGAAGGTTGTAGTGGTGGACACTTCGTCCTTGGAAGAGGGGGCTGAGCTTCTGATCTCTAACGTCGTAGCCGATCGCTTGATGAAGGAGCACAGAGGCGCAAAATCCCAGGGTAAGTTAGATTCGGTGCCACCCGTGGCGATCGTTATAGAAGAGGCGGCAAGGGTTCTCGGAGAAGGGGTTGAGCCAAACGTGCTCGAAAGGGTGGCAAGGGAAGGGCGGAAGTTCAAGGTGGGCCTGGTGGCCGTCACCCAATTGCCCTCCATGATTCAAAAGGAGCTGTTGGCCAATATGAACACGAAGATCATATTGGGTAACGAGGCCAGGACGGAGCGCGAGGCCTTGATCAACTCGTCGGCGCAGGACTTATCTAATGAGGAGGAAGAAATAGCCAGCCTCGACGTAGGCGAGGCGATCGTGACCAGCTCCTTCCTCAGGATGGCCGTCCCAGTTAAGGTGCCCCGCTTCGAGGATTTGGCCGCGGGAGCCGTCCAGCAGCGCGGGAAGCTTAACTTGACGGTTTAAGCGCGGCTTGCCCTCCGCTTTTTTCCTTTGGTCGCCGCTTTCCGTGGGCCCTCGTTGCACGGCGCTGGCCCTGATCGGCACCGGGCCCAATATCGCGTAAGAGGATATCGCGTAAAACGTGTCTTCCAGCGTGGAGATGCCCATCTCGGGGAAGTGCCTGAAGCCACCGTTCCCGTTTTGAAAGCCCATGATGAATTTCCTCACTTCTTCTCTTTCCTTTATGTCGTACCCGGTTTGCGAAGCGGTCCACACCCCATGGAATACGTCGTAAAGCGTGGGCGGGAAGGAGTTTGGTACTTCCGAGAAGCCCATGCGCGGCACCTCGCACGCGGATAGGAAGTCGCGCGCCATCCCCCTCACCTCGAACCTCATGTTCTTCAGCGACCTGATCGCGAGATAAGTGTTGGTGAGGGTTTCGTGCTGCATGCCGAACCCGCCGTCGGGTCCCTCATAAGACATGAGCTGACGCCGCAGGTCCTCCGCGTCCACTTCGGATATCAGGCCCGTGTCCGACAGGAGGGCCGTGGCCGCCTCAAAGGGTTCCAACGAAAGGTCGTTCTTTAAGCCGAGCCAAAAGCCCTTCTTCTCGAAGCTCAGGAGCCACGACCTGAAGCCGGTACCGGCGGTGAAGTGCTCCCCCAAGAGGGACAGGCCCTCCACGGCGTACCGCGCCACCTGAACGCTCGAGAACGAGCCATCCTCCTGCTGGGAGGAAGCCAAGAACGCGACCACGTCCCTTTTCCGGGGCACTTCTCTTCCTAGCGTCTTCAGCACGCTGACCGCGAAGAAGGTGTCCTCTACGGTGGAGTACCCAGCCTGGCGAGCGAATAGGAACCCTCCGTCCTCGTTCTGCCTAGCGGTAACGTACTCTACTACCAGGCTCAAGCTCATCGCTTTCTGCCAAGCACCTCAAAAATGCCCTTAAAAGCGTTGCTAGCTAAGGAAAATGGGGCTAGAAGGGCGGCGATGCTGATGAAGCGAACGACAAACCTCGCCATTCAGGGCGGGGGGAGGGGGAGGTCAGGTAGGTCGCACGGTGTGCGATCGCGTAGCGTCGAATGGAACGGTCTCGTGCCGGATTGGGGGGGGAAGCGTTGCGTGAGGACGTGGGCTCGGGTGGAAAAGCACTTTAACTCCCGGCTCTGTACGTGCATGGAATCTGTGCTTTTCGCCCACGCCGCCGACGCGCACGCGGGGGCACAAGAAAGGGTTTTCCTAAAAGAGGGCGAAAGGGAAGCTTTCAGCGAGCTCGTGGACACTTGTATAAGGGATCACGTCGACTTTCTGATTTTCAGCGGCGACCTTTTCGATAGCAACGTGCCACCGATGGCCGCTGCCAGCGCGGTGGCGGGGGAGCTGAAGCGTCTGAAAGAGGCCGGTATTCCTGTCTACGAGGTGCACGGAAGCCACGACAACTCGCCCACCCATTCCTCTATGATAGAGGTGTTGGAAGGCGCGGGCCTGCTGGTCAATGCCTACAGGCCGGTTCAGAAAGGAGAGTCGGTGGGGCTTCAGCCCGTCGAGGGGCCAAAGGGTGTTAAGATATTCGGCTTACCGGGTCTCAAGGAGGGCAGGGAGAGAGAGTACTTCGAACTGTTGGACAGGCAAGGTCTAAGCGGGGAACCCGGTAAAAAGATATTCGCTTTTCACAGCGCCATAGAGGAGTTCAGGTCCGGGCGCTTCGCCAAAATGGAGGCGGTGCCGCTTTCTTACTTCCCGAAAGGTTTCGATTATTACGCTGGAGGGCACGTCCATCAATATCTAGTGAAGAAATTGGAGGGCTACGGGACCCTGGCCTACCCAGGTCCGCTATTCGCGGGATGGGGTGTGGACGACCTAGTGGATTACTCGAGAGAGGGGGGAGGTTTCCTCATGGTTAACCTAGGAAACGACGTGACGGTGGATAGAGTGAAGGTTTATCCCGTCGACGTGGCGGTCGTCGAGAAGAGCGCCGATGGGCTTTCCGCTACCGATTACGTTAAGGAGCTGGAACCAGCTGGGGATTACTCTGGAAAGGTGGTGCTCATAAAGCTTGGGGGGAAGTTGTCCTCGGGTAGGGTAGCAGACGTTTCCTCAGCTTACCTTAGGAGCGAGTACGCGAAGGCGGGCGCGCTAGACGTAATGATCAGCCGGGGCTCGCTGTCTGGTCCAGAACAAACGGTGGTGAGGGTGGGGTCGGCGGCGCAGCTGGAGGAAGAGCTGTTGAAGGCCAACCTGAAGGGACCAGTAAAAGCAGAGACGGCCAAGGCGCTGCTCGAGGTACTCTCCCAAGAGAAAATGGAGGGCGAGACGGACTCCGATTACGAAGACAGGTTGATGAAGGAGGCGGAAACGATCCTGGAGGAAGCCCTCAGCTCCAAGAGGAGGGGAGGAAGCCGTTGATGCTTGAATCGCTGCGCGTCCAAAATATACGCAGCCACGCATCGACGTCGGTGGATTTCAAGGACGGTATAACGCTGATAGAGGGCGATGTGGGCAGCGGAAAGAGCACGTTGCTAAAGGCGGTTCAGTTCGCTCTGTTCGGAGCAGGTGACGAGAGGAGCTTGTTGCGTTACGGTGAGAACGTGGGGTCGGTCGATCTTCGCTTTAGCGTTTCCGGCAGGCGCTACGCCGTTCATAGGGAGCTTAGGAGGGTGGGTGACAAGGTGAGGAGCGCCAAGGGCTATTGGGAGGAGGATGGCATGGTGACCCCGCTGTCAAGTTCCCAGCTGAACGAAAAAGTGATGGATGCGCTTGGCATCCGCGCTTCGGAGAGGGCCAGAAAATTGCCAATATGGGAGTACGCCTTTTATACGTCGCAGGAGAAGTTAAAGGCAATACTTTCGGATAGGGATGCGAGGAAGAAGGCCGTCGGCGCCGCTTTCAATACGGAGAAGTACGCGCGGGCGGCTTCTAACGCTCAGAGGCTTGCCGCTAACTTGTTGGGCGAGGCCGAGAACTTTGAAAGTTATTCGTCCGACCTTGAGGAGAAGGAGATGAGGATGAAGGAAAAGACGGCAAAACTCGAGGAGCTAGCCGCACGGGTAGATGGACTTTCCTCTAGGTTGCAAGAGGCAAAGGAGAAAAAAGAGAGGGCCTGGGCCGACTACGTTCAAAAGGGGGAGGAGCTGAAGTATCTGGACTCCCTTATTTCAGACCTCAAGACTAAAAAAGAGAAATACGCGGCGCAGGAAGGCGGGCTTCTGAAAAGGGTTCAAGATAAGGAAAAAAGGCTCAGGGAAGACGAGGAACAGCTGAAGCGGGTGGAGGAGGAGTTGTCCAAGCCGGTTCCCCCGCACAGGTCTCCAAGCGACGTTTCGAAAGATTTGGACGCCATCGCGAATGAGATACAGGCCGAAAGCAACAGGTTGTTCGCGCTGGGGGAAATGAAAAAGCAATGCCAGAAGCTTCAGGCCGATCTTCAGGCCTACTCTGTTCCGGCGCACCGCCCGGCTTCGGCGGTCGAGGCCGATTTGAGCTCGGCAAATGACGAGCTATTAAAAGCGCAGTCGAGACTAAGTCAGCTGTCCGACCTCCTGCAGAAGTACGAAGAGATGGAAAAAGAGGGGAAGTGCCCGTGTTGCGGCAGAGACGCTTCACCAGAGTTCGTTCAATCTCTTAGGGTGGAGCCGCTTCATGAGATTTCGGCTTTGAAGGAAAGGATTCCAAGTTTGGAAGAAGAGGTGAATAACCTCAGGTTAGAACTGCGCAAAGCGTACAAGCTGGATGAAATGGAAAACGTACGGCGTGAGAAAGAGAAGGAACTCAGGGATTCGCTGCAGCGGCTATCGCAGCTGTTTGGGGAAGAGGCAGTAATGATTGGAGGCGACCCGCTCAAGGCGGCGGATGAGGTAGTTGGTCTGATAGAAAAGAGGCTCGATTACCTGAAGGACGAGCAACAGAGGTTGCAGCAGGAACTCAGGGATTCCGTGGAAGCTGAGAAAAGGGATCAGCTGCTTCAGGACCTTGTCTCTCAGAGGACTCGTCTTCAGGCCTCTATTTCGAGCGCGAAACAGGAAATCGACGAAATCCAAGCGGAATTGGAGGCCTTAAGGAGAGAGGAGGCAGTAATCGAGGACCAGTTGTCGTCTTCGCTTGAGGATAGGCAGCGCGCCTACTCGGACTACGATAAGGCTGAAAAAGCCTACCGCGGCGCCGATGAGGAATACAACAAGGTTAACGCCGAGTATCAAGCCACCCTTTCCACGAGAGCCAGCTTGCAAAATGAAATCGTGGAGCTCCAGAAGGAGGTAGAGGACAAGCGGGAGGCAAGAGGAAGGGGGAAGGAGCTGCGTTCTCTGTCGGATTGGGTTAGGCAAGAGTTCATACCGGTTTTGGGAGAAATCGAAAAGGAGGTTTTGGCTAGGCTGAACCAGGAGTTCCAAGATAAGTTTTCGGAGTTCTTCTCTTTACTGGTCGACGACCCACAGAAACGGGTGAGAGTAGACGAGGACTTCTCACCCATCATAGAGCACGGCGGTATAGAAATGGACATCGATGAGGGGCCGAGCGGAGGAGAGAGGAGTTCTATAGCGCTTGCCTACAGGCTAGCGCTCAACGACGTGGCGCGGGAGGTCGCAGGGCTTTCGGTCGAGCTCATGTTGCTGGATGAGCCGACCGATGGCTTTAGCTCGGAGCAGCTTTCTAAGTTCAGGGATTTGGTGGCGAACCTAAGGGCCAGGCAGATAATCCTAGTATCTCACGAGAAAGAACTGGAGAATGCGGCGGATCACGTGCTGCTGATAACCAAAGAAAACGACGAATCCGTTGTACAACAGATCCGAAGCCGGTGGGTGCGGTGATCGCGCGAATCAGGAGAGGAGATATTTTCACTTCACGTACGGGGAATCGCTTAAGTTTTAGCGCGAAATAATATATCCGGTGCGAATTTGAGTAGTGAAGCGTCAGGGGAAAAATACAAGGAGCTAGAGGTAATAGAAAAGGGCTGGCTGGAACACTACGGCGGCGTATTGAGATACAAACAAAAAATCACCCTCTACAAGTTATCCGAAGAGGGGGACGCCATACCTTACAAGAGCTACATAGTCGAGAGGCAGGTTATTCGAGACCCCAGCTTTTTCCGAAGAACCTTTGGGCGTTTTTTGACGTGGTTGAGGCCAACCATTCCTGAGTGAGATTTTTGATTTTGGCTATGGAGGACACGGAAACGATGAGGTTAGAAGGTGTATTTCTTTCGCCTGGTTCTGGGGCCAGGGCTGGGGCGTCCGATTCCAACAGGATCGAAGTGATGGGTAAAGCCTTGACTAACCGGGTTTTTTGGTCGCTTCTGGCTACGGAGGGGGGTATTGAGAAGAAGATCCCGTCCTTCTCGCTAGCCTCTTTTGCGGTAGATACCCGTCCATCGTAGGCGTGCATGTCGACGTTCACGTTTGGTTTCTCATCGAGTAGTACGCGGATAGCCTCTCTGCCGGCCCCCCTGCTGTGGACGACCAAGGGCAATTTTTTACTTTCTGCCAGCCTTATAGCCTCTCTGAAGAACTTCTCTTGGAAGGTTAGGTCTCCTCCCCCTCTGCCCCTGTCAAGGCCAACCTCTCCTACGGCGATGAACTTTCCAGTCTTCAGCGCTTCCTCCATGTTTTCCAGCACGGCCTTCCAGTTGTTCTCGTTGATGCTTTGCGGCTGAGCCCCGACCGACAACTCAACGCAAGCGTGATCGGAGGCTATTTTGATTGCCCGCGTTAGGCCTAGGTCCAGCATGGCGGACAGCACGAAAACTTTTACCCCGTTGGATTTCGCTTTTTGAATTACCTCTTCGAGGTCTCTTTCGAAAGAGGGATCATCTAGGTGGCAATGGACATCGATCAGGTCCATG
>JAWDNK010000049.1:0-8594 GCA_046534355.1 Candidatus Martarchaeota archaeon | reverse complement strand
ACTCTTAATGCCAACGCTTCCGCGGCCAAGCCCGGCTTCCAGTCTTCTCCCCAACGGCGCCCGCAAGGCAGGATCGCGCTGAACGCGAGGCCAGCCAGACCCTCAATGCCATTCAAAGCTTCCGCAGGCGATGACGTGATATTGCAGCCAAATTACGGTGAATTGGTTAGGCGCGCCCGCGAGAAAAAGGGCCTCACCGCGGAGCAGCTGGCCAAAAAGCTCAACGAAAAGGAATCGGTGATAAGGAGGGTGGAGGAGGAAAAGCTCAGGCCACCAGAGGCGCTCGTAGACAAGCTGGAAAAGGAGCTGGAAGTAAAAATAAGGGCATCCCCGCCTCCAGCTCCCGCGTCGCCCAAAGTCGATAATGCAGGGCCTCAGCTGAAAGACGTGGCAAA
Source organism: Candidatus Martarchaeota archaeon (assembly GCA_046534355.1). GTDB lineage: Archaea > Thermoproteota > Thermoprotei_A > Marsarchaeales > UBA168 > UBA168. Next base: position 8,199 of record JAWDNK010000049.1, on the reverse strand, counting down.
GCTCAGAGATACAAATCGACGGTATCATTACCCCTCCATCCTATGAGGGCTGGTACCCCCGATTTCTCATAGATTTCCCTCATATCCCTGATCAGCCCCCGCGCCATCTCCAACTGCGGTGAATTCTCACCGAATTCTCTTTCAAAGCGGGCCAAAACGTGATCGGGCCCGAGCACGTTCACACCCTCAACCAATTTGTCGGCGAAGGACACGATTTTTTCTTCAAGAGTAACCGGCACGTAGTCCCTATCCGGCAGCCCCAAAGCCCTCGCCTGATCCCGAGTTATCCCTGCCCCCACGTGCCTCTCCACGGCCAAGCAGAGCTCCTTGGAGTAACCCAGCCCAGCTAAGTACTCGGCCCCTTTTAAGGCATGGGCGACCCCCTTGGTAAACGCCCGGCCCACGTCGTGGAGCAACGCAGCTTTAACCACCAAATCCTCGTCAACGGTCTTCCCCATCAGTTCTGCAGCCTTGGCCAGCTGGAAAGCCACGAATGAGGTGACGACGCAATGGCTGATGACCTGACTATTGGCCCCTGCCTTCCTCAGCACCTCTAGCGCTTCCCTCACCGCGTCGCCTTTTCTCCCGAGATAGTCTCCAACAGCTGGGTAAGCCGGGATACTTCCGACTTTAACCTTTCCACAATTTCCCTGTTGTCCTGAGCCACCAACGGAGTCCCGCAATCGACGCACCTAAATCCATTCTCCAGGGATTCCTCAAAAGTGTATCTCTTCCCGTCCCTGGGGCAATAAAAGAAACTATGGTTCATCTCAAAATTTAATCTTTTATTCAATATATCTATTACCTTTTTTATTCTCTGCTGGATAAGGTAATTTATATTACCCATATCAAGCTTCCAGAAGTAAGCGTACCACTTTTGGTTAGGTATTTTCCTCTTCTCGAAGGACACCATGCCATTGGCGTATAACTCGTTCAGCTCGGTGCGCACCATGTTAACCTTGACGCCTATGAGCGCAGCTAAGTCGTCGTCCGATATCGCCTCCCCGCTCTCCAGGTTCCTTATTATGCCGCTGATAACAGGGTTCCCCTTGGAGTGAAGGAGGATCGGAACGAGCTCCTCGATGGTCTTGCTATCGAGGACGGCGTGGGCCTGTTTCGCCCGTTCTGCCCCGGCCGCTGAACGCCTACCAGTACCAGTACCAGTGCCAGTGCCAGTACCACGACCGCCGCTGCTTTCCTTGCTCCTCTTCCCCTTACCTTTACGCTTCTCCTCGTTGCTGGGTTCTGGGCCGGCAGCAGCAGCAAGACGCGTGCCGGAACCGGCGCCCTCTTCAGCGGTCACTTCCGTGGGGGGTTGCGCCTTAACCCCGACTTCATCCCCGAGGGCGCTCACTCCACCGCCGTCGGTTTCGACTTCTCCCGCTACTCCTTCCTCATTAGCCTCGGGCTTCGCCCTCGGCTCCGCCTTTGCTCCGCGCTTCGAGGACAATTTTTCCATCCTTTGACGGTAATACGATAAGCCTTGCGCCATTAAACCTTTTCTTCAATTCCTCACCCCGAAAAAGACGGTCCAAGAACACGGCCAGCGCCGCCACCTCCGAATGAGGCTGGTGGCCAACGGCCACGTTGTAGTCAGCCATATGGTAAACCTCGGCGGGCACCTTCGAGGATCCCACGAAAACCATCACGCTTTCCCTGGAAGAGACGTCGGATAAAACGTCGTCCAAGTCCTGACCGTACATGGTCAAGTGCACCAGCGCCCCCCCTTCTTCCTTCCACTGCTTTATCGTGGGGACGTAATCGCTAACCCACTTCAACCAAAAAGGGCCTCCCCATGCGTTGACCACCCGAAGGACCGAATCGGTGACCGATTCGTCGGCGTCGCCGTGCATGTATATACCTTCGGCACCAAAAGCCCTGGCCACCAAAGCCACGTGCGTGGTCACGCGCTTGTCGCGGCCAACTCTATGGCCATACCTGAGCACTACTACCCTCATAGGGTCCGACGGAGAGAGGATTTAAAGTAAGCCGAAGGAGCGCCGGGGACGGGATTTGAACCCATGCGGCCACTAAGGGCCACGGGCTTAGCGAGCCCGCTCCATACCAGGCTAGGAGACCCCGGCCATGGAGAATCCGGGATTTGGCTTTAAGGATTTCAGTGCAAAGCCCCCAGCGCGCGACCGAGAAGCCGACGTCCCTCCTCCAAAAATCTAGGCCTCAGCCGGGTATGTGAAAGGCCTTGTCCACATCGAAGCCCATGCTCCGCCCCCATTTCTCCATGTAGTGCAAAATTATGAAGGGGCCAAACGATACCAATGCCCTAAGTATGGGGCGCAAGTAAGGAGGCACCGATTTAACCGATTGGCTGAAGTACATGGCTTCTTTGGCCGTATGCCTCCAGCACCTGTAAAGCAACGCGAAGCGCGCCTCCGTCATCTCCTTTCCAACGTCGAAGAACTGCTCCCCGCTGAGGACGGAAAGGGGAACGAAAGAAAGGGGAACCGCTACGAAGTGCGCCTTAGGACCTATTTTCTCCGGCAGCTCCCTCTCCATTTGATCGATCAGCCTTACGGTATCCCACACGTCATCATCGGTCTCGCCCGGCAAACCCATTATCAGCGTGTAAGCCGGGAACCAGTAATTCTCGTTAAATGTCCTAGTGCCCTCGAGCACCACTTTGGACCACTCGGAGGGCGAAAAGGGCAACATTTTGTTTCTCATGTACTTGGCCAACAATTCCCCTGAGGCCGTCTCCAAGCCCGGTTGTATGCCTATCCAGTTGTCCGGCCCCGCCTTCAAAATGGGGGAAAGTCTGGGCAGCAATTTCTCGTCAGCTATGACCGGAGCTATGGTCCCGTGCGTGGGGTTACTATGAGTAACCCCCTTGAACGACATTATGGCCTGGAACATTTCCACTATGGCGTCGGTGTTGGGGTAGAAGTGCCTCTTGTCTTCCACTTTGTAAAGGAATATGTCGTCGCTGTGGGCCCATATGGCAGTCTTGCCGCCCTTGACGTTGACCTCAACCTCCTTCAGGATCAGGTCCAGACCCATGTAGCGCGCGCTCCTCACGTTGGGGGCGCAGAACTGGCAACCCCTCCCGCATCCCCTCATGACCTCAACCATGCCGTTCATGGCCGGGTTGACTATGGGCGGTATCTCCTCGACTTTAGGCCAACCCAGGACCTTGTGGTTCTTTGGCAGCGACCCTTCCTCTATTTTCCTGAACACGTCGACGGCTACGTGATCCAATTCTCCCTGAACCAAGTTGTCTATGGGTAGCGACTCAAGCACGTCACGCCTGACGTCGAGCTGCCAAGCACCGGGTCCGCCGACCGCTATTTTGGCGCGCGGGGCCTTGGACTTCCTAACGGCATCGGACTGGCGCACTAACTCGAGGAACCTCTTCTTGGTGTAAGAAGTGTACTGGCCGCCATAAGTGAACATCATGGTCACGGGCCCCAGGCCAAGGGGATCCATGGTCGAGAGACCGATCACCTTCGTCCCTTCATCTACAAACTGCCCCAGGTGATCGGGATCCGTCACCACCACGGATCTGGGGTCGAACCCCTTGAGCAACGCGGCCTCTAGCTTCCGCACACCGTAAGGAGCGTATATGGCCACGCCGTCTCTGGTTGGCAAGGGGGTCGCTATGAAGTCGAAGAGCCTCTCAGGCACCCTCTCCACGGGGGCACACCCAAAAAAGTCGGCCAATGGGATGTTTCTGTACTCGCTCATCATGGTCTTATCCGTGGTCAGCACTATTTCAGCCAAATCGCTCACCAGTCTTTCAACAGAATCCGCTCATATCTCCGCTTTCTCTCTCCTAACCAGCGCCTCAGCCTCTCTACGGCTTCATCCCCTAGGCTGTAGTTGTAAACCTCGTAATCCCTGGTCCAAAGGGAGGGCATCTTCTTCAACTCGGGGAAGTGCGAACGAAGAACCCCCGAGGTCCTGGACCTTATGCTGGAAAGGGCGCAATGGGGTGCTACCCTCGGGTCTAGCCCTAACTCGAGGTAGACCCCGTTGGGGTAAACCAAGCTTTTCCCCAGCTTAAACCCCCTCTCTTGGGCCACCTGTCCTATGATCTCGATTAGTTTCTCCCTCACTTTCCCGAGAAGCACCGGCTTCCCCCTCTTTGTCCTCCACAGAAACGAGTACCAGAGCGTTTGTTGATAGGGCAATTATATCGACACTATTATAACGGCCTTTTATAAGCCTGCCTGTAGACCCCAATGCCGCGGGTTTCCCGGCAGCGGCCCCAGGGGCGCCGGGAGCGACCGACGCGAGGGGCACGGATGAGCTCGCCCATCCCTCCTGAACGACCGGGTTCGCCGGTGTGATCGCTCCCTTCCGGGCCTCATCCGTTCCCGGCGGCTAACCCACCTCCCCTTCCTCCAAAGGGGAGGGAGGGCCCCCGGCCCCCAGGAGTTAGGGGCTCAGCGCCCATTTGACCCGTACCTCCCGCGTAGGGCACGCCCTTACCACCCCTGGTTACTGGTCCCAGCTCATGCCCATTGCTGGCCAGGGAGAGGGCAAACCTCCGACCCTACCCGCTGCCACTTAATCAGGAGCCCTAGCTTAAAAATGTGCTGACCTCCTTCCCGCCACGAAGGACGAGGTTTGTCGTTCGTCTTATCGGTCGTTGCCCACACCCATGTAGCAGTGAAGTACACGGGTACCTCGGCCGAAGGCCGCGCTCCCCTCCTTTTAGGGGCTCGGTTCGGGAAACGGCTTCGCGAGCCCTTTTCCGCTCGCCGGCCTCGACGGCCCTCCTCAGCTCGCACACCCTGCACAAATCCCTTCCCTCAGACGTTGGGTATCCGCAAACCGAACAAAAAGAACGCTTGATCTCGCCGGCGGGCGCGCTTTGGCCAGCCCTCAACTTATCCCCAAACCTAACGACGCTGCTTGAAGTGCCTGGGTGTTTGCTTTCCAACTGCTCAAGAAAGAGACGAACCCCGTCCCTTAGAGAGAACCGCGCGTAAGGGCATTCCTCGTCTTCAGGGGGTATGCCCAGCAAGTAGGCGTAAAACGCGCTCTCCCTCTCGGTGACTTCCCTCAAAGGTTTTATCCTGGGCACGTAGAAACCGAAAAGTTCGGGCGAGTAGTTTTCGGAGGTCAGCAGCCCCTTGGGATCCCCCCTTACAACGTTCATGAGCACCGTTTCAGCCTCATCATCCAACACGTGAGCTATCGCGAGCCTCGTGGCCCCCAACTCCTTGGCGTAGTCGTTGAGGGCGCGTCTCCTCAATATGCCGCAAATGGTGCACGGCTCCTCCTTTCCCCTCAACGCCTCAACTGCCTCGTCCAACGTAAAGCCATATTTTTCCTTGAAGCCATGAAAAACGTACTTTATTCCTCTTTCCTGGGCCATTTTCTTGACGAGCTCAACCCTTCTCCCCCTGTATTGGCCTCCCTCTATGCCCTCGTCGACGGTCAGGGCTATAAGCTCCACACCGTAATCTTTCTCCACCCGCCAGAGCAAATCCATCATGACTAGGCTATCCTTACCGCCTGAAATACCCATGACTATCCTTTCGTCGCGCGCGAGGCCTTCCCTCCTCACTTCTCTCCTCACCCTATCTTCTAAAATCCCCCGGAAGTGATCAGCGCAATATGCCTTTCCTGACCTCCTGTCTAGGAAAACGGCCGGCCTATCGCAAAGGCTACAGCGAGTGAAAGCCATGAGCTCTCTTCAAAATAGGACCGAGACCGAGAATATCAGGTTTGCTAGTAGCAGGCCCACGGCTAACAACTCCATAGAGACCGCTAAGCCGTTGCCGATGGGGTGGGGTAAGCCCCTTTCCTTGAGGAGGGCCATGAGCTCTTTAAAGAACTGATCACCGTCTAGCAGAGGTATGGGAAGGGCGTTAAATATGCCCACGTTCAAGTTTATGAACCATATCCAAAAACCATAGGTTTCTACCTGCAGCCATTCGGGGGGAGAAAGACCAAGACGCAGCCTCGGCGAAAAGAAGGGCATGCTATCGAGCTCGATACCGATAAAACCCTTGTCGCTTTCCCCGTAGCCCGGAGGGACGGCCCCCAACCTACCCGTGAGGTTACCGTGGTTCGTGACTAGCGTTACCAATTGCCCGGGGTGGGTTGAGGCAAGGGCCTCGGAAAGCGCCGCGAGGGTATTAGTCCTAGTCCCATTTACGGCGTATATCAGATATCCAGCCTTGATGCCCAAGCTCGACGCCAAAGTGTTAGGGATTACACTTTGCACCACAACGGCAGAAGGGGTGGCCGGATAGCCCACGAGGGCAAGGGAAAGCAAACCAATCACCAAAGCCGCGGTGGCCAGGTTGGCCAGGCTTCCCGCGGCCAACACCCTAAGCTTGGTGGCGTGAGAAGCGGCTTGAAAGGAATCCTCGTCGGGTTCCGTGAAGGCCCCTATGGGCAATGCTAAGACGAAGATTATGCCAAGCCTTTTGACCTTAACTCCTCCGTTCCTGGCCGCCAGAGCGTGAGATAACTCGTGGACGATCACCGTGACCGCGAGGGCCACCAGCCCCGGGACTAGAGGAATTGTGAGGCCTGGCACCACTGGCATGACCGTAGCTACGCGAGCGGTAGAAAGCAAACCCCTAAGGAGGTCCTCTCCCAGGTAATAAATTGCCAAGCACATCCCCCCCACGAACACCAGCAACCCACCCGTGAACCAGGCGCTCCACGCCTTCCTCGCCTTTTTGGCCAGCCCGTCCACAAAACCGTTAAGGGCAGTAGAGGCATAAATCGCGTACCCGTATCCCAGCGTCAAGCCCTCCGGCTTCTTGAGGTAACCGAAAAGCCACAGGGCAGCAGTAACACCTAAAAGAGCTACAACCCAAACCAAGTAAGAGGCCAAGGGCGCCACCTACGAACAGCAGAGGCCCGTTTGAACGGCCGCCCGCGCCACGATGATTGACCATCCCGCACTCTTAGATAAGTCAGCAGACCTCCCTCCAAGAAAAGGGCACTCCTGATCAGGGCCCAACTGAATTCCATCCCAAACCGCGGGCCCGGCATCGGACCTGAGCACCTTCGTGCAGACTGCATGAGACCAGGCAAAGATCCCTTTTTTGATGATCTCCGAATGGACCTGCAAGGAGCTCAGCGGATTGCACGGCGTCCGGAATTCACCGACGTCGCCGTTAAGCCTCCCTTCGTCCTCCCTGATTTTTCCCTTGAAAGGTCTAATTATCCTTGCGATTAGAAAGCTCTGCCCACACTTCAGGCGCCGTGCAAAACCATGACTCATGTGGTGAGGGATCCTCGGAATCATGAGGGAAGGGTTACATCTCGGCATCCCGTGGCGCCTCCGTTAAGCACGGAATCAGGCGATGAGAAAACGGGCTCACCCCTGCGCGAAAAAGGGGCGAGTATCCCCGCTTCTCAAATCCCCTCATTTGATAGCAGCTGGTGGCCGTTTAAAAGTATAGTGTAGGGAAAATCCCGGCGCAGCGAGTTCGCCAGTCTTGCTCCGATACCTATCACCTTTCGTTGCGGGATCCGCGGTTAGGCCCGTCTTCATTAACGCTTCCCGGGACCGAAAGTAGCGGGACTCTACTTTTATAATCGAGCAAATATGTTGCATTCCAATTAAAGCAAGCGACCCTCCTCTCTTAATTGTATGTATCATCCTTTTGTGCTCTTGTTCGCCTAGGATAATCCACAAAGCTTTTATTCTTTAGTCAGAAATAATTATGCGTATAGGTGTTAGGAGTGAGGCGCTAAAAAAAGGAGGGATGGATAATAACCGTGATCAATCCCAAAGGCGTGCCTCGCCCCGTGCTTATAGTTTACCACAAAGACGCGGAGACAAACCAAGATGAATTTTATGGCATAGATGCAGTCTGCGCGCACTATGGATGTGGCGTACTCACCCGCGTAGAAACAAAACAGTTAACCGCTATGTGCCCTCTACACGGAGCTAAATATGACGTACGCACAGGAGAACGCCGTAGTCAGCAGTTTCAAAATAGATAGGTTTATATATAATTTGGGATATGAACAATTTGTGTGTGCATGGGCAGTAGGGTGGTTGCAAAGACCCAAGACCTCCTTTAGAAAGAGAGGGAGGGGTACGTGCACACACAGGAGAGGGAGGGCACTGAAAGTGGAGGGCGCTTCCCAGAAGGAGCGGTGGGATCATGCAGTCCTGCCATCCCTCCTGGGTGGGTGCGTCCTGACGGGGGCGGAGCGGAAGACTCCCGATGAACTCGCGAGGGAGTTGAGTGAAGCTGTGAAGCC
>JAWDNK010000048.1:0-8820 GCA_046534355.1 Candidatus Martarchaeota archaeon | reverse complement strand
CTTATGTAATCCATGTGTATACCGTCGAAGTCCAACTCCTCCGATAGCTGCCTCGCCACGCCCACCAAGAAGTCGCGCGTGCCCGTATCGTGAGGGCAAAGCCAAGTGTAGTAGGGCACGTAAGGGGCCTTTTGAAGGCAAGAAACCCCTTCCTTGTTGACCACGTAGTGGCCGTGAGTCACGGCCTCAGGATGCATCAACGAAATTATCCACGCGTGCACCCTCACGCCCTCGTCGTGCAGCCGTTTAACGGTTTCTTTGGCCTCGTTCATTTCGACCGCGTTCGGGCCAGTTACTAGCGAAGGGCTTTTGTAAGCCGCGCCAGACTCCATGAACGCACCGATGAAGACGTCGGTCAGCCCCATGTTTTTTGCGCCCGCTATTAAAGTTTCGCTTTCTCTGAAACCGGTACCTGACCAAACCGCCTTGACGCGCATAAGACCGGCGCGCAGCAGCTTAAAAATTGTTCGAAACCACCAGTTCAGACCCAAGCCAAGAGTGAGCCTCTTTGGGCTTTCATCCGAGTCCATCGATTAACGCTCCACTGGGAACGCCCCCTCTCCCGGAGCGCTTCAGGCCGATCGCCGAGTTGGCGGCCTGGATGGGAGCCTTGGCTTGGCCGTTGAAGCAGCGCACGACGGATCTTCGACCCGCCCTCGAGAGGGAATGCGTTACGTCGACTCAAGCAACCTCCGTGGCTTACTCTTATCTTCGCGAAATAGGTTTCGGCCCGTCGCCCACCGCATGGTGTCCGCCCGACCGTCTAAAAGCGCCGCCGCGCGGGTAATAGCACCAATGGCCCACCAACTCCCCAAGCTTCTCGTTTTCCGTTTCTCCTAATTTTTGCCTCTCACGCCAGTTTCCCCGGTGGGTCTTCTTTCTCACCTGCTTCACGCGCGTTTTTGGCCGCCTTTTAGCTGTCCATGACTCGGCGCCCGCTTTCACATCGAATGGGGCCGTCATAGCTCATCAGGTTCTCCAGCATTTCGCCCGTCGGCCTAATCCCGTAGTTGATGTAGGCGCGGACTACAGCGCCCAGGGCGGGGGACAGAGGCGGCTTCAAGAGCTTTTTCCCCAGCTTTCTCTCGACGAGCTCCCTCAAAAGGTCGTCCTGAAACAGCCCTCCTGACACGTATATCCCCTCAACGTCAAGCGATAACCCTTTCAGTACGGCGTTGACGGTGTTGACGAGCTCGTCGGCCGCGTACTCGACTATCGACATGGCCACGCGATCACCCCTTTTGGCCTCCTGAAATACGAGGGGAGCCAAGCCCGCTATGACGGAGACGGGCTTACCGTAAACCACGCGTATCAGTTCCTCGGGCTTTTGCACCTTGAAGTAACCCAGGATCGCCCCCAACAGAGAAGTGCTCTCCCCTCTTCCGTCGTATGCCTTGAAAGCGGCTACCAGAGCGCGCCTGGACAAGTCATAACCGCTACCCGTGTCGCCTAGGAGGTATCCCCATCCGTCCGCCCTTTTGAAGAGCTTGCCGTCCGTTCCCCAAGCGATTACACCCGTGCCTCCCATGAGTATCACCCCTGCTTCTCCGAACGTCGCCCCGTAAAGGGCAATGAGACCATCGCTGACCGCTTCCGCCTTCTGGGCAAAACCGGCGCGCAAGAGGGCATCGTTCATAAATTGCTTGTCATCGGGCCTGTCCAGGCCAGCTAGCCCGGCGCAAAGGGACGCAATGGGCCCATCAACATTCAACTGAGATAAAAGGGCCCTTATGGTGTCGACGACGACCGATTCCCCGTACTGCACGTAATTCGTGGGGCCCGCCCTGGCCGTTTTCAGCACGCGACCCCTTTCGTCCGCCAAAGCCGCGGAGGTCTTGGTCCCTCCCCCGTCTATGCCTACGAAGTAATTCATAGGAAAATGCCTGCGTTCTAAAAACGCCTTTCGAGGAAAGACCGCACTGGCCCACTCCCCGCCTTAGTCAGCAGTTTCAAAATAGATAGGTTTATGTATAATTTTGGATGTGAACGATTTGCGTGTGCATGGGCAGTAGGGTGGTTACAAAGACCCAACTCCTTTGGAAAGAGAAGGAGGGGTACGTGCACACACAGGGGGAAGCGGACTGAAGGTGGAGGGCGCTTCCCAGCGCGATCGGTAGGACCGCGCGGTCCTACCTTCGCTTCTGGGTGGGTGCGCCCTGACGGGGGCGGAGCGGAAGACTCCCGATGAACTCGCGAGGGAGTTGCGTGAAGCTGCGAAGCCCAAGCTCTACGGGTACCACGGGTATGCGGATGCGGACCCTCGTGCGCCTACGTAGAGCGAAACCCCAGAAAGACGAGGTTTTACGCCCCTTTAACCTCCTCTTTTGTAAAATAGGGAATGCAAAAAGCGGCGCAAAGAAAAACGCTGAGCTGAGAATTCCCTTAGGCACCTTTTTCAGCGTAAACGGTTGGCGGTCCACCCTTTTAAGCCATCTCCGAATATTCTCGTGCGCGCGCTGAGCACGGTCGTGGACGTGCGGGCCAAGCCCGACGCTACCTCAGAGAGGCTTTCTCAGCTGATTTTCGGTGAAGAGGCCGAAATCCTCGATGAAGCAGGCGATTTCTACTTTATCCGTTGCTCGGACGGTGTCACCGGTTACGCCAAAAAGACGCTCCTAAGCGATAAAGATGAGCCGATTTACAAGCTGAGCAAGCATTACCACGCCCACAGCGTCAACCTTTCCTTTGGTTCATACCTGACTGAGGAGGACGCGAAAGAATTCAGAATACCTCGCAGCTACCTATACCCCATCAAGCAGGGGTGCAAACCGGAAGACCTCGCGCCCAAGTTTATCGGCGTTCCCTACCTATGGGGAGGTACGTCCTCATTTGGCTTTGACTGTTCCGGCTTTGTCCAGAGGTTGTTCAGATTCTGCGGGAAGGAATTACCGAGGAATTCCGACCAGCAAATGAGTGCCTCTGAGGACGTCGGGGGTATCCGCGATGCCGAGAAAGGCGACCTCCTGTTCTTCAAAGGGCACGTCGCCATATACGTGGGCAGAGGGAAGATCATCCACGCAAACGGCCACCACGGGTCGGTATCGAGGGATTGGCTGTTCGATGGGAGCCCCTATTCCAACTACCTCTTGAGCATTTTGCTGAAAGTTGGCAGGTTCCGATGCGGCCAAGCCAGCCTAGGTCAGGCCAGGCTTGACGGTTCCCCTAAGAGTCGGTGAAGCATGCTTCAAATAGCAGTCCAAACAGCCTTTACTCGATGTTTATCCCCTTACCGGCCGGCCAAAAAGATATCGACGCGCATAGCGCAGCGTAGATCAAATCATAATACCTCTCATACGCTAATACATCCTTACCTAGGAGATAAAAAGGCCCATCCCTATTTCGCGCTGCTTGCCACGAGGGGCCACGCGACGAACGCCGCTTAAACGCAAATAGAAGGTCCATCCCGAGCGATAAAGGAGATCCCTCTTGGAGAAAGGGCGAACTGCGCTGCCCTTGCGCGCGCGGCTTCTTGGTTCGCCGGCGCGTTTACCATCGGGTGGCTGACATCCTCTCATCCCCGAGGGATTTGAGGTTCCTGCTTCATCGACGGTGCCCCCATCATCTTCTAATCCGGAGGTCTTATTCCGTCTCTCACCCTTTTTTATGGGCTTATCAGGCGTTAATTCCCCAGTGCCCGTGGGTACTGATTTGATATCGTCTTGATTGACAAACTTTTCGGCTGACAATTCATCTCCTCCCTTAAGGTCGGAGCTTTCTTGCTAACATGCTGTAACGCCGAAAACGTCCCGCAGTATTGACGACAATGGGATGTCATCCCCGGGCGTCTCGCCCGCGTTCCACGAGAATGCCTAGCGAACCCCATCGCGGCCGAGGCATTGAATGCAGCTCAGATGACGAAAATCCACCGAAAGCGCTACCCATTCACCCCCTTCTCAGGTGAGGGGGAGGGGAGTTTTTGTCCCCGTTAACCTACGATAAAGTTAAACGCCTCCGCGTTCATGCGCCCATGATGAGAATAGGGATACTGGGTTCGGGTGGTATAGCAGGGGCTCACACCAACGGCTACCTTGACGCTGCAAACACGTCCAGGGCCAAGGTGGTGGCCGTATCTGACGTGGTGCCCGAGGCTGCTAAATCGCTGGCCTCGAGATTCGGTCCCGACGTCAAAACATACGCTGACTTCCACGAGCTGCTAGAAAAGGAGAACGTGGATGCGGTAGACGTGTGCCTTCCCCACAACCTTCACGCAGAAGCGGTCATCGCGGCCGCCGAGAAGGGGGTCGCGGTGATGGTCGAGAAGCCGCTGTGCATTACCCTCGACGAAGCGAAGAAGGTCAGAGAAGCCGTGAAGAAATCGGGGGTGAAATTCCTGGCGGCCCACACCAGCGTTTTCACCCCCTCGGTTCAAGAGGCCAAGAGGTTGGCCCCCTCTCTGATCGGTAAGACTTATGAGGTCGTCACCAACGAGTGCTTCGCGGCGTCGGGAATAGGGGGGTGGAGGGCCAAGAAGTCCACCATGGGTGGAGGGGAGCTCATCGACACAGGCTACCACCCCATTTACAGGCTCCTTTACCTCGCCCCCTCGGCTCCCAAAGAGGTCTACGCGATTACGTCAAGGTTCAAGTTGAATATGGAGGGGGAGGACACCGCTCACCTCTTGGTGAGGTTTGATGGCGGTTCGCTGGGGGAGGTGAACACGTCTTGGGCCTTCGATCAACCGAACGGCAATCACTCCTTCTACGTGATCGGCGAAAAGGGCCAACTCTACGGCGAGGGAAACTTCCTCGGGTACAAGATCCCGGGCTTTTCTGAGTCCTCCAAGAGGTATGACTGGAAAGACCCCTTCGTCGTTGAGATAACCCACTTCATAGACGTGTTGGAGGGGAAAGCCCAACCGCTTCAGACGATCGATGACGCGTACGAAGTGATGAGGGTCGTGGACGCCGCTTACAGGTCGGTTGAAAGCGGCAGGCCGGAACCCCTCAGGGCATGACCCCCAGCTGAGCCGGGAGATGGGTTGAATTTTTAGCCCGTAAGCAAGTGTGCAGGCGACTTTTTGTGTTACTCTTGTCGCGCAGTCCCGCTTCGCTCAGCTCAGCTTCGCTTTGCCTCCTTATCCTGACCTGGCTATCCTGATCCGCCTTAGCCAGGGCGCTCCTGAAATTCGAGCCAGATAAAAAAGTTCAGCGGGGCTCCGCCGTTTAAAGCAGTTTCGAAATAGATCAGTTTATGCAGATTTTCGCATTTGAATGATTTGGGTGTGCGTGGGCAGTAGAGTCAGCATGGACCCAAGACCTCGGCTGAGGGGCAGGAGCTCACACGGGCCGGAAGCAGGCGCGTAGAACCGAAGATGGTCGGCGTTCCCCGTGATGCCTTCTTCAGTAAAGTGTGTGAGCGGGTGGGGTAGGTACATCGAGAAGGGGGCGAGCGGAAGACTCCCGATGAACTCGTGAGGGGGTCCACGTGAAGCCCAAGCTCTACGCGTACCACGGGTATGCGGATGCGGACCCGCGTGCGCCTACTTAGAGTAAAGCCCTCCTTTCTACTCCCCCGCCGTAAATGGCGAAGCTTATCGTTCTTTTGCCACGGCGAAAAGTTTCGGATACACTACCTACCCGTCCCAGCGGCTTTGATTATCCCTTTTTTATGTTTTATCCGCAAATGGCGCTCAGGCGGGTACGAAGGCTATATCTGGCCAAGAGGGCGCTTTCCTCAAAGCCCCTGCAAATACTTCAGCGCCCTCTCAGCCCCCTCTTCGAACCCAAAGAGCGGGTCCTCGTGCTCTACGTTGACCACTCCTTCGTATTTGGATTCCATAAGAACCGAGAGCAAAGCCCTCCAGTTTATGATCCCCCATCCCGGTATCCTGAACCTCCACCAACCCTCGCCGGTTATCCCGGCTTGCGCCAACCTGCCGCTTATGATCTCTGTGTCCTTGGCGTGAACGGAGTATATCCTGTCAGAAAAGGAACGAGAGGCCTCCAAATAGTCCACGAATTGCCACACCAAGTGCGATGGGTCGAAGTTTAGCCCAAGCGCTTTGGACGGGACGACCTCGAAAAGCTTTTTCCAATGAACTGGGGTGTATGCGAAGTTAAAGCCCGGCCAGATCTCATAAGCCAGCTTGACCCCGTGCGCGGCCGCGAAGTCGCCGAGGTCGGGGTAGACTTGAGCATATCTTTTCAGGTTATCATCGAAGCTCCCGGGCCCCTTCCCACAAGAACCGACCACCACGCTCACCTCGGCATCCGACGCCATCTCGATGGCCCTTTTAAGGCCGCGGACCGCTTCGGCGGCCCTCTCCGGATCGGATTCGAGCGGATTCGCGTAATAGTCAAGGACTAACGTCAGGTCAAACTTCTTTGAGAGCGACCTGAGATCAGCGGGACTCACTTTTTCGGCGTCCGCCGGCCCTCCCTTCCCCGCAGAGACTTCCGCGGCCTTAAAGCCGCGTTGACTGACCCAATACAAGCTTTTTTCGAGATCCCCCAAATCCCTATTGACGAGTAGACCGAAGCGCATAACGTAAACGCGCGCTGCGCTTTAAGGGAAGCGGGTTGAAAAGTAGAGGAGGACGCTAGGTCGTGGGAAAAAGCCGAGGAAACCAATGACGAGAAAACGAACATCGGCCGTGGGCGCACCGACGAGAAGCGAAACGCCTAACTCGGCGAAAGGGCCACGGACGAATTCACCTTGGGAACGTTTAAAGCTGATCGCGACCACTTCTTATGGTGCTTTACGTACCCGATAACGCGAGCAAAAAAGAAATTTACAAGGGGACCTGGATCGACCACGACAAGAACGGCGTTAAGGACGTTTACGATGACCCGTCCGCGCCCGTCGAAAAGAGGGTTGACGACCTGCTCTCCAAGATGACCCTGGAAGAGAAGCTCGCAGAAGTGAGGTCGAGCTTCAACGCGGGCGATCGGGTGGGAAACCTCTCCACCGTTTTGAGGGCTTTACCCGCAGAAGAGGCGGCCAAGGCCGCCAACGATATCCAGAGGAAGGCCCTGGAGGAGACGAGACTGGGGATCCCGGTCATCGTCCACGACGAGTGCCTTCACGGGCTGGTGGGGGCCCGCGCCACCTCTTTTCCCCAGGCCATAGCGCTGGCCTCAACTTGGGAACCTCAGCTCGTTTACAGGGTGGCCAAGCTCATAGCGCGCGAGACCAAGGCCAGGGGGATCAGGCAATGCCTTTCCCCAGTGGTCAACCTGGCCCAGGACGCGCGGGCGGGCAGGACCGAGGAGACATACGGTGAAGACCCCTTGCTGTCTTCCAAGATGGGGGAAGCCTACGTCAGGGCACTGGCCGAGGAAGGCGTGGTCGCCACCCCAAAACACTTCATAGCAAACTTTTCCGGGGATGGAGGGAGGGACAGCGCAGAGGTCCACGTCTCGGAGAGGTACCTCCGCGAAACGGAACTGAAGCCATTCGCGTCCTGCATAAGGGCCGGCGCCCTTTCAATCATGGCCGCTTACAACTCGCTGGACGGCGTGCCCTGCTCCGCTAATCGCTGGCTGCTCACCGACCTACTCAGAGGAGAGCTTGGCTTCAGGGGTTTCGTGGTTTCCGATTACGGCTCCGTTGAGGGCATCCTGACGAAGCACAGGGTGGCCTCGGGCTGGGAGGAAACCGCCAAGCTGGCCATGGAGGCCGGTCTAGACGTCGAGCTGCCCAACACGGCCGTTTACGGCAAGCCCCTCGAAGACGCCTTGAAAAAGGGGCTGATTACGCAGGATGTTTTGGACGAGGCCGTCAGAAGGGTGCTCCGCGTGAAGTTCCTAATAGGCCTGTTCGACGAACCCTACGTCGACCCGGCCAAAGCCGAGGACCCATCTCTAGTCGAGGAGGCCGACGCCCTTTCGCTGGAAGCCGCCAGGAAATCGCTGGTATTGCTCAAAAACGACGGGTTGCTGCCTCTTAGGTCCGACGTGAAGAGGGTCGCGGTGATTGGAGCGCTGGCCAAGGAGGTAAGGCTTGGCGGCTACAGCGGCACCCCCAGGCGCGCGGTGAGCGCCCTGGAAGCCATATCTGAAATGGCCAAGGAAAAGGGGATAACCGTGGAGTACGAGGAGGGATACCCAGCGGACGTCGACCTGGACCTGCCGATCCCCCTCTCCTATTTCGAGCTCCCGGAAGGGGAAACGCCGGGGAAGAAAAACGGATTCGTGCTAGAGTACTTCGATAACTCCGAACTTTCCGGAAAGCCGGTGGCCAAGGAGCTCCACACCTGGTCTTACTTCTCCC
The DNA here is from genome assembly GCA_046534355.1 of Candidatus Martarchaeota archaeon. Classification (GTDB taxonomy): domain Archaea; phylum Thermoproteota; class Thermoprotei_A; order Marsarchaeales; family UBA168; genus UBA168. The sequence continues at coordinate 609 of JAWDNK010000048.1, read as the reverse complement.
TTGCCAGGGCCGACTGGGGATACGATCCCCCGCGCCCAGAGCTACCCAGGGACTCTTACTCCGTAAGGGCGAGGGGGATCTTCAAGCCTCCAGCGCCTGGGAATTACCGCTTCAAGTTGCTGGCCGAGGGAGGCGTCGCGCGCCTCCGCGTCGGCAACGGTTTGGCCGCCGTTTCAGAAAACGGGTCGACGGCCGAGGCCTCCGCCTACGTGGGCCCTGAGGGAAGCGAATTCACGCTGGAGTACATCAAAAGGGGGTACGGGTACGCCTACCTCAAGCTCGGCGGGGTTAAAGAGGGAAACGACGGGATTAAAAGGGCGGTTGAACTCGCCTCCAAGTCGGACGCCGTCCTGATTTTCGCCGGGATCTCTGAGGGCGAGCAGAAGGACCGCGCCTCGCTTCGCCTACCGGGACCGCAGGAAAACCTCATAGAAGAAGTGCTGAAGGCCAAGGGCAAGGGGGTGGCGGTTTTCTTGGTAACCGGCGGAGCCGTCACCGGAAGCTGGATAGGGCGGGTCCCAGCCCTAGTCGAGGCGTGGTACCCGGGGCAGAACGGGGGAAGGGCGCTGGCGGAGCTGATATTCGGAGGGCTGAACCCCTCCGGCAAGC
>JAWDNK010000047.1:0-8961 GCA_046534355.1 Candidatus Martarchaeota archaeon | reverse complement strand
CTTTCTTGGCCTCGATAGCGATTTCCGCATGCGTCGGAGCCTGCGAGGACCGCTCCTTCGGCTTCACTAACGGCGATGTCCTAGGCGCCAACTACGAGCTGGACAGGATGCTTTCATTGGTGCTACTCGTGATAGTACTCAGGTCTCGACCAAAACCCTATCCTATCTGTAAGCGAAAAAGCAGAACCCTAGAGGAACCCGTCCAGCTGACTACCCGTCTTCACGGATAGGGACCTTTGCACACTTAAGGCCTGATAAGTTAAACGAAACCCATCCAGCAAATCCACTGACCTCCTCCTCGCTCTGAGGGCGAGGCTCGTCGCTCGCCTTATCAAAAATCCACTTCCCCCCAAGCCCTGACTCGCCTCTTGATTCGCTCCCAGCTAAACGGACTCGACGCATGGCAAGGAAAACCGTCCTCTACGCCTTCGGGTTATTCATGTCGCTGGCGTACGACTCGAGGTATAACACGGAAAACTGGCCCGGAAAAGGGAGCGTCGCGGAATCTTCACCCCGGTTGCCAGAAAAACATAAATGACGAGGGTATTGAGCACTGTCAGGGGCAGGCCATAGGCAGCGAATTTCCAGAAATCCATGGAAGACTTCCCCCTTTCGTCCTCCTCCTGCTCCACTATTATCAAATTGCTGGCGGCACCCATAAGCGTCAGGTTCCCGGCCACGGTGCTTCCGGCCGCAAGGGCCGCCCAAGCGTCCAACGAAGACGGTCCGAAACCGGCCATCTTCATTAGGGGTATGTAAAGGGCTACCATGGGAACATTGCTGATGACTTGGCTCAGCAAAATAGCCGGTATCAGAACCAGCATCAGGCTACCTCCAGGGGACGGAGGCGGTATTACGCTGGCAATAGCGGAAACCAATCCGGAGTCCCACATCCCCTGGGTCACCACGAAAAGACCGGCGAACATGACCAAGATCCCCCAATCGACGTCCCGCATTATCTCTTTTTCTCTGCCACCGAGCCCAAGCACCACGGCGGCGCCGAGAAGTGCAACCCCGCTTATGTCAAGCGGCGGAGTGAAACCCTCTAACTGAAGCCAGTTGACGAGGAAGAGCCCCACCACCACGACAACAATGCCGGAGATCGTGACCAGCTCCAACCTCCTGTCACCGTTCACGCGCGGGTCGGCTGACCTGACCGGCGCGGGCTTCCCCCTCTTATAGGCAAGAGCCAAAAAGGCGGAGGCGAGCCCGAAGTTGACGAGCGTGGGCAGCAACAAGAGTTGGGTGAACTGCACGATGGGGGCTTTCACACCGCTCTCCACGGCGACCAACAAGTTTTGGGGGTTGCCCATGGGCGTGAGCTCGCTACCCGTGGTAACGCCGAACGCCAAAGCCAACAAGAAAGGGAACGGTTCGACCCCCGCGCCGTCTGCCAAATAAAGGGCAACTGGGGTACCTATTATGGCCAAGGGATCGTTCATCAAAAAGGCCGAGGCCGCCCCGAATATGAAGAAGAACAGGAAGAGCGCCCCCAAGCCCCTAGCTGCGTGATTTATGAAGTCTCCTAGCCTACCGAGAAGCCCAGAAATCTTCAGCCCCGAGGCCACTACAAACATTGAAAACAAGAACACGAGCACTTGGAGATTTACGGCGGAGTAGGCCTGCTGGGGCGTTAACACCCCCAGGGCCACCGTAGCCAAGGCGCCAACCAAGAAGAAAAGCCAAAGGGGTTGCCTAAGCTTCAGCACATTCCTAAAAGCGATGCCCCCATAGACGAACGTAAATATACCCAGCGATTCGAACTCTGGCAACTTCACCTGCTGATCAGCCCACCGCACTCTAAGTGCGCCCTTAAAAGCACGTCTGGGTAACCCCCCTTAACTAAGTCAGCGGCAGACGCTAACGAAACGCCGTGGCCAGAGGACACGTAAAACCGCTTGCCTCCGGGGTTATTCCCCTGGAATACCTTGCCCAGGACCTCGAAAGGCGTTCCCCCTTCCTCTTCCTCTTCCTCTTCCCCTTCCTTGCCCTCTGCTCTCGCCTTTGCTTTTACTTCTTCCGTCTCTTCTCCCGCTTCCCACCCACCCTTACCTTTGTTTTTATTTTCACGCCAGTCTCCCTTACCCCTCAGCACAACCCAATCCCCCTGCACTTCGCCGAGTAGAAGAGATTTGGCTATACCCACCGAAGGCAACCCAAGGGCTAATCCCACCGAGGTGGCCAAGCCAAACCTCCTCGGGTGCATGTACCCATCCCCGTCAACCAGGAGCACGGCCTCCTTTTCCCGGAAAAAATCGACCAATGACTCGCCCAGCTTGGCCTCGAGGTCTCTCAAAGCGGCGAACAACAGGGGGGCCTCCCTCAGGTGAAAATATCCAGGCACGTACGGCGATTTAACCTCGCCACATGCCTTTCCCACGACCCACTCTTCACCGAACTTGGCGACCGCGGCGGCACAACCCTCCTCGTATCCTACCGATGAATCGTTTGAATACGAGGCATCGACTCCCACGAGCGCGGAGAACGAGCGGTCCTCATAACGCTCGCGGGAGGCAAAGCCCATCTGCTCCTCGGCAACCGTTGCCAAGGGACCTTTAGCCAGCGCTTCTTCCGGTTCCCACAGATAATCCTCCAATTCAACCCTGCCGTCTTCAACCCGCACGCCCTCCTGTCTCAGAAGCTCCGCTTTCTTCTCCGATCCCCACGCATATCCCCCCAAGCTCCCGTCTCCCATGACGACCCTGTGACACGGAACCATCGGCGCGAAGGGGTTGCGGGAAAGCGCTACGCCCACCGCACGGGAGGCCCTGACGTCGCCCAGCGCCCTGGCCAAGGCCCCGTACGTGGTCACCTTTCCCCTAGGGATATGAGAGGTCAGCCACCAAATGAAACCGTAAATATCCCCGCCCCTGGAAAAGGGAGGTACTGGCGCGTCAGGCGGCCCGTCGAAAAAGTCCCGTACTTTCAATCGGAAAGCGCCCACTTCGCCATGCCCATGGCGTAGGGCAGGAGCGCCCTCAAAGACGAGAAAGTGGAAGTTTCGGCGTGAAGGTAAAGCGGGCAGTTAAGCTCGCAGCTCCTCATCCTTTGCCTACCCTCCTTGGCCTCCGGGCTGCTCATCAACTCGTTCAACGGTGTATCCGCTAGGCTTCCTATTTTCTTACCCACGAAGGGGCAGGGGTATACGAGGTCGCCATTTGGCTCCACGGAAATCGAAAGCGAACGGCAAACCCTGCCCTTCACCAGCGCGTCGATGACGGCGGGCCCGTTGTTCAGCGTATCCCCGTATTTGCGCTTAAGCTCCCTGAGCAGGGAGTGTAGCTTCACGGGGTCTGGCCTCAAATCGGGCAATCCGGGGTAATAAACGACGGGCATGGCAAGTATCTTCGCGCCGGCCTCGTGCGCCTTCATCACTTTGTACTCGAGCTTATCGATGTTGTTCCTCGTCACCACCGTCTGAACGTTGACCTTGTACTTCTTCCTCAGGTCCTTGAGCCTGTCGAGCAGGTAAGTGTTACGGTGCTCCTCATCGATCGAAAGGTGCAGAAAATCGAAGTATTCCGCGTAATCGTCCATGGGTACCTTATCCAGGAGCAAACCGTTCGTAGTGAGCATCACGTAAAAGGAACGATCCTTAGCAAACCTGAGCAGTTCCTTCAGGTCCGGCCTCAGCGTTGGCTCCCCGCCCTCGAAGCTCAGCACGGTCACGCTCCCCTTGGATATGTTGTCTATGACCTTTTCCAGCTTCTCCGTGCCCACCTCGGGCACCTGGTTCATCCAGAAGTCGCAGAAATCGCACCTATCGTTGCAGTTGTTGCTGACCTTCAGAGTGGCGTAAAGGGGATGGTCGTTATCGCCGAAATAGTCGTGCACGAATCCCGATACCAGCCTTAAGTTTCTGTTCACGGGAGTATGCCACCGATCCCATTTACGCGTTTTGCGACCAGGGCTGAAGGGAAGGCCAATCGGATCGCGCCCACGTCTCTAACACAGAAACGGCCTCGGCCCAACGCCCTCGCGTCGACGTGCGCACAGCGGCTGCGCTAGACTTAATTACCGAAGGCGCGATTTCGATTGAGTAAAGATGTCTTTCGGATTGGACGTACCCTTTGTTCCCACCCCAGAGCCCGTGGTAAAAAAGATGCTGGAATTGGCCGGCGTCAACAAGGATACCGTGCTATACGACTTGGGCGCGGGGGACGGTAGGATAATAATAATGGCCGCCAAAGACTTCGGTGCCACCGCGGTAGGCGTTGAAGCACACCCGGGGAGGGCGGCCCTCATAGAAAAAAGGATTGAAGAGGAAGGCCTTAAGGACAAGGTCACCCTAATTAAGGGAGATTTCTTCAAGGTCGACGTCTCCAAAGCCGACGTCCTGGCCCTCTACCTCCTGACGAGCGTTGATCAAAGACTAGAACCCAAGTTCGAGAGCGAACTCAAACCTGGGGCGAAAATAGTTTCCCACGACTTTCCTTTCCCGGGCTGGATACCTGACAAGGTGGTAGAGGTCAAGGATACACCCTTCACTCATCAAATATATCTGTACGTGATGCCACCCAAGAAGGCGAAGCGATGGACAGCCCCCAGGGCCTGGCAGCCCGCTTTGACCAGCTGAAGAAAGAAGTCCTATCATGGGAGCTGGACTTCGTGCAGTCCGCGGAAGCCGGCGATTTCGGCCTGGTCATCACCTTCTCGTGCGGGACGTTTCCGGAGGCTCGGCTGGAGGTCAGGTACGAGCCCACGGGCTGGCCACTCGTTTGGACCCCCATCATAGTTCCCCGGCTTTTTTACGGCTTGAGACTAAACGACACAGAGGAGAAAAGGGTCTTCCTCATCAAGAGCGGTATGCACAGGGACGGGCTTCCCGAAGAAGTCTACTGTTGGGACAAAGACCTCCCGTTCGCAAAGGCCCTTTTCAGTTACGCTCCTTTGCGCTCATCTATTCGGCTCCTGCCACCCTTGGCGGTGATGCCCGATGCAGAAAACGGGGGATGGCTGGAGGTCAGGCCCTTGCCTGGCTCGGAGGCCAACCCAAAAGCCGTGCTTTGGTTCATGTGCACCCTTAACGCGGCTTGGTCTCTGGCCTCGGGCAAAAAGTGCGCTGGAGAAGACCTTAGGCCTAAAAAGCCATCGGGATCGGGCGGAAACGGGGCAAACCTCTACAACGGGCCATCAGGGGAAGAGGCCCAAGGTCTTGATGGCATCAGCAACCTTACCCACGCCCAAGACCAAAGCCCCTAGCCTCATGGTAGTCTTGCACTTCTCGCTCGCGTCAACCACTTCTTTGAAAGAGCGGACCATCTTTTCTTCGAGTTTTGAGTTCACGGTTCCCAGGTCCCACCTCTCCCTGTGCAGGTTTTGCAGCCACTCGAAGTAGCTCACTATTACGCCCCCCGCGTTGGCCAATATATCAGGGACCAAAAGCACTCCTTTCTCCCTTAGCACCTCATCCGCTTTGGTATCGGTCGGGCCGTTCGCGCCTTCAACGATAATCTTCGCCTTAACTTGGCTGGCGACCTTCTCGTCTATCTGTCCCTCGATGGCCGCAGGAATGACCACGTCGACCGGCAAACCGAAGATCTCTTTTGGCTCGATCGGCCGAGCACCGGGGTAGCCGGACAACGAGCCGTTTTTCTGCTTGTACTGAAGTGCCTTGTCCGGATCGATGCCGTCGGGGGAGTACAGAGTGACCTCGCTGTCGCTTATTGCGACTACGCTGGCGCCCATTTCCTCCTTCAGTATGTGAGCCGCGTTATACCCAACGTTCCCAAATCCCTGAATCGCGATTTTGGACCCCTTTACCCTTATCCCCACGCGGGAAGCCGCCTCCCTTACGCATATGGATACCCCCCTTCCCGTGGCCTCGTTCCTGCCGTAACTGCCGCCCACGGAGATGGGCTTACCGGTGACCACTTCTGGCACGCTGTACCCCTTTATGATCGAGTAAGTATCCATTATCCAAGCCATGGTCTGGGGCCCGGTGTTTACGTCCGGGGCTGGGACATCCCTGTAGGGGCCGATCTCGTCGGAGATCATGGCTGTATACCTACGGGTTAACCTCTCCAGTTCCCCTTGGCTAAGGCCCTTCGGGTTCACCACCACCCCTCCCTTAGCCCCGCCGTAAGGGAGGTCGACCACGGCCGTTTTCCAAGTCATCCACATGGCTAGCGCCTTAACCTCATCAAGGGTCACGTTCTGGTGATACCTTATCCCACCCTTGTAGGGGCCCCTCGCGTCGTTGTGCTGAACCCTATAACCGGTGAAAACCTTCAGTTCCCCGTTATCCATCTTAACGGGTACCGCGACCTGGAGGACTTTTTTGGGCGTCCTTAACATCTCCACGACCCACGGGTCGATGGAGGCCAGTTCAGAGGCCAGCTTGAGCTGCGTTAACGCCACCTCGTAGGGATTTTCGGCTACCGAATTCCTTTCTTCGGTCAACAACTTTGGCCAATGAAATCCCGCGGTGAAATTTAAGCTACACTTGGCCTCAAGAACGCCCACAAGTCAAAAGCGCACGGCTCAACGCAGCACGACAAGACGCGGCACAGCACAAGTGGCAGCGACTTCGCGGATTTCGTTCAAGTGCGCCGCGCCAAGGCGCGTAGCAATGCTTCAAAGGGTTCGCTTACTTCTTGGTTGGCAGTCCCAAAAGCAAAATAGCCCTCCCTCACGGATGGGGCTTCCCAGTTCGCGGGAGCGCTTACCATCGAGCGGGGACAGGGGAAGTGCTCCGCGGCGCTGCCGGCCAGGACGCGGTCGTTCCCGGCACTTCCCCTGCGCCTTACGGGCAAGGCCTAGGCAACCCCGCCGTTAAGGCAAAGTGACAAATCGCCGTATAGGCGGGGCTATAAAACTTTGTTGCGGGGTAACTACCCGTCCCCCTTCAAAGGAGCTAACTTTAGTCTCCCCAAACCCCGACAGGGTTAAAACCGCAGGCGGCGAATTAAACAGGTACTTCCATGGCAAGCAAAAGCGGCATTTGGTACATGGATTATCAACCCTCACTTACTGAAATCGTGGGGAATGAGCGCGCGAAGAAGAGCTTTCTGGCTTGGTTTGGTCATAGGCTAGACCCAAGCAAGAAAAGTGCCAGGGAAATGGACCAAAAGAACTGTGGACTGCTCTACGGCCCACCGGGAACGGGGAAGACGGCCCTTGTGAGGGCAGCCGCGAGGGAGTTGGGGGTGATGCTCATAGAGCTGGATGCATCCGAACTGAGAAACAAAGAAGAAGTCAGCAGGCTTTTGGACGGGCTGAGCAATAGAGCAACGCTGTTCGGGGAGACCAAGAAAGCGTTGCTAATAGATGACGCCGACGCCGTTTACGATGACGAAACCGGTTACATGATATTGAACATGGCGAGACAGGCGAAGTCTCCTGTCGTGCTCACCGCCGTTTCCAAGTACGCCAAAAGCCTCCGCTTCCTTAGGGGTATGTGCGCGGAATTCCCATTTTCCAGGCTCACGCCCGAGCAAGTCTTTCAAGTGCTGAAATCCCTCTCCCAAAAACTAGGCCTTTACGTGGAGGACGATCAGTTAAGCGCCATAGCCAAGGCTTCCGGTGGCGACGCTAGGGCGGCCATAAACGATCTGCAGAGCTGGGCTTTCGGTGAGCGGAACGCTAGGGATGCTGAAAACGAGGTTAAAGACGCGGTGGAGCTAGCCCTTTCCGCCACCACGTGCGACGAGATCCTCTCGTCCCTGAACACTGCCTTGTCTTCTGTCGACGCGGCCACGCTGATGCTTTGGTTTGACGAAAACCTACCCTACTTCACGCAGGAAAGCGACGTCGCGCGTGCCTTTGACTGGCTAGCGAGGGCTGACCGCTTAAGGGGTATGGGAGAATCGCGCCTACTGTTCAACGTTCAAAGAAGGGGCATCGAGTTGGTGGCCTGCGGCCTGGCCTCAAGGCAGCCGCGCCAGTGGGAAACCATAGGAATACCGTGGCGGCTATTCCGCGGAAGGGAAGTGATTGAAAAAGGAAAAGAAAGAGCTGCCCTAGCCGCAGCGCTGTCGGAGAAGTTGCACGTCAGCTCTAGGAAAATCCTGGCAGAGGAGACCTTCACGCCCCTTGAGAGGGCTGTGAATAGTCCATAGCCGATGGCACGAAAACTAGCGCGGACACGACCGACCCGTAGTTATCCATTGGTACGGTCAAGGTTTCAGCCCTTATCTTCTTCTCGGTTATGGCGATGCCCCTCAGCCTTGCCATTTCGCTCAATTTCCACTCCAATATCTCGGTAATGGCTTCTCTACTCATATAGCCGTGCGCTTCAGCCACCATGCCGAACTTGTGATTGGCCTCCCAAGTCCACGCGACACCAGCTGCGATCTCTTCCCCCTCGTCACCGTCCATCCTTGCCATAACCACGAACGTCACGCTACCGGGGTGAATAGCCACCCTCTGGACCTCTTCGGCCTCCGGCGGCAGTATCGAGCTCACCGACACTAGGTTACACTGGGAGATCTTTGCGTCGACCAGCGCCGCGTCAAAAGCGTTGAGACTAGATATAGGGTCCACAGCCTTACCGCTAGTAACGAAAAACTTCTTGGCGATCATCTCGTCTCTCCCTCACCAAAAAGGCGGCCAAAGCGGTCGCTTTAACCCACTCTTTTCTCATGGGTTCCAGCTGGCCTAGCCATTTAAGCATATGCGGGCTGACCCTCTCTCACGGATGGGTCTTCCCACTTCGCGGGAGCGCTTACGCGAGGAATGCGCGAGATGTATCCAACCGCAGCAGGGGCGTCAACATCCCCGTGCGCCCGCCAACGCCCCTGGCAAAGCCCCTCCTAGAGTAAAGTAAGACGGCGGCTGAGGTCACGTCCCCGTAAAAAGGTGAACCAGGAGAGCGTAGGGGAGTGATCTCCCTTCCTCCCTTCCTCCCTCCCCCCCTCCGACAGACTAAGCATCAGCGTCGTTTCACGGTTTGTATATACGGCGGTGGTCCTCCACAAAACCGGGGGCCTCCGAAGGGGCGCTACCTTCGTCCTCAACGCA
>JAWDNK010000046.1:0-9043 GCA_046534355.1 Candidatus Martarchaeota archaeon | reverse complement strand
GTTTTTCCGGGATGGATGTCTGGCCGGGTGGTCCCTGGGCACCTTGCTCTGGAAATCCTTAGAAGTTATGGCAATGATTACCAGCCCCTTGCGCCTTCCGACCATCGCCGCGTCTATCGTGGCGGTGTTTATGCCGTAGGCGTTGACTATGACAAGAGGATCGCCGGGTTTGAAGTCATAACTGCTCATCACCCTTTCCATCAAACCTGGAAGGCGCTCCAGCGCGCCGGATCTAAGCGCGCCGAAGCTGAGTGAAAGGGAAGGTTCGAATATCGGCTCCACGGGGAATAGCCCTCCAGCGCGCTCAAAGAAGTCTTCGGCCCCCAAGTAGGAGTGACCTCCCGTCCCAATGACGTGGATCAAGCGGTCTTCGGAAATCGCTTTGGCCAAGATTTCCCCGGCCGCCTCGAAGTTCGCCCTTTCCTCGGCCACCATCCTCCTGAGGCAGGCGGTGACCGCGTCATAAAAGTCTTGAAGGACGTCCATGGGTATCAATCCCCCCGCCGTTTAACGATTATGGGAAAAGGTGGCGAAGGTCCCTTGTGAGAGACGGGATGACGGACGGACACCTCACGAAAGGTCTTCCTTCGCAGCGTGTTCGCGCGACGATTCACTCCCTCGGCCATCGCGACGAGGACGGTCGGGCCTTCTCCCTGGAACGGGAGGGCTTTCCCCCTTGAACGGGAGGGCTTTCCCCCTGGAACGGGAGGAGGAGGGACAAACGCAGGCAGGGAACGTGGGAAGGAAGGAAGGAGAGGAAGGAAACGCCAGGAGACGGTGACGCCCCTGCGGTGGCAAATACCCGAGGTATTCCCCGGGCAAGCGCCCCGACGAACCGAAAAGGCCCTGGGGACAGCGTAGTTCACTCCTCCTTCAGTAACCCCCTGGGCTCACCTAGAGTGAAGCCCCATTCGCATCGGTCGACGCGATGATAAAGGCGCGTAAGCGTAACTGGGACGGATGGATTGATGGATGAAACCGAGAATGTGACCCACCCTGGGTCTGCGAAAAAGCCTCCAGCTGACGAAGCGCCATACGCTCAATTGCCGGGACGGGGAAGACGATGCCTGTGATCGGTTGAGAAAAACGTTGGTCGCCCGCAGATGCATTAAAGAAGCGTAGCGTGCCGAGGCGGGGTGAGCCAGGCTACCGTTAACCGCGCAAAGAGAGGAAGCAGACGACAACGCTAGCTGCCGGCGCTCACGCCCTTAACCGTTGCCGCCGCAGCTTTCCCTGATCAACCGAATGAACTCTGGGGCTCAACGAACGTTGGAGGACGAATTGCTCGCGATCTCTCCTAAAAAATCCCGGCTGGTGATGAGCTAATGATAGCTTATTGCCTCTAGTATACCTCGGCAAAAAGAAAACAAAACAAAAAACTTCGGTTTGTTTTACTTTCTTCTGGTCCCATTTCCCGCGCTCAATTCATCCGGGTGGCTTGGTCCCGCTGGGCTTCCTCCTGGCGTAGACCACGATCACCGCGATCACCACTATCACTATTACCGCGATGACCGCTGCCCAAAGCGCGGCGCTGCTGACGCTGCTCTTGGGAGAGGAGGTCAACGAAGCCGTGGAGTTGATGGACGGAGCGGATACCAGCTGCGCCACCACGGTAAGTGTGCCGGTGGAGGTGGGCGTGTAGTTCACGGTTGCCTGTCCGTTGGAACCCGTGGTGGCCGTGCCAACGCTCTGCCCGTTGACGAGGAAGTCAACAGAAGCGCCGGAAATGGGCTGGCCGCTGACGCCCAAAACCGTGGCGGTAAGGGTCGCTGGGGTGCCGACGGTGACGGAGGTGGGGGAAACGGTAAGGGATATGGACTTGACGGGGAGCTTGGCCGCGACCTGAGCTGTAGCGGTGAGGGTGGTGTTGACCAGCGACTCGGCGGTGACGGTTAGGCTCCCAGAGGTGGTCGGGGTGTAGTTTATGGAGGCCACGCCGTCGTAGTTGGTGGTGGCCGTCCCGACCTCCTTCCCGTTGACGAAGAAGGCCACCGGCTCGGCCGGGGCGGGCCAACTGTTCACCGTGCCCACCGTGGCGTTGATGGCGATGGGCTGGCCCACCGAGGCGCTGGTTGGGGCGGTGACCGTGATGGTTACGGGCCTTAGGTGAAGCATGCCCAATTGGACCAAGTCAGAGAGCAACAAGTCGGAACCGATCATGTTGGTCTCGTAAACGGCCGTGTCGTTGGGCGATGGCCACACCAAGTCGCGCGTGTTTATGAAGAGCTCGTTGTAGGGTTGCACCAGGGGTAGGTCGGGCACGTAGTGGTTCTCGATGTACGCCAAGCCGTGAATCCACGTGAGCTCCTGGGTTTCGTTAGGGCTGCCCGTCCTTGCCTTGGCGGATAGCTGGAAGAAGCTAATGTTGCCAACGCCAGGTACGGGAACGGGTTGCAGCCAGTTCTCTATGTGGCTTCCTCCTAGGCCGTTGTCGTACTCAGCGACGGCGGGGTACATGTCCCAATCGGTCACCCAGAATCCCCAGGATCCCCAGTACAAGTTGAAGCCCTTACCGGTCTCGGTATAAGTCGGGTTGGTGGTCTCCAGCAGGTTTGTCTTCAGGCCAAAGGCATCCAACTGGCTCACCACGTCCTCCAGCATGGCCTGGTCGAAGGGGCCAGGTGGGCTGGTCAGAAGGGTGAGCGTGACCTGGGTCCCGTTGGGCGCGTACCACTCCCCTCCGACGAGCTTGTAGCCAGCAGACTCCATCAGTTCCCTTGCCTTGGTCAGGTTGGTGTTGTAGGGGTTGATGGTGCTGAGGAAGCTCTGCGGGAAGTCCGTTGGGTATACCCACTCAGGGACGCTGAGCGGGTACTTGAGCGGCTTGTAAAGGGTCAGGGTTGGGTCTGCGGCCATGGCAACCTGAGTGCGGTTGATGGCGTAGGCTATGGCCTCCCTAACCGGCTGCTGGCAAACCCAATCGCTCTGGAAGTTGAACACGATGGCTTCCCCGCTCTGGGCCGGATACGTGACCATCTTAATGTAGCTCGGGAGCTCGGAGGTGATGGAAGTGGGCAACGTACCCGAGTAGAAGTCGAGCTTTCCGGCAAGCAAGTAAGTCTCAAGCGCGCTGGTGCTGGTGAACTGGTAAACGACTATGCTGTTCCAGGGCCAGGCCTTCTCGTCCCAGTAGTAGGGGTTCCTGGTCATCACTATCTCGGAAGGGGTCACCTCGGTTATAACGTAAGGCCCGGAGTCGACCAACGGGTACTTGGGTGGAGTCTCTTGGGACAGAGGACCGTGGGATATGAAGCTGGTCAGCTCCCTTATGACCGTGGTGTTATACCTCTGAAGCGCGGAGTAGTTGCCCTCTATCAGGTGCATGTATGGGGCCCAATAAGGTGGGTAAGTCTCGGTGGGTATAAGCCCGTCCAAAGGCCCGAAAACCCAGCTCGGGGAGTCTATCCCGGGCTTGCCGACGATGCTGGGAATGGCCTGAACCGCGACCGCGGTGGAGTTAATTATCTTCACCGTGTAAGGCGGGCTGCCCACGGCCGCCAAGGCGAGGAACATGTCGTAAAACGTGGTGGCGTTGAGCGGATAACCGTTGCTCCACTTCATGCCAGGCCTCATGACCAGAATGTAAGTGTTGTTGGCCGGAATCGTCTCATAGGAGATGAACTCGTCCGGGTAGAAACTACCGTTTAGAAAGGTTAGGAAAGGACGGATCTCGAACAGCGAGGCCCACCCGCCGGCCGGATTTGCACCAAAACCGGAGGCGCCTATCTGATCAATGGAGGTATCAGGGGTAGAGGTGACTGTATAAAGGTAAAGCGTCGGGCCAGTTATGGCTTGCTGAGCAACCGTCGTCCTGGGTACGAAGACCAAAGCGGAAGCCAGAAATAGGACCAGAAGCGTTAGCGCCAATTCCTTCTGCTTTCTCATTTCACTCAGATATAACCAGAGCAAACTTTTAAGTCTGACGAAGGAAAATAGACGCGGTTGCTCCTAAAAAAAGCTCACGAGTGATCGATCCAGAGCAAATCTGCGCTAAAAATCAAAAAAGAAAAAGTCTTGAAGCCACCATCCGACTGGTAAACACCACTTCACTCGCAAACAAACGCTTTTCATGCGCTCGTTTCGAGCTAACGCCTTTTTGGGAATGAAGGCAACGCGGGGTAATGAACGGGATTAGTGCGTCGGACAAAAACCGATAAAGGGATAAGTTCAAAGGAATTCGTAAGGAAGACAAGCCAGCCAACGAAGGAAAAACTTAACCCTCCATACAGCGTGAGTATATGGACGTCAACACGGGAAGGACGCTTTATGCCTTTCTGATAGCCATACTTTTCTTGGACCTCTACTCCTTGCTTTTTCAGAGACCATTTACCGCGAGCTTTTACATCGCCCTTTGGGTGCTGATCTTCGATCTGGCCGGCATCGCGATTCTAGCTATACGCCTGAGACATTCCAAACGATCCCCAGCTTCCGCCTAGCCAAAAGCTGCGCCAGAAACGGTAGGACGTCATAACGAAGCGGATGGCGACATCATCGCCGCAAGGAGAGTTACGGGAAAGCCCCTTGGCGCGGGTTTTCGCTTTACTTCGCCCTTTGCCGCCCTCAGCTAATTATCCATCATCGTCGAATCGCCGGGTAGGGGCAGCCACCCTACCCAGCCGGATCGACGAAAACTGGCTCGCCAAAATAAGGGAACTTCCCGCCGCGTAACGGCGCCTTCCCTTGGCCTCGCTCACGTCGCTCGCCGACGCTGCTTATCAGCTTCTTGGTGTAATCGTGCTTGGGATTGTTGATTACTTCCTCGACCTCGCCCGTTTCCACGAGATTGCCGTTCTGCATCACCATTAAGCGCCCCCCTCCTCCCTTAACCAAGAAGTAGCGGGCCAAAGCCATGTCGTGAGTTATGAATATGTATCCGGTGCCGAACTCTTGCTTTGACCTGAGCAACAGGTCCACGATACTCAACCTCAGCGAAACGTCTATCATGGTCACCGGCTCGTCCGCGACGACCAACTTGGGCCTCACGGACAAGGCCCTTGCGACGCAAACCCTTTGCCTCTCACCGCCGCTCAGCTGGTTTGGGTACTTATCCATGTAGTTTTGCGGCTTCAACCCCACGAACTCCAGCAAAGATGCCACCTGGCTCCTCACCTCCTTCTTGTCCGCTATCTTCCAGCGGGTTATGGCGGGTGCCAGCGATTGGTATATAGTAAGGGCGGGATTTAGGGCCGCGTAGGGATCCTGGTGTACCAGCTGGACCGAGCGCCTGTACTCCAGGAAGTCCTTTCCCTTCAGCTTGTAGATGTCACGACCGCGGAAAAGGGCTCTTCCCTTAGTTGGCTTTTGGAGCCCCACCACGACTCTCCCCAGGGTGCTCTTGCCAGAACCGCTCTCCCCCACCAATGCCACCAACTCCGCTTCGCCCATGGAGAACGACACGTCGTTGACGGCTACCAGGGGTTTGTCCGATCCCTTGATTTCGAACTCCACGCTGACGTGGTCGAGGCTCAAAAGCGGCTGGGACGCACGCTCCTCGATTTCGGCCATAGCTCTCACCTATCTCCAACGAGAAGTGGCACGCGGAATAGTGGCCCTTGGTATACTGGACGAAATCGGGGTCCCGCTCGAAGCACACGTCTTGTGCGTACTTGCACCTTGGAGCGAAGGGACACCCGGCCATCTTAGCGTATGGATCAGGCATGCTACCCGGTATGCCGGTGACCGAGTTGACGTCGCCGTGCAGGGACGGTATGGAGCGCAGCAACGCTATGGTGTAGGGGTTGATGGGCCTTTTCCATACCTCATCGACGTCACCCAGCTCCATGGCCTTCCCCGCGTACATTATGAGGACCCTATTGGCGAATCCCTTTATCAGCTGTATGTCATGGGTTATGAACATTATCGTTACGTTCATTTTTTCGTGGAGGGCCTTGAGGAGGTCCATGATCAGCCTTTGGTTTACAACGTCGAGCGCCGAGGTCGGCTCGTCCAAGATCAGGAGCTTGGGCTCGAACACCAAGCTGAGCGCTATCAGCACCCTTTGCTTCATGCCGCCGGAGAGCTGGTGCGGAAAGGCGTTGAGCACCCAATCGGGATCCAGTTTAACCTCTTCCAGCAAGCGCCTCGCCACCTCTAATACCTTCGATTTATCGCTTACCCCGTGGGCCGCCATGGTGTCCACGAAGTGTCCCTTCACGTCCATGGTGGGGTTCATGGAGTTCTGAGTCGCCTGGGGCACTATGGCCACCTCCTTCCAGAGCACCTTCCTCAGGTCTTCTCCTTGCATCTTCAAGAGGTCTCCAACCCCCTCCAATATCGCCTGGCCGCTCGTAACCCGACCTGGCGGCTTTATGAAGTTCAGTATGGAGTAGGCCAGGGTGCTCTTACCAGAGCCGCTCTCTCCCACCACGCCGAGTATGTCACCATCCTGGACGTCGAAGCTAATCCCCTTAACTGCTGCAATGCTACCCCTCTCGGTGCGGTATTCAACCCTGATGTCCCTCACGGAAAGAAGCGTGGCCATCACCTCCTGGTCCTGGGGTTGAACACCTCGTCGATCCCGAAGGAGAGGTAGATCAAACCCACCGTGAACAGCGTTATCACCGCTATGGGCGAAATGAGGTAAACCGCTAGGCTGGGTGCCAGGAACGCCCCGAAGGACGTGGCCTCGGATAGCATCACTCCCCAGTTGTACGCCGAGAAGGGAAGGACCCCCAAGAAGTACAGGCCTACGCTGGCGAAAAGCGCCCCCTGGACGGAAAATATGAAGTTTATGGCCGTGTAAGACATCACGTTTGGCATCAACTCCCTGAATATTATGTGGAAGCTGGACAGGTTCAGCAGCCTGGCCTCTTCGATGAAAAGCGAACTCCTTAAGGACAATATCTGCGACCTGACGGCCCTCGCGAAGCCGGCCCAGGCCGTCACGCTCAGGACGGCCGCCACGACAAGGGGGTTTGAGCTCCTGACAACGGAGGCCAGCACGAGTAACAGTATCATGCCGGGTATGGTCAACACGATGTCCGTGATGGCCATAAGCAAGGAACCCAATGCGCCGCGGAAGTAACCCGACGCTATGCCAACTATGACCCCTATGCCCGTACCTATGAGGGCGGCCAAGAAGGTGACCTCAAGTATGTAAGCCGTGCCGTATATTATATCGCCCAGCGTATCGCGTCCCAAGTAATCGGTGCCCAAGGGGTGCTGCAAGGAGGGAGGGGCAAACACGTGGGCGAGGTCAATCGTCGGCTTGGGGTATACCAAAGGACCCACGAAGCCCATGACGAAGAAGGCGGCGGTTATGATCAGACCAACTCTCGCGTATCCGTTCCTCCAGAGCACCTTCAAAGCTGATGGGTTCTGGGATACTGTCTTCTGACCTTCTCCGTGCGAAGGTTGGAGAGATGCAGAGTCCCCCTTTTCCCCAGCATTTCCTTTCACATCACCGGCGCTCGTCATCTTCTAACCCTCGGGTCAAGCAACTGATACGTTAAGTCGGCAACCAGCACCGAAACTAGGACGGCCGCTATTATTATTATGGTGATCCCCATTATCACCGGATAATCACCGTCGCCCACCGAGGTCACCAGCATCTGCCCGACGCCTGGATAGGTGAATATCTGCTCCACGAAAACGGAACCACCGAATGAAAATCCTATGCTTATAACTAGGCTCGTGAACTGGGGAAGGATCGCGTTCCTTCCCACGTACCTAGAGGCTATGCGGGACCTGGGTATCCCCCTCAGCTCGGCGGCGTTGACGTAATCCTCGCCGAGCACCGAAACGGTATTGGCGCGCATGCCCAACGTCCATCCCCCCACGCTTCCCAAAATGAAAGTAGAAATCGGAAGTATTGAATGGTCTATCACCGAAGCTATGAACGGCAGGTTGGGGCCGGGAGTGACGGAGGCTGAATATGCGCCGGCCGAAGGAAGAAGACCGGCTTTGAGGGCCACGAAGTAGAGCAAGATGAGGCCGACTCCGTAAATGGGGATCGAGTGAAGGACGGTGAAGAACGTGACCACGCCGCCGTCTACTTTTCCACCCTTCATGTAGCCCAGCCTCTGTCCGGCGTAAGTGCCTATGAGGAAGGAGATCACCGTAGACGTGATCACTATGTAAAGCGTCCAGGGAAGCCTCGTAGCTATGATGTTCGCCACCGTCATCTGGGGATATATGAGGGAGTGCCCGAAATTCCCGCGCATTATGGCCCACAAGTACTCGAAGTACTGCACGTAAATTGGCTGATTGGGTATCAAGTTGTAGTAGTACTCGGCTATGGCAGCTAACTCGGTGGGACTAGCTATCTCCATGCTCTGCTCTTGGGAAAGGAAGTAGGCGTAGGGGTTGTAGGGCGAAAGGCGAATCAGTATGAACGTGATCGTTATCACGGTATACAGCGTTGCAATCAGTATACCTATCCTTCTTAGGATATACCCATACTTCACGACCAAATAACCCGCCAAAGATTTTTAAGACTTTCCGCATAGCCGGTCGCTCACGGTTAGCGATGAGAAACAAAGCAAGGCAAAGCAAAGCACACCGAAAACCAGCCAGTAACTCTCGGCTATCCTTAAGAGGGGTTCTCGTCAACGCGACTAAGGCACGGTATTCCCCACAAAATAAAACCCCGCGAGAGGTATCTCGCGCCTACGCCTTCTTCTCGGGGCCGTGGAGCGCACCCAACGAGCTAGGGTAGGTTTTTAGCTTGGCGCGCCTTCCGTGACCTTCTTTACCCTCTCTCTTCAGCCAAGCTCATCGGTTTCTCAACAATCTCGGCGCGATAGAGATGCTCACTGGGCCGTTGTGCATTTAAGCGGAGGTGTGAAGACCTCGTGAAAATCGAAGACCTCCCGGTGAGCGAGCTAGTGCGCTCGATGGTCACCGAAAACCGCAGGGTAATCGAGGCCGTTGAAGGACAGGCCAAGCAGATAGAGGAGGCTGTGAACTACTACGCTGAGACGGTAAAGAGGGGCGGAAAAGTGGTTTACTTCGGTGCGGGCACCAGCGGGAGGATAGGCTTCATGGACGCCGTTGAGCTTTACCCAACCTTCGGAGTGGGCAAGGAAACCGTGGTCCCCCTCAT
>JAWDNK010000045.1:0-9315 GCA_046534355.1 Candidatus Martarchaeota archaeon | reverse complement strand
GCGTCCGCTTCGACGGGCGTGAGCGCGGCCAGGGAGAACGGACAAGTTTACGCCGTAATACCAGCTAAGAACGAGGCGCTTAGCATAGAAGCCGTGGTGAAGAGCACCAAGAATTACGTAGACGAGGTCGTGGTAGTGGACGACGGCAGCTCGGACTCCACTGCTTTTTTGGCCAGGCGTGCAGGGGCAACGGTACTCAGGCACCCGATCTCCTTGGGGGCGGGGGCAGCCACTTCAACTGGGATGAGGTATTCGTTGGCGAGGGGGGCTTCCGACATAGTGACGCTCGACGGTGACGGGCAGCACGACCCGACTTACATCGCACCGCTGTTACAGAAAATGCGTGCAACGCGGGCCGACCTCGTGGTTGGGGCGAGGGATATGAGAAACTCTGGTTTTTGGAGAAGATTCGCCAACGCCTTGCTCGCGCGCGAGGTGAGTTTGATTTCCGGACAACGCATCACCGATAGCCAATCCGGTTTCAGGGTTTATTCGAGGCGGGCAGCTGAAGTGTTTGTGAGGGAGGTGAGGGAGTGGGGATACGGGTGGGCGTCCGAAAGCCTCGTGCTTATGGCTAAGCACGGTCTCAAGGTAGTTGAGAGCCGCGTTGTCGCGAGCCCACACCGCGGCAAGAAGGGAACTCGTTGGTGGGATGGTTTCTTCATTTTCTACCAGGGAGTGAGGGCGGCCCTTCGCTGAGGGCCGATTCAAAACGAATCGGTGGCCTTTCTTTGCTAGCAGTTGCCGCGGGTTTTGAAGTGGTGGCATGGGGACTCTCAAAAGGGGAGCTCTGAAGTGGCGCGATCGCGGTATCTGTATTTTTTTATCGGTTCTCCTGGAAGCCGGCTTCGTTTTCTATTGGGATGCTTGGCGCAGGAAAGCCCCCTTTCTCTACCTCTCATCGAAAACTTTCGGGGAAATAGCTATATCGATTTCCGAGGCCCGGTGGTATGGGTAGGAGTGTCGCCTTTGCTGTCCTGGTAATGGTTTGCGTTACCCTCAATGCCGTTCTTCCAGTTACCGGGGCGGCTGTCCAGTCCGCAACTGCGATCATCGTGCCCGCCTGTTCTCCCTTATACGTCGGCGAGAGTGACGTCCCGTACGCGATCACGGTTTACTTTTACGCCGTGAATCCTTCCCCTTACGAATTGTCTGTAACGCCAATGTTCTCTACCTCAGCGGCCCTTTCGCTATTGAGTGCTCCATCTTCGGTCGAGCTTCCCGCTTTCTCGGCGGTGCAGATCCCAGTCACCTTGAACGTTGGCCCGGGTAGCACCCCCGCATACGTGAATTACACGGTCTCAGGGCAAGCGGGTGAGGAAACGCTAAAACTCGTTAGATTACCCATTCCCCTGCAGGGCGTGCTAATCCAGCCGTCATCTTCGTATTACATCGGGGCTCCTGGGTCGGGTTTGCGCGTGTCCTTGATCTTTTCATCTCCTGTTAGTCTGAGTTTGAGCAGTGACAACGCCTCTTTTGTCGTCAGCGGCGAAGAGATCCACGGCTACGTGAGCTTGCCGGGCGACAGTCCTTCCGCGGTCTTCATTTATCCCGTTTTTGTGACGGGGCAGGTCCGCGGAAGGGATTTTGCGCTTACTTCACCCATCATAGTCTCTGCCGTGTGTTACAGCGGGGACGGTTTGGCCATGAATTACGCCTCGATTGGTGAGGTAACTCAGATGCCCAACGTGCTTTCATATCGCGACGTTGGTCCCCTTTACGATACGCAAAGGGCGATCACAAACACGACGGAATATTTTGTTCTCAACTTCACCAAGGCTCCCGCATCTTTTTGGTTGGCGCTGAACAGAACGCATCCGTATAACTTGAGTTACAGCTCTGGCCGGATCGCGATAAGCGGTTCGGGTCCGTCTTTAGAGGGATGGGTTCATAGCAGCACGGTTTTCATGTTCGCGTTCAACTCGACGAAGCCCATGAGTTGGAAAGTCGACGTAGACGGCAATTCGACGGGCTGGTTGCCGACCGCGCCTTCCGGTGGCTTCCTGGGCTTGCTCCTTTTGACCAGACCGCTTCTGTGGCTGGTCGTGGTCGCCGTAGTGGCCGTCATCGCGCTCGCCGTTTTCCTTGCCAGGAGAAAGCGTGGCTGGCCCTATACTTCGGACCGATATGGCTCTTGGAAGCGCGATTCCGTTATTCTTGCTAATGCCGGCGATATGGCTCGCTATACTCCGGGCTTTAACGAAACGAGTCGTAGTTGTTATTTCTCAACGGCTTTGGTCCATCGCTTGTGGCCGGTCAGGAGCGCCGAACGGCGTAAAAAAGCTAGGGTTATTAAAGCGGTGAACTACCCCGCCCTTAAGGACGGGGCTTCCCGGTTCATCGATACGCTTGCGCCTGGAATACCGCGGGTATTCCATCCCGCATCGCAGAGGCGTTCTCATCCCCGGGCGTCTCCCCTACGTTCCATGGGGAAAGCCCCATTTGGGCATCAATAGTATAAAATTTCTTATATAAAAACGCTTCTGTAAGGGGCTATCCATCTCCCACCTTACGGAGGGGGACTTTCGCCCCCTTAACTCCCATAAAGTTAAACCGAATGAAAGCCATTTTCGCAGGCAGCGAATCGTTAATGAAGATTGAAAGCTCAAAAAACGAGGTTTTAGGCTTTCTACGGTAGGCAGATTCAATTTCGGTCGGTCGCGCTCATCCCCGTCGTCGAGCCGGTCCAATGCGCGGTCGGATTTTGGCGCGGTCACGAGTATTCTAACAGCAGATTGAGGAGCTCCGAGTCGAGCGGTTCTCCCCAGGGGGTCCTATCGGTCGTCCACTCGTCCCTTCCAGTGGAAAGTATCCCGAAAGCGCCCCTCAGGTGCCAGAGGGCCCAGCCAATGTCGTGTTCTTTCAATATGGTTAGCGAATCCCTGTACCAATTCATGGCTGTCGTCCTTTTGGCCATCTTCGAGTACACGCCAAATTCGCTGCAGTGAGTTATTTTTCCCAGGTCTGCCAGATCCAAGTAGGGCTTCAGCACGGACTCGATCCACTTTTTATCGGCGTACACGCCGTCATACTTCAAGAACCAATCTCCGGGAAACTCCTTCGAGAACTGTTGGAGATCAACCTTTCCAGGGTAGTCCGGCCTTATTCCCCTGGTCCCGAGTTGGTAGGCGAGGCCTGCCCAAGGAGCTCCCAGGTGCGTCACCCAAAGCGGTTCATAATGGTGGAAAGAATGGACCGCGTGCAGATCCCCAACGCTAACCGGTGAGCTAGCGTAAACCCTGTTCTTTTCATTTCCCTCTACGTATACGGTGCGATCTTCGTCTTCGGCTCTTATCGTCGTGATTAAGTCATCGTAAAACTTGGAGAGTTGCTCGTCGGTTACCCCGCCCGGCTCGTTGAGCAAATCGAAGGCTAGCTCCTCTCCGTAATCCTTGTACCTCCTGGTTAGGTACCTCCAAATCTCCTTCGTCCTTTTCTGTTTTTCCAAATCGCTCCAAAGAGAGTGGTCTGGCCTCCCTATGGCGTAACCCGGCGCGGAATGTAGGTCGAGCAGAACGTGAAGGCCGTACTTGCTTGCCCAATTGAGTGCCCTATCTACAAGGCAAAGGCGGGCCTCATCGTATTTATAAGGTTCGACCTCTATGAAGGAGTAGTCCACTGGCAGCCTTACAAAATTAAACCCCAAGTCGCTTATGAACTTCAAGTCTCTTTCCGTATAGAACGAAACCCTTTCGGGGGTGAACTCGGCTTGAGAGTACCAGTTCCCCAAGTTGAAACCGCACAGTCTTTTCATGAGCGAAGTTCCCTTTCACTTAAAGAGTTATCCCTTCTGCCTGGGCAGCGCGTTGGCCTCGATCCCACTCGGCTTTTTCGTAGGGTACCTTTGCCGCTCGGCGCTGACGCAAAGGGCCCAGCTGAGGTCGGGCGTCCTAAGGGTAGAGCGGAGGGGGAGGGGAGACGAAGCTGTTGACTTGGTGCCGTTGGGTTCGTCGGAATTTTGGCTTTTTTGGGCTGATTTGGTGGCTTGTCTTCATCCCGGGGCCACATTAAGGCGGTCTTGATCACTAGCGAAGGATTCCGGCTTTTTTTGGGCGTGCTAGACTTTTAAGCGGATGCCGCAGCATCGTATGAAGTTCTCCGTTCAGGAAAATTTAGTACCGGGGAGGGGAATGGCTGAAAAGCTCTCAATCCTGGAAGAACTGGGGTATGAAGGAATCGAGCTGTGGGGGACGCAGGAATTAGGACAGCAGTTAAACGCGTACAAGGAGCTCTTGGGCTCCCACCGGGTGAAGGTATCGACCATTTGTTCTGGGTACAGGGGAGATTTGCTATCCGCCTCCAGAGCGGAAAGGGATACCGCCGTTGCGGACATAAAAGATAGGTTGAAGTGGGCCTCGGAACTCGGAGCGGTCGGCGTAATAGTGGTACCTACCTTCGGGGCAAGCAAAATTCCCGATCTTTCCCCGTATTCTTCGGCTTTTGAATTGGAGAGGGAGCTTTTGATAGTCGAGCTCAAGGAGCTGTCGAAGTCCGCCCTAGATTTGGGCGTCTCCGTACTCCTCGAGCCACTCAACCGCTACGAGACGCATTTCCTTAAGAGGCTGGAGGATGCTTATCGGATTGCGCTGGAAGCGGGTGAGGGAGTGGCGGTGATGGCCGACTTTTTCCACATGAATATTGAGGAGGCCGACATGGCAAGCGCTATTAAGAGCGCTTTCCCGAGGCTCCTTCACGTTCACTTGGCCGACAGCAATCGTGTGAGGCCGGGGGCGGGCCACACCGATTTCAAGCCCGCGTTCAAAGTATTAAGAGAGATGGGGTACGATCACTACGGCGCTCTGGAATGCTCGCTGGCAGGCGAACCAAAGAGAGAACTGGCCGAGGCACTCGCGTACTTGAGATCTCTGCGAAGGTTTTGGTCCGAAAGCTCTGGCTCCTTTCTCCTGCGGCGCTCTATGTGCAATGCACCGAGAAGCTCCTTGTAGCATTTACTTTTATTTCGGGTGGCTCTTTTTCCCATCACTACCTAATTTCGTGATGCTATCGAACGTGATAAATTAACGACAAACCTCTCCCTCCAAGGCGGGGAGGAGTTCAGTTGGTTTGGGGTTGCTGTGAAGATCTTTTGAAGAAAGTCATTGTGAAGGATTTTCGGTCGAGCCATAGTCTCTTTCTCGAATCCCCAACAAAACTTAAATCCGATTTGCGAATACTTGCCCATGAAGATAATACTCGTTGTAATGGATACACTGAGGGCGGATCACTTGGGTTGCTACGGATACCACAAGAATACCAGCCCGTTCATGGACCGTTTCGCCGCCGAGGGAACCCTATTTGAAGACGCTATACCGACCGATGTCCCAACTCAACCCTCGTTTACTTCTCTGATGACCGGGGTCAGGGGCATAAATAATGGCGTAGTAACCCACAGCCCGCTTGAAAACATCGATGACTCTGTACCGTTGCTGCAGGAAAGGTTGGCCTCCTCCATGACGACGGCCGCGGTTTCCACGTTGTACGGGATGAAAAAATACTTCTCTAGGGGTTTTCACTATTACATGAACCCAGTGGCTGGGAACCCTTCCAGGTTACAACTGGTTCAAGCGGAGGAAATAAACTCCTTCGCCCTGAGCTGGCTGAGGACTCATTATTCCGACGACTTTTTCCTTTTCGTTCATTATTGGGATCCGCACGCCCCTTACCTGCCGCCCGAAAAGTACAGGTCGCTTTTCTATGACGGCGTTTACAACGATCCGAATAACCATAGCTTGGATCAGCTGAAGAAATCGCCGCTTTGGCAGTTTCACCTTCAGTACAACCTCGTGTGGCTCAAGGAGCTCGCGGGCGACTTAACCGACGTCAATTACATCGTGGCTCAATACGACGCCGAGATAAGACACGTTGATGATGCCTTCAAGGAGCTGATGGAAGAGCTGGATTCCTTGGGGATAACTGACGAGACCATGGTTGTGTTGACCGCCGATCACGGCGAGAGCCTCGGAGAACACGGGTTTTACTTCGATCACGCAGACGTCTATCAAACCACCATCCACGTCCCGCTAATCATAAGGTGGCCTGGGCACTTTCCCAAGAAGAGGGTGAAGGGTCTGGTTCAGAACTTAGACATCACGACTACCATTTTGGGAGCGGCGGGGCTCAGCGTTAAGGGTATGGAGGGCATCGACCTCAGGGAGGTCGCCTACGGCCGTTCCAAACCCAGGGACGCGGCTTACTCCAATCAGGCCGTCTGGACGGCAAAGAGGACGATGATAAAGGAGCTGGATCACCGTTACAAGGTCATATTGACGTATGACCCGACGTTTTGGCCTACGCCTCCGGTAGAATTGTACGACCTGACCTCTGATCCCGACGAAAAGGTGAACCTGGCGGACTCTCGGCCAGATCTCCTCGACTCCCTCGAGTTGGAACTCAGGAGATGGGAGGACGCCCAACTCAAGGGAAGGTTGGATCCCCTCAAAAAGGTGACCGATATGGGGGTTCCCGCCAAGAAGTGGGTTCAAAACGTCGCGGTGACCGAACGGTCCACGTATGAGGAGTTCAGGAATAAGATAGACGCGCCTAAACGAGAGTTGGTGCAAAACGGTCAAATCCCTAACCACCGCTATCTCCCCCGCACATCCCCTCTTCATATTGGGCGGGGCTGGACCGCAAGATTCGCCTGAGCTAGCACATCGGCTCTGGGGCATGATCCCTGAGCAATTGCGGGAATACTCGGCCTTTCCATTCGAGAACTACGATCCGAAGACTGCAGACGAGTGGGGCGCTTACGCCGACGAGCACGACTTTCCGCTGGTGTGGCAGGTCAGGACTTGGGTGCCGCCTTGGCACCCCGCCTGGAAGAACGGGCGCACGGGCCCGGGAGTCGACTCTGACAAGGTGGCCGAGGTCCTCGATAAGCACCCGAGCATAAGGGGTATACAGATATGCGAGCTCAACAACTTCGGTTTCTCCACCGAGGAGAAATTGTACGTAAGCGATTTGCTCAAGGTGGTGGCAGATGCCGGCCGCTATCTTTCGTGGAGGGAGGGAAACGACGGCTGCAATATATGGGTAGAAGTTGGCCTAGAAAAATGGCTCAGCGACGATATAAAGCGCTACGGAGAGTACGTCTTGCCTCAATGGGAAATGAACATATCCCGTAACGCCTACCTCTGTCACGACAGCGTCTTAGGCCTTTGGCTAGCTGGTTGGGTCTCCAATTGGGGGGTTGAGCCTCAGTCTTGGTATTGGTCGGAATGCGGGTTTACTGACCTGAACACGCCTAGAGAAAATCACAACAGGGGATATCGCAAGGGTGATAGGTCGAAGTTTCCGGAGACCATGTGGGGGCAGATGATGCTCCTGGGGTTGAATTCAGGCGCAACCGTTTACAACTTCGAGCCCATGGAGGATTCCCTATTCACGAGGGATCTGAGGTACGCGTCGGCGGCCCTCAGGGTTGTGTTTCCGTTGCTGGAGGACATCGTGAAGCAGCGCTTGATCCCCTCTAAAGAGGAAGTAATGAGCAAAATCAAAGTGGCGTACGTGGCTGACTTCGAGAGCGGTGAGGAAAGCGAGGCCAGCGACGTCGACTATTACAGGGGTTACGCGGCGGACAACGTTTTCTTCGGGAGGCACCGGGAGAGAGGGCACGGTACAGGGACCATATACAAGGCCACTTACGGAATAGAGCATGAGCACGAGATGATACCTGATACTGGCAGGTATTACTGGATACCCGTTTTGCCGAAGTACACGAGAATGGAGTTCATGAACGAGTTCGAGAGGGTTTTGTGCCCCAATCAATTCACCGGGGAAACCGAGGCAAAAATCTTCTTCGACGTTTTTTACCCACCGATTCAGGAGGGAAACGGCTACGTCGTATTCGTTGGTGACGAGGTAATGGCGATGAACTCGCTTGAGAACATGGACTTGCCTCAGGAGTTCTCTTTCAAAATGAGCGGTCTGGAATTCTCGGGCAAGTTAGACGAGCACTCGTACTTCCTAGTCAAGAGGATCGCCGACGGTCTGTTCTTGCACGCCAACAACAGGGATTGGAGGAGCACGGTGGTCAGCATCAAGGGGTTGCCCCCGACGGCCAAGTTTTCCTTTGAGCCAACGAGCGGGGGTTCGGTCATCTCACCCCAAGAGGGCAACGTCGAGTTGCACCTGACCCACGCCTCCGGGGCCGTTAGGGTATTCGTCGCGTGGTGAAGCGTGCTTCGGCTTCCGACGAGGGGCTTAGCGGACCGTTTTTCCCTTGTTGGGCGGATCAGAAGTACTGCCCTTCCGGGTGAGTTAAACGCGGATCGCTTCTGGTCAACGCGGGTCGGTTTTGCTTTAGCGGGAAGTTTTTATTCGGCGGTCACGGTACCGTGTGATTCAGCGTGAAGCCAGACGTATTTCTCGTGGTGACTCACGACACGGGACGGTACTTTGGGGCCTACGGCCGCGGGACCGAGACGCCCAACTTTGACGATTTGGCGAAGGACTCTTTAATTTTCAAGAATTATTTTGCGGTTGGCCCATTTTGTTCCATCAACAGGGCGGTACTTCAGACGGGCAAGTATCCCCATGCCAACGGGGTAATGGGATTGGTCAATCCCCACTTGATCTGGACGCTGAATCCCGGCGAGAAGAATTGGGCCAGGCACTTGCACTCCGCGGGTTACGAGACCTACCTCTTCGGTTTCCAGCACGAAACGAAGACCCCTCAGGAATTTTACGACCACGTGGTTCCCTTTCCTGGAGACCACGCGCAGGACGTGCTTCCGGCCGTGGCCGACTTCGTAAAAAAGAAGAGCCGCGACAGCCCCGTCTACGCATCCATCGGCACCTTCGAAACCCATAGGCCCTTTTACGACGCCTATTACGAGGTCAACCCATTTTGGAAAAAGACGCCGCACGACTCCGTTCAGGTCCCCCCTTACCTGCCAGACGTGGACATGGTGAGGTACGATTTGGCTGGGCTTTGGTCTTCCGTTAATTACTTCGACCATTACTTGGGGGAGCTGGTCAAGGCTCTCGAGGAGTTCGAGAGGGAATACCTCCTGGTGGTCACGGTAGATCACGGCATCCCGTTCCCGCGTGCTAAGTCCACCCTTTACGATGCGGGGCTAGAGACCGCATTGCTCATAAAGGGCGACCGCGTGAAGGAAGGGGTTAACGAGGACCTTCTGAGCTCTGTCGACCTTCTGCCGACCTTGCTGGACTACCTGTCCTTGCCCATCCCTCAGGATTTGCAGGGCAAGAGCTTTCTGCAGTCGTTGACGGGCAAAGGTAAAGGGGACGAATACGTCATAGCTCAGAAGAACTGGCATGACGACTACGACCCCATCAGGGCGATACGCACTA
>JAWDNK010000044.1:0-9408 GCA_046534355.1 Candidatus Martarchaeota archaeon | reverse complement strand
TTTTTCTGGGTTGTTGGCTGCTGTTGGGCGCTGGCCTGCTGGGCCTGAAATGTCCCCGTCGTTGGTACTGGGTCAGCCGCGGCGGTTGGGCTGGTGAGCGCGACGGAGGGCGCCTCTTCTGGCTGCGAGGTGGCATACGGGATAGCCTCCGGGCCCGCTGGGTCTTTCTGGGCGGGCTTGACGTCAGAGGGCACCGCCTCCGTGACCTGAGCTTGAGGGGCAGCCCGAGCTACGACCGGGGAAGCTGCCGGTTGCACTGGGATGGCACTTGGGGCCTCGACTCCCGTTACGGTCCCAGCCGAGACGGCCCCTTCCTTAGGTTTCAGGAATTCTTCTCCCTTCTGCGTGACGAAAAGCGCGGTTGCCCTTCCCTTCCCCTGTTTCTTCTCCACGAAACCCAGCTCCTCGAGCGACTTTACTATGGTGGCCACCACAGGCCTGGACACCCCGAGATACTTTTGGACGTCGCTCACCTTGCAGCCCGGGTTTTGTTTGACGAAGCTCAACGCTTCCGTCGATTTTTCTTCCATTTCGATATGAATGCACATCGAAGTATAAATACGCATCGGCGAAAGAAATGCATTGTTTAACATTAAGGGCGGTGGAAAGGATTCCATGGGTTTCTAATGTTAACCGGGATTTTCCGGGGGCTTATGGATGGACGGGTTAGGGGGAAGGGAATGCGGATTGGCGGGGAAGGGGAAAAGGGAAGAGCTGAGGTTGGAGACTTTGAAACGCGTGAGCGATCTCGCTATAGGCCGGTCTGCGGACTTGCGGTGTTGGACCTACGGTTACTACACCTTATTTTTCTCATATTGTTTTATCTAATCTTATCTTATCTTTCTTATCTTATTGTCCGTTTTACTTCGGTTTGCCTGAATAATTAATGATGGCTTTGGAGGAGTGAAAAGGGTAAAATTGGAAAACTTAACCGCACCTTATTGAACCGTAGGTCGTTGGCGGGCATCCTCTTGGTCTTAATTGTGAGCGTTTCGGACGCACGGGCGAGAGCGTTGGAGCGGAGGTTTTAAATGTCCAGTGTTCGGTTAACTCATGAAACTACTGGTTCTCGGCTCTGGTGGAACGGCGCCTTCGAAGTATCGGGCCTGCTCCTCCTTCCTCTTAGATGGGGCGATCCTGGTTGACGTGGGGCCGGGTTCGGTGCTAAACCTTCGCAGGTTCTACGGGAGCACTGAGGAGATCGATCGCGTCCTAATAACTCACCTGCACGGAGATCACTTATTCGATTTCCCATCGCTGATTTGGGCCATGGCATCGGATGGGCGTAAGAAGCCGCTGGAAGTTTATGGACCCCGGGGATTATCTCGGGTCGCCGGTTATCTTTTTGCGGCCGAAAACAGGCCTACGCTCATGCCGAGCAACTTCGTCAACTTTGAGGTGAAAGTCCGCGAGGTTATCCCAGGAGAGTCTTTCGATCTTGCGGCCTATTCGGTTAGGACGGCGGCCGGAGTTCACCCAGTAGAGGACTTGGCGTACAGAGTGAAGGGGCCTGGAGACGAGACGGTAACTTTCTCAGGAGATACCTCTCCCGCGCCATCGATAACCTCGCTGGCCACGAGCAGTGACTTGCTGGTTCATGAGGCCACGTTTCTGGTGGGAGAAGAGAGCATGGCCAGGTCGACTGGCCACAG
Organism: Candidatus Martarchaeota archaeon; assembly: GCA_046534355.1. GTDB lineage: Archaea > Thermoproteota > Thermoprotei_A > Marsarchaeales > UBA168 > UBA168. The sequence goes on along the minus strand of JAWDNK010000044.1, from coordinate 7,756 downwards.
CACGGCGGGCGAGGCTGGTAAAGCTGCCAAGGAAGCCGGAGTTGGTTTCCTGGTGCTTTCTCACGTAGCACCAAGGCTTTCTGGCCAGGAGCAAAAGCTCGAAGAACAGGCCGAGGCCGCTGGCGTTCCGGCGATGGTCGCGTCAGACGGGCTATTGATAAAGGTCTAGGGAGGAGCTTTACGGGTTGAAAGGAGATTAGGGAGAGGGTAGGATAAGGTGACTGGGCCAACGCACTAACGCTCTGCGTTGCGACACGAACTGGTGCGTCGGCCTCGCGAAATCACTTGGTCTAGCACTTGGTGTTGCTGTCGGAATGGCCCCGAAATGGGTATTGATACAAAGGTCTTTGCGTCGAAGAGCCCTCCTTGCTGGATCTCGATCTGATTCATGGAAGGATAACTGATCGACCCCAAAGTTATGCATTTAGCGACTAGCTTCATCCGACGCAAGGGGAAAACCGATATCGCGGCCAACTCATTTACCCTTTGGGGTCGTAGGTGCGCCTAGTGCTTCACGCGGGGATGTTGAGTCTGCTTTGGACTGCTGGAAACAAGACGACGAGCCTCGCCCTTCGGGGCGGGGAGGGGGTCAGTCGCTCGAAATTCGCGGGCCTTATTGCGGGGGAAGGAGCGGAGGGAGGAGCGGGGGGCGGCGAGTATTGCGTGCGTGCGAGCAAGCGAGCTAGCGTACTCATGTGCGCGTGAACGAGGAGAACGGAAGGCGGATGTGGTTGGAAACCGTTTTGATTTACAAAGCGATGAGGGTGCCCGATTTCAGTACGAGTTATTGCTCTCTGCTTAAGGTGAAAACGCGCTTAGATTTTTTGTTGGCGAGGTTCCTGACTCGGTAGATCAGGAAGGGTTAAATGTGCGATAATTTAATCACCAAATGAGTTGGGGTCGCGGCCCGCGCTGGGGAGCTGATTGGGGTAACGTGGGACCGTTTTCGGTCCAGGAAATAATCAACATAGTGATAGCGTGGCTTGTGCTGGGACTGGCCTTCTCGAACAGCTTTTCGGCCGCTGCCGTTGCTCTATCGCTGCTCACCTGGGGCTTGGCTTTTTTGGTTCACGAGTTGTCGCACAAGTTCGCGGCTAGGCATTACGGGAGATGGGCGGAGTTCAGGCTTTGGACTTGGGGCGTGTTGCTTGCCCTCTTCTTGGCGTTGATAAGGAGTCCAATACTTTTCGCCGCTCCGGGAGCGGTTTACATAGCCCAATCGTACGGATGGGATTACCTCAGGGTCAAGAAGGAAAACGGCGTGATCTCGCTGGCCGGGCCGGCAGCCAATGCGGCGCTAGCGGGCGTATCTTTTCTGGCGTTCGCTGTAGGTCTAGCCCCCAGCTTTGCGTTCACGCTCTTCTGGGTTAACGTTTGGCTCGGTGCGTTTAACATGATACCGATACCCCCTTTGGACGGATACAAGGTTTTCACTTGGAGCAAAACTTACTGGGCACTGTTGACCGTGGTACTTTTTGCCGCGGTCGTTTGGGTGCTGGCGTGATCTCCCCCTATAGCCTTAGTATGAACTCGGGCTTACCTGGGATTTTAAAGGCTGCGTCGCTCGGAGCGTCCGTTTTTCCACATCCGTGGGAAAAAGGTTAAATGCCGCGGCATGAAATTGATTTATGAGCAAGTGCCCGTTCTGCGGAAGGGAATTGCCATCCGATGACCTTTGGTATTGCCCCTATTGCGGTTCGAGGTTAAGAGATGTGAATGGCAACAAACTCTTCCCCGTTTCTGCGACAGGTAAGCCAAGCGTTGGAGGATCGGCTTCTGGCGAGGGCCCGGAAAAAGCGAGTTCCCCGTTACCACAGCCGACTCCAGTCCCGCATACCGGCGAAGCCGAAGCGCCGCAACCAACCCAAAACGAGAAGAAAGGTTTGCAGGGTCATTTCAAAGAGGCCCTAGAGGAGCTAACCAGAAAGGAGAGATTGCTCTGGTTTCTCGTGATATTCGAGTTCTTGGTTATAAGTACCATGATAGGCGCTGGCCAACCGGTTGCTCCTTCCTCCGCCAGTTCAATGGTTAGCAGTCTTAATGCCTCAATACCCTACTCGAGCGGGAAAGAGGCGATAGCCATCGCCATATTTAAGAACAACTACTTCCTCGCGCTTCTGATGGATATACCATTGGCCGGGCCGGTGATGGCTGCCTACACTTCCTTTAACACTGGGTATATGATGTCGGCACAGGCCGTGGTATATTCGCAACAGAGCAGCGTGGCTTTCACGGGCACGGACAGGTTCCTTAGCCTTATGGTCTTGCCGATTTTCTGGCTGGAGTTCGTTTGCTATACCGCGGCTGTACTGGAGAGCCTTTACCTGTTGGTTGCCCTCTTCACGCGCAGGTTCAGGAAAGAGCTGGTCGTGGCCTTGGTAGTTGTTGTGGGAATAACGCTGGTTCTTTTCGTTAGCGCTCAACTGGAGGCCTTCCTTTACGTTTGAAGGCCTTTGGACTCGGCGTTTTTGTGGATGTTTTTAAGTCGCTTTAGTTCTCGGTTTTCTACCCAGGTAGTTTGTGTTCTTTTCTACGGCCGACCCAATTGGCCAAGTGAGCGGTATTGTACGACTTCTAAAAAGCCTCTCAAAATCGCGTCCTTAGAGGTATTTCTTTATGGTAGACTCTATGTAGGACTTGGGGTAGGCGCCCACTATTTGATCTACCACTTGGCCGTTCTTGAAGAAGAGTATGGTCGGTATGCCCTCTATGTAAAACTTAGTGGCCGTGACCGGGTTCTCGTCGGTGTTGAGCTTGGCGAACGCCACGCGGTCTCCGTAGACCTTGCTCAGCTGCTCCAGTATCGGTGATACTATCCTGCACGGGACGCACCAAGGTGCCCAAAAGTCAACGATCACGTAATCATGGGAAGACACGAAGGAATCGAAGGTGTCGTCGGTTAGGTCGACGGGCTTTGCAGGGGCAGGGGTCGGATTTCCCTGTTTTTTCGTTGACGACATCAGCCGCTTGAGCGCTTCCCTTTTCAACCTTTCAACTTCGTCGTCTTCGGACATTTCGTTCCAATTACCTGACCATAACTGGCTTATTAAGGCTTCCCGGTGGCGGCATCTCTATCTCTTGGGATAAAGGTCACGGCGTAGTGATAGCTGAAATCTTTTTGGCAGGATGGTGAATAACCGTATTTTGACAAAAGCTCCACCAGCTTTTCCTTGCTTATGCGCCTAAAGGGAGGAGGTCCAAAGGGTGTCCACGGCTTGAACTCCACGAAGGTCACTTTGGCTGTCTGGTGGGATATCTCCTCGATCAAGGACTCCCTGCACCTCATGTCGTGAAAACTGTTGGAGAAAAAGGCGTGCGTGAAATGGTCAACGCCCAACCCTTGGCACGCGTCCCTCGCGACGAACTCCAAGTTGTTTATTCCCTCAGCCTGGGCTTGGCCCTTGAGCTGCTTTAGTTCTTCTTCACCGTAGGAAGCATCAAGCGCGTAAACCTTGCTGACCAGTTTGGCGAAGGCCCTTGCATAGTAGCCGTTACCGGCCCCCACGTCCACTACCACGTCCTTGGCAGAAAGGTTCATGCAGGAAAGCACTTCTTTCAGCGGTACTATCCTCTCCCTAACATCATCATTCATCATGTGATGAGAGTGCAACTGCATCAAAATATGTCTACTATTCGATATTTAAACCCGTCGCGCCTGCCCCGACCCCGACCCCGCCCCCGGCTCCAGCCTCTTTAACACTTCCTGGACGGCCAGCTCGAGCTGGGGGTCGTACCCGGCTGCGTAGTCTTGAGGAGCCACGTCTACTCTTAAGTCGGGTTCTTCGCCGTGGTTCTCTAGTCCAAGCCCTATGTCGCTGAAGAAGAAGGCGAACTGAGGCTGAGTGACCGTTGTCCCATCCAGTAATCTCCTGTGGAAGTTTATCCCTATGACGCCTCCCCAAGTCCTGGTGCCAATGAGAGGCCCGAGCTTGAGCATCTTGAAAGCGTGGCTGAATATGTCGCCGTCAGAGCCGGTGGCCTCGTTGATGAGGGCCGCCATCGCCTCAGGCGGGGCGTCAACCGGATATGGAGCGGGTTTTCCCCTTCTTGGCCTTTCCTGAGCTATCCTTTTGCGCGCTATCTTCTCTATTATGAGCGAAGAGATGAAGCCACCGCTGTTGTACCTCAAGTCTATTATCAGGCCATCGCGATACGCCTCCGCTTTGTAAAGCCTGTGAAACTCTGCAAATCCGCGGGCGCCCATGTCAGGTACGTGAACGTACCCCACCCTGCCACCGCTTCTCTGGTGCACCCAATTCCTGTTGCTCTCAACCCAGTCGCGGTAGACCAGGTTTCTTTCGTCTCTTAGCACCTTGACTACCTTCTTTGAAATCCCGCCATCTTTGGCCTTCACGGTTAGCAGTACCTGACTGCCTCCCCTGTTCAGAAGTAGCGTGGAAGGGTAGGTGGTTTCGTCGAGCTTCACCCCGTCTATGGCCAAGATGACGTCGCCCGGCGATATACCGGCTGACTTGAGGGGCGATTTCTCGCCGTCCGTGGCCCTATCTCCCTCGATCAGCTTAACGACCTCGTAACCCTCGCCGTTGAACTTGAATTCAGCTCCGAGTCCGCCTACCGTGTAGGCCCTGTCCATGTCGTATTCTCCACCTATTTCGTAAGCGTGCGAGGTGCCGAGCTCGCCCTGCATCTCCCTTATTACGTCGGAAAGCTCGAACCTCGTGCTTAGCCTTGGCAGGAGAGCTCTGTACTTCTCGTAAACGGCGTTCCAGTCTACGCCGTTCATGTCTTCTCTCCAGTAGTAATCGCGCATGAGACGCCAAGTCTCCCTCAGCATTTGTTCCCACTCCTTTTCAGGTTTGACGAACACCTTGACCCTCCCGACGTCAAGCACTCCGGTCTTGGGGCCGGGCTCTGAGGCGTTCTGGTCCACCTTCTTTTCTGGGTCGACTACCCTCAACTGGTCTCCTGCCCTCACCAAGAGCAAGGAGCCGTTGGTGTTGAACCAAGACACCCCGCTCAGTAACCTGTCCTTGCTAGCCGTCTCCAGGTCGAATATATCGATGGCACCGCTGGGCCTGCCTGGTTGACCTGAATCCTGGGGGAAGGAAAGCAAGGCCACTTTGCCCTTTTTCAGGCCCACCAGCTTGACGTAGTTCCCGTCTTCCACTGGGAAGGCTTCGATCCTGTCTCCTATGCCGTCCAAGTCGATCTCGATCTTGGTTTGTGCTTGCTGCGCCGTTTGGGCGCTGGCCCGGGTTTGATCGGTTTTTTCACCGGGGTTAGCTCCCTCGCCCTCCTTTCTGCCCTCTTCAGCCTCCAGGTGGACGTCCTTGAGGAAAGGTGAGGGCTTCTTGGACAGGATCACCAAGTAAGGCTTGATCGGCCTGGGAAAACCCATCTCAAAGATCACCCTATCCAGGTTTGGGTTCATCGATCTGGCGGATAGGTAATAGAGGTAGTTACCGTCCGGGTCGAAAGACGGGGAGAAATCGTAGGAACTCGGCGTTGTAATCGTTACCTTTGTGCCGTCTCTGACGTTCGCCAGTTTAATGGTCTGGATGGAGTAACCCTCGGGAAAACCGTAGGCCAGCCAATCGCCTTCCTTGTGCCAGGAGACCTCGCCTATCGCCCCGTAGTCGCTTTTGTCGATTAAGCGGGCGGAGCCATCGGATGTGCTGACGACCCAGAGCTCGAAGCGGTTGTTGGTGACGGCCACCAGGTCCCCCTTCGGAGAAGGCTCCATCGCCTCGACGTCGCCCAGCTCCGCCAGAGACCTGGAAGTGCCTTCCTTCAGGTTGACCAGCTCCACCCTGTACTCCCCTCCCGAATCCGAAACCATGAACATCGAATCCCCGGACGCTGCGAACCTCGGTAACCTGTACCTAGCCCCTTCGCTCGCGCCCGCCTGTATTACCGGCCCCTCGAAGTTCCCAAGCACGAAGTTCTTGCCTCTCACGCATAGGGCCGTGGTCTTGCCGTTCGGGTGCAGTTGAAAGTCCTCCAAGTTCTTGAAGACCTCCACGAATTTGGGGGCCCTCCCCTTCCTGGCCGATGGGATCTCTATGGGGACCGGCGTAGCGGTATCTCCCACCACGTAGATGTCCCCACCGGACTGGACGACGATGGTCTTCCCGTCCGACGATGCGTTCCTTGCGTAAAAGTCCCGGAAATCGGTATGCCTCCTCAGGTCACCGCCATCAATGTTGACCGAGTAGACGTTGCCGATCCCCTCGTGGTCTGAGATGAAGTAAAACCTCCCGTTGGCGAAGAGGGGCGACGTGAGGTTACCCTCGAGCTCGTCCAGGAATTTTTGGAACTTCCCGTTTCCCTCCCGATCTATCCAGAAGCGGCCCCACGTCCCTCCCCTGTACCTTTTCCAGTACGTTAGGTCTGCGGTATTCCTCCCTACGATCACGGCCTTCCCATCAGTGGCCAAGGTCGTCGCGTTGCCGTAAGGCAGCCTAATTGGCTGTCCACCGGTGGGGCTGACCTCGAATAGCTCAGGCCACCTGGAAAAGGGACGATGGTAGTCGGATGACACGATTACCTTATCGCCTAACCAGCCCACCAAATCGGTGAAGGGACTTCCGAAATACGTCAAGCGCCTTGCCTCTCCGCCATCGGAAGGCATGACGTAAACCTCGGATACGGCTTCTTCCCCTAACTGCCTCCTCAAGAAGGCTATCTGCTTCCCGTCGGGAGAGAATTTCGGCTTGACCGCTATTCCCATGTCGGACGTGAGCCTTATGGCCTCGCCGCCACTCAGCGATACCTCGTATATGTCATCATCAGAAGTGAAAAGTACCCGATCGCCGAGGACGTTTGGGTAAAGGTAGTAGCCTTTCATGCGATGATGATTTAACCGTATTTAACCTTTGTGATAAAGCGAACGACAATCCCCGCCCTTCGGGGCGGGCAGGAGGTCAACTGCTAGACGCCTTTAACCTCAATTCGAGTGACTATGATAGGTACTCATTCGGGATCTCGATATGCGCATGAATGCCCGGTGGACTTGCGCGTCGGCTCGTGTTCGCCGATTCTTCGGCGGAGCGGTTGTCGCTTCTCGAGGTCGGTCTCGGCTTTGATCGCGTTTTCACGCTGGCGGGACCGATGAGTGACTGCCAAGGAGGTTGAGAAGGCCTAGGGTGAAAGTGACCGGCAAATGACGCGAGGAAGCACTGCTGCACAGGGTTATAAGGGAACGCGCGTTTTACTTATGAGTTCCCCCTTGAAGCTGAGGCCAAGCCTGCGGGCTTTCGCCTTTAGGATGATCGCGTCGATCCTCCTAGCGGCCCTGGTCATGGGCTCTACGCTGCTGTTCAGGGACCGCATCCTTTCTCTGAAGGGTTTCGGCGAGTACCTATTGATTTCTTTGTTGGTTTTGCCGGCCCTTTTCGCGGCAGTCGAGGTACTCAGCCCCATTTACTTCGTCCGCACTCACCGTTATTTTGTCGGGTCAAACAAAGTCGAAGAGGACTTGGGGGCCTTCTCAAGGAGAAACAAGGCGGTGTTCGTATCGCAGATAAGGGAGGTTGAGGTAACGCAAGGCGTTATCGGGAGGCTACTCAACTACGGCGACGTGATGGTAGCAGGCGGATTGGGTCCCTCCGACGTGGTGCTGATGAGGCACGTACACGACCCCATGCGGGTCAAGGCGATGCTGGAGTCTATGATCGGAAACGGAAAGGGCGCTGAGAACGGGTCCAGCGCTGTCCCTGCCGGGCTTCCATCGGCGTCAAGTGGCAAGCCGGCCGAGGACAAGTAAAACAAACGAAAAACGAATGCGAAGCAGGAA
>JAWDNK010000043.1:0-9638 GCA_046534355.1 Candidatus Martarchaeota archaeon | reverse complement strand
CACGTGAAAACGCTTTCCACCGGCTCATTTGTAAAGTTCAGTGGGGCAAGTCCGTATAGCCCTATGGCTTGAATCGTCGCCCCCCTTCGGTAACCTTTTTTATGATATTTAGCATCCCAGCGAACGACTCCCTGGTGCCCTGTTCCCGATCGCCAGAAGGGGGTACGTAATGCGTCTCTAACGATATCACGATGTCTTTTGCTAAAAGGTCTTTGATTTGGCCCTCGTAGTTTATGTCGCCCTTTCCTATGGGCATCCATTTGAAAGCGTCGTTCTCAACGCGGGCGTCTTTGAGATGGGCGTGGATAACGTCATCCTTGACGAACTGGTATCCATCTGGCCAGGGGTTCTCCCTAGCGAAGAATGCATTGCCCGGGTCCCAAAGCGACTTCACGACCTTAGACTGCAACGAGTTAAAGAGTTGCCGGGTCTCAGACCCCGTTGCCGCATAGCAGCCGTACTCGTTCTCAACCGCGAGGGTAAATCCCTCCGCTTCGGCCAATTCAACGGCAGGCATGAGGGCCTCAGCTACGTTGGCCAGTTTATACTTCCCCGCCTGCCACCAAAAGCTGAATATGCGCGTAAACCCTATATCGAACGACTTGCTCAGCTCGATCGCTTTCTTGAGTATCTCCAGGTGGACAGCGCGCGCCTCTGCGTCCCCGAGGTAGCACTTGAACGCCGGGGAGTCAACATTTGATATCTTTAACCCGTAACTTCTAACAAGCGATTTGACGCGCGATACTTCTTCAGCGCTGAGGTCAACCACGTTCTTTCCCCAAAGGCTTCTTATTTCTACGTACTCCGCGCCAAGCTCTTTTATGACCTTCAGCGCGTGTTCAAAGTCCTGCGATATTTCATCGCTGATCACGGCCAGCTTCAACCGATCCACCTCTTCAAGTAGGCCCTGTAACCGGGTAATACCGAATCCGCGTCGGGTATTTCAGGATGCCACATCTTTTCCCACTCCACCGAAACGTACCCCTTGTACCCCGATTTTTTCAAGTCGTCCATTATGGTGGCAAGCGGGACCACCCCTTGGCCGGGCGCGCAGAAAAAGCGGTCATTGCCGCGGAGCACGTAATCCTTGACGTGAACGTGGGCCAACTTATCCCTTATAACGGGAAAGACCTCTTCGTGCTTCCCCCCGGCAAAGATGACGTTAGCGGGGTCGTAAAGTATCCAAACTCCCCGTAGCTTGGGGAGGAGCTTCGCCAAATTTGATACCTTATCCAGAAGAGGTCCGTGAGTTTCCACCATCACCTTTATGGAACGGGAGCCCGCCAATTCCCCAGCTGAGTTGAGCGCTTCTGCAAGGGCATCGAAGTCCGACGTATTTCCCGCGTAGACCCTAATGCCGAAGGCCCCGAGGGCGGAGGCTATGTCCGCCAGTGGTTCGACCAACTTCATTGACCTTTCGTTTTCCGCCGCGTTATCCGAAAAACGGGCGTAAGCGGCTAAGTCGGAAACTTCCACCTCCCGGAGAGCCGCGCTATCCTCTTCCCGGATTGGATAGGACGGCCGCAGATGTCTGCCGTCGTCGGCTACTCTCAATTCAAGCGCGTCATATCCGAGCTTTGATACCCTCTTCACCACATCGACCAGAGTCAAATCGGGGTAGGCCAGGCTACTGAACGCTAGCTTCATCAACTCATATCACCGCTCCTGGGTCCAACGGGAGCTTAACAACTTGATTTGTCCTAGACGACAGGTATATGGCTTTTATGACCTCTAAGCTTTTGATCCCTTCTTCACCGTTGACCTGAAACTCGCGGTCTTGTACGATCGAATCCACGAAATCCTGCAATAATCTAACGTACAAGTTGGGGTTTTGTTTGATCGTGTCTGACACCTCTTCTGAGCTTTTGGCTTCGCTCGCTATCTCAGTTTTTAGCAGCGTGAGTTTCGTGTCAGTCAGTTCCGCTTGGCCCTTTGTCCCGTAGACCTTGACCTTCCGGAATTGTGAGTGCTCTGGACGCGTGGACACGGTTTGCGATACTGTGCCCAACGATCCGTTTTTGAATTTCAGCGCGGCTACCCCGGTGTCTTCTACTTCGACGGCGGGGTGAGAGGCGTTGATTGCGAAGCCAGCTACCTGTTCGACTTCCCCCGCGAGATTAATCATGGTATCTATGGTGTGAATCCCCTGGTTTGTCAGGGCGCCCCCACCCTCCGTTTCCCACATCCCCCTCCACCCGCGAGCGACCTCATCCCTCAGGTAGTACGCGCTTTGATCGCGCCACCACTTCATTTCGCCGTCTATCAGGAAGATGTCTCCCAGCTCCCCGTTTTTTATTTTTGACTTTAGGGTTATCACTCCATCTGAGTACCTTTCCATGAAGTCAACGCCCAGTTTCACCCCTTTTTGCCTTGCCCTTTTTATCAGCTGTTTTGCGCCCATTAGGGTGGTAGACATGGGCTTTTCCACTAGCACGTGCTTTCCGTACTCCATGGCGTAGAGCGCTTGAGGTACGTGCAAGTAAGTCGGGGTTGCAATGCAAACCACGTCAACTGTTGGGTCTCTGACCACATCGTCGATGGTGGTGTAAGACTTCACGCCTAGCTGCGTTGCGAAATTCTCGGAAACGGATTTTATTTGGTCGACAACTGCAACGAGCTTCGCGCCTTTGACGTCATTCTTGAAAAATTTGGCGTGCTGGGAACCCATAGCACCTAAGCCGATTACCGCTACACCGAGATCCATGATTATGGCTAGCGTCGGCGTTTAAACGAATCGATCCGCGAGACATAAAACCAATGCGTTTCCAGCTTGCGGGCTTTGAAAGTTGATCGTGTTCGGCTGGGGCGATGTCTCGTCCTCTTGCCGCGGCTTCTTCTGGGCGGCGCCAGCGTCGCTGACTGCTGGCCGCTTCAATGGCTTTTGTGCGCTGCACCAGAGCCTCGACAAAGCCCTCCGGTAGCTCTGCCCCGGCGCGGACAAACATCGGTAGCACGTGCAAGGGAGCCCCGTGATTTTTGAGTTCGGCTGGTCCGTCGACCGTATCACCGTTCCAAAGGTCGAGCCACTTACCCCCTGGCAGTATTATATCCCTTTCGGTGCTTCCTTGGTCCAGGACCGGGGCAAAAAGTAGCCCGTCCCCGATCATGAATTCGTCCCCTACATCGAAGATTTCGCTCTCTCCAACCTCCGTTTTCTCTCCAGACCCTGCGTCCGCGAAAAATATTGGGCGGACGATGGGCCACCCCTCATTCATGCTCTCTTGGACGAGCCTTAGCAGGTAGGGCGAGAGGTCTACGTGCAGCCAGGCGTATTCCCTTGCGATTGCAAGCGTCCGTTGGTCATACCTCCAAGGGAGTATTGAGAATTGAAGCGAAGGCATAGGTGAGGAAGCCTCCACCCATCTTTCAAAGAGCTCGGCGTCGCACTTCTCGTTTCCGTATTCATTACCTCCCACCATGTCCGGCATGATGAACGGGTAGCCCAAAATCGAATAGGTCAGCGTCGAGGTTACAACCGACCGTAAACCGTTGTTAAGTCCCCACCTGGAGTCTTTGTCCCCCAATCTGGTTAGCAAGCCCAGCGACTGCGCGAAGGTGCTTACCCTCGTCTCGGCGAAGTCGCTAAAGTCCTCGGCGATGAACTCCATGTAAGCGTCTGTATATTCAGAGGGTAATAAGTTTTTAAAGCTGTGAGCACCTTCTCTAAAGAAGCCGGCATCTCCCGCGTCAAATTTGAAGCCATCGAATCCTAGGGCCCTGAGTTCAAGAAGCCTTCTCTTGAACCACTCCCTCGATTTAGGATTAGAAAAGTCAATCAATCCGCCTTCGCCGTCCCACCACCTCACGCTCAGAGGTTTGCCAGACTCATCCATAACGAGGAGGTGTTGCTCCCCCAGAAGTGAGTGGTTTTTCGATTCGACGTTCACGAACGGATAAACCCACAGCGTCACTGAGAATCCCGCCTTGTGCAGCGCTTTGACCATCCCCGCTGGATCGGGAAATTTTGTGCTATCGAACTCGAAATCTCCGTAGTTGACTTCCCACTTATCATCTATTTCGATGGTTCCGATGGGAAAGCCCTTAGCCGCCACGTCCGCGGCGTAGGACAGGACCTTTTCTTGATTCACATCCTTCTTGTATTCGGCCCAAGTACTGTATATTGGGCGAGAGAACAGCACATCCGCGGGTGACGACCTGGGTTTGCCGACTCTGGCGACAAGTTCCCTATGTAACGCCCTCATGTCGGTTGCTAGGAGAACCTCGTAATTGAAGGTAGTTCCCCTCCTGCGCAGGTAGAAGTGACTCTCTCCATTTTCGTCCTTGCGAAAACCTACGGAAAGGGGCTCATATGAGCGAATTAGCACGCCGACGCCGGATGACGTAGCGAGGTAGGGTAGCTGAACGTTCCCAGCGGGAAACCGATCTGCCTTGATTTCAGCTTCCATGGGAAAGTACTGGGGGGATATCAAACCAGCTCCATAGACGCGATCTCTGGTGCGGAACTCTTCGCCGAGGTCTCTTTCTGTCTTCGAATTCCAGGTAACGCTGAGGCTGCTACCCTTGACCGAAATCACCAGCGAAATCGGGCTATCGGGATTCCTGGCCTCCTTTATCGCCATTGAGATTGTGGATTGGCCGAACTTTATCAGCTCGGCCACAAATCCTTCCTTGGGGTCTGTTGAAAGGACCTCTTTGTTGCCCTTCACCAGGGAATAACCCAGATTTTCTATGTTTACGTCAAGTTCATACCCTCCGAAACCCAGCGGAAATACTAGCGCTTTCATAAGGTAAGGGCACAGCCGCTTAAAGCCCTTGCTGGCAAGAGCTGTTCACGCTTTGGCAGTTCGAACGGTCATGGTAAGCCAGGTAAAGACCTCACCAGATTCGGATGAGGATGCTAAGAATGATTCTTTATCTATACCTCTCGACGCTTTAACCCAGTTGGCGTTGCTTGGATGAAATGAGGCGATAGCTTTTAATTCGTAGGTGTCCGAAGGTGCTATTCGCGGAGTTTTGAATGACGGCGGGAAAATCAACGCCGTTCATTTCGGACGAGGTGGTCCCCAGGGGAAAACAATCAAGAGCAACGGAAGGGGATTGAATTATTTGGCCATATTCGATATACGTGAGGATCGAAAGCGAAAATGCGTGAATGGGCGTGTCTTTTCTCGCGGATTGCCCTAACCGAAGGGCCTGGCGCTGCATGGGTGAAGGCCTATTGAGAATGAAACGGTCCTTTCGTTATAGCTGTCGAAACGGTAATAAGCCACCTCCTGGGGGTAGAAAATTCCGTATACTCGGGTTTAAGCATTTCATGCGACCGCGAAAGAGGCGCGTCTTACTTTTCGGCGTCCGATTGGCCTTAGAAACATTCTAAGCACAGGTCTGCGTCTTGACCGACCGCGGCCGGAGCGTGGTCCTAGGCTATCGAATTGTTGCTCACATTATCCTAGGTCGCGGTTCGGATGGCATCTATCCCTGCCTTGGGGCCGTGAAGGGTGAGATTAGAAAAAGCTTTTTAATTCCCGAACATTTGTTCGTAAAGATGTCCTCGAGTATGCTTTCCTTCATCGATAAGGCCCGCTGGGGTAAGGCGCATTGGCTAATATTCGCGTCGACGGCAGTAGGTTTCTTCCTCTGGGGTATCATAAACACATTGGGTTACGCTTTCTATCCGGAATACAGTAACGTCGCCTACATAGTTGTGGTCGCCGCGGCCCCTTTGCTGGGGACGCTAGCTCTGCCTTGGCTTTCCGATGCCTTCATGGGAAGGAAGAGCATGTACCTCGTGACCATGAGCCTATACGGCATTGGCAGTTTAGTGATTGCCCTTGACTTACTTTTTCTCCCAAAGGACGAGTTGCAAATGGTCGTTTTCCTGTTGGGTTATGGCATATCCATGATAGGGGTAGAAGGCGAGGTGCCGATCGGTTTGGCTTTGTTGGCCGAAATAATTCCGGTCAAACAAAGGCAAAAAGCCCTCATTTTGAGCCCCAACTTTGAGAACATCGGGGCGGCTGCCGCCGCAGCCATAGCCTATGTTACGTATTTCCTCGGGGCGCGGTCTTACGCGGTTGATTCCCTATCCGTGGTTTTTATGGCCATGGTGGGGTTGGCCGTAGCAGTGGTGTTAAGAGTACTCATGCCGGAGTCGATACGCTGGCTGGGCGTAAAGGGAAAAGAGCAGATCGCTATGCAGGAGCTTTCTAAGATCGGAGGAGAGCAAGACAATAGTCTAGTCCTTGAGAGCGTAAAACAAGGGGTCAGTTTTCGCGGCAGGTTTGCCGTACTGGTGGCTTGGAGCGTGGCGAACTACCTAACTTGGGGATTGATGGCTTTCGTGCTGGCCGATTACTATTTTGTGGGGGCTGATGTGTTTTTGGTCATGCTCGTCGCGAATTTGGGCGCTTCGGCTGCCGGTTTGCTGGTACCCATGTTCATAGATAAAATGGATACTAGGAATTATGCCATGGTCTCGTTCTCTGGGGCGGTATTGAGCTTTCTTCCAGCTTTCGCTTATGTTATCCTGGGTTTCAAGGATGCGCCGCTGTTTTACCTAATAACCTTTTCCAACCTGTTCTTCATAACTATGACCTGGTTCGTCAGGACGATTTACGAACCGCTTCTCTTTCAAACCCAAAGGAGGGGACTGATGATTGGATCGGTGAGGGCCGTGGCAATGCTTGCTTATACCGCCTCGACCTACGCTACGTCGGGTTTCCCCGAATGGGCCTTCGTCATATACGGGGCTTTCCTTCAAGGGGTCGGCTTAGTCGCCGCGGCGTGGTGGAAGTTAAGAGGTTATGACGTGAGAATGAAGTCATTGGAATCTTTGTCGGCCGCTCCTCGGCTAGGCCAGTTAGTAGCAGTAGCAACAAAGCCAGGGAACCGAAAGAAAAGAGGAGTCAACGCCGATTTTTGGCGTTTAGTGTTTGAACGCATTTAAAGATGCGTATGCTAGTGGATTTCATGAGTGATTCTAATACTCTGAGCAGAAATTAAGAGGGTCACCGTAGCCCTAAATAAGGGCACTAGCCTAGACCGAGCGTCGCACGCACGCCGGATAAACTACGCCGATTTCAGACCAAGGCGGAGGTCTTTATCAAGGGCAATCATCATGAGCAAACGAATTGTAGCAAGAGTGGGCAAGAGCGGATAAATCGCGCTTCGCCTTATTTCTCATTGTGGCAGAATCGTTGGTGAAGGAAAGTTCTGGCTGCGGAGGAAGGAGTTCGACCTTCCTCAGTGCTGCCTAGGTGGTGAAAGCGAAAACCGTATTAATGCGAGTAAGATTATTGTTATGAAGTCTGCCATCAGAGAATATGAGGGTAAAAACATAGACATAAAAAAATTGGGGCAAAAACTCGAGGAATATTTCAAAGAAGAAGGGTATAAAACTCAGTTGGCCGAGCACCCCCAAGGGATAGTTATACAGGCGCAGAAAGGGGGAATACTGAGGACTCTATTGGCCGCTGACAGGGCCTTAACTATAACTATAACCGGGGACCCCAACAAGGTGGTTGTGCGCATGGGGGTGGCCAAATGGCTGCAAAACCTGGGCGTGGCAGCGATCGAAGGTCTCATATTAACGCCCCTGCTCTTCTTCGTCGAAGTGCCGGAGTCCTTGTGGTCATTTGAGATTGAGAGACAAGTCTGGAATTACATTGAATCTCTGCTGAATCTTGGTGACATAAAGATATCTTGAAATACTGCCTGCGAATTTTTTAACTAGGGTATCGCTTATAACGTCCTGGATTGGTTTGCGTGGCCTTCCACTAGCAAACGGTTTTTGTGCTGTTGGACAGTTGCCGGTTTATCAGTGGCGCGAGTTTTTGTGTTTTGATTCCCTTAGTAAGCGGGCCGGGTTTGACCCGGCTTTGGTTTCGCGTTTGAGTGGGGTCGGGCATTTCTGGGGTTTTCCGGGGTCGGAAAACCTTAAGGAAGCTCGTCCGTAATTCATTATGGCTGACTTGGTTTTTGCGGTTTACAGAATTCCGATTGAGCAGGTAGGTGGGAACTCCTACGTAGTGATCAGGGGGGAGGATACCCTCGTCATAGACACCGGTACGCCCGGGAACGCCTCCAAGATCCTTTCCCAATTGGAGGCCTTGAACAGAAAACTCAGCGCCATAATATTGACGCATTGTCACGCGGATCACGCCGGTAGCGCTGCCGACTTAAAGGAAGCCACTGGGGCCGAGTTGTACGTTGGGGAGAAGGATGCGGCCTACGTGTCTGGCCAGCTCCCTCTTCCCTTGCCTCCCAGAGCCCAATCTTCACAGCAACCGAGGGCCGATTTCACTTACAAGCCCGTCAAACCTGACCACTTGTTGAAAGAGGGGGACTTGGTGTTTGGTTTCAGAGTGTTGAGCCTGCCGGGGCACACGCCGGGTTCCGTGGCCCTCTATGACGGAAGGTCTCTCTTTTCAGGCGATAACATGAATAACAGGCAAGGTGGGATCCAGGGAACGCCCGAGGCTTACGATTGGGATCACGAGCAGGCGAAAAAAAGCGTCGAGAGGCTGCTAAACCTAGACTTCGACATTTTGTTGCCCGGTCATGGCCAGCCCGTTATCGGAGGGGCGTCCGAGGCCGCCAGAAAAAGCCTCCTTCACCGAGCAGCTTGCATCGCCCGACAGGGACGGCCGAAAACACGGCCGAATCCCTCTCAAGATTTGCTGGATTGCGTTTCCGGGAAATCCCCAATAACTTCACCGAGCGGGCAGCGGGCAAAGGTTAACGTAGAGTCGTTCGAGCCGGTATTTCTAAATTATGCTGAGATTGGCGTCAGCCAAGTCATTTTTGCGGAAAAAGAATAGCTCACAGAATCTCGAGGTTTACTTTTCTTGAAAGGGGGTCGAATTAGATTTGAAAGGTGGGAAATCATAATGGCTTCAAGTTGGTACGTTGAATTGATTCGAAAAAGAGGAAGAAAAAGGAAAGGATGTTATCGCTTCCCTCCGTTGGTTGACTTTCGCGCATGCTTGCCCTGGTTAGCTCCCGTTGTCGGGCACGATGGCAAAGAGAAGGTTGGGCCTCGCCGTTTAGGGCGATGAGAGGTCAGCTCTGGTCTCGAAGGCCATCCCATAAGGATACACCCCGCGAGAAAACATTTATAGGCCCGGTACGTAAGGACGCCATGATCTTGGGTATTGACGTGGGTGCCACTTGGACCAGAGTAGTACTCTCGAAGGAAAGCGGTGAGTTCGTTCAGAGGGAAAAGTTTCGCACTACCGCAGATCCCGTGTCTTCTGCCCTTCAGGTCGCCAAAAACTGGGATTTTGACGCCGTTGGGGTGGGTAGCATCGGCCCGCTGGACCTCAAGGCCGGAAAAGTAGTAGGGTCTGCTAACGCCCCCGCTAGCGTATTCTCTTTGGTAGATCCTCTGGAAAAACTGGGTAAGCCGTATTACGTGGCCAACGACGGGGTTGCCGCGGCGTGGGGAGAGTACGTCTACAGGTGGAACAGCGTAAAAAACTTAGTCTACATAACTTTTTCGACGGGTATAGGGGCCGGTGCGATAGTGAACGGGCAGCTTCTGCTGGGGAAGGATGGCAACGCGCACGAGATCGGGTACCTTGTGGTGGATCTATCGTCCGGGTTCCAGTGTTGCGGAGGAATTGGCTATTGGGAGGGTCTGGCCAGCGGGGGGCATATGGTAGATGCCTTTAACTACA
>JAWDNK010000042.1:0-9687 GCA_046534355.1 Candidatus Martarchaeota archaeon | reverse complement strand
CGCCAACAACGGCTTCGCGCAAGAGATGCCGCTGCTTCATTAATTCCCCCATTTATTTCTTCATCGTAGAAGGTCTTCACCGAAGTGAGGTTCTCCTGCGAAGCCCGTCCCCCTCCACGTACAGGGGCTCCATGAGAGCCGACGCGGCCCGCTGGCCCCTCACGAGGCCTGGCACGCCCGGCAACCCGAACTCGGCGAAGCCCCGGGACACCTGCTTCACCTCCGAGAGGGCAAACGCCAGAGGGGAACGGAGAAGCGCGCGATCGGTGAAGGAGTTTCGCGTATGTGGGCTTTGATTTCGGCTGGTGGCCTTTTCGCGCCGGCTCCGCGAGGGCCGGAATTCGGGCTTCCGCGTCGTAAAGAGTTCGTCGTGAGCGAAGTCGATCGGTTCTCATCCGTTTGACCCTTGTACATCGGGGGACTTGGTGACTCGTTGCGAAGTCGCGGTGCAAACTTCAAGACCCCTGAGGTTTCAACTCCGAGCTACCCCTTTACCGCTTGGGAAGAACCGTTGGAGGGACGCGTTAACGGCGTCTATTTCGGACGCGGCTGAAGGGCCACACGCGACGGGACCTCTTAGGTATACCGTTGACAAAGGTCAAGCCGAGGGAAGGGAGCTTCTTCGGTTTGAGGACCGCAGCACCAAGGAGAGCAGTGGGGACGTCGCCCAATCCGCTGAGCCGCTTGGATTTTTGCGTCTTCGCGTCATATGAGATTTTCTAATG
Organism: Candidatus Martarchaeota archaeon; assembly: GCA_046534355.1. Classification (GTDB taxonomy): domain Archaea; phylum Thermoproteota; class Thermoprotei_A; order Marsarchaeales; family UBA168; genus UBA168. Next base: position 8,962 of record JAWDNK010000042.1, on the reverse strand, counting down.
GATTGAAAACGAAACAATAAAAGAGGTTGCGTCGCTTAGCTTGGAATTCCTCAAGGGCTTTGAGCACGAGAACCATGTGAGCTAGACCGGGCCCGCCATCCATTAAGGCGCCAACCCACGCCGCTTCGATGATCTCCTGCTCGGTCGCCCCCGCCTCTATCGCGCCCTTGGTGTGATAAGCGATGCACCACTCGCAGTGCTTCACCATCCCAGCCACCAAGGCGATTAGCTCTTTGGTCTTCGTGTCGAGCGCTCCCTTTCTTTCTACTTTGTCGACAAGCCCCATGAATGCTTCCACTTGTTGCGGGCTGCTCCGCTTTAGCTTCTCCAAAGCCTGGTAGAACTCATTCAGTTTCTCTTTCTCCACTTTTCCTCACTTGGCCGTGTGATATACAATTGCATTAATATGTTTAGCGGTTTGATGAGGACTCCCTATGCGCCTAGAATCGGTTTGGAGGCGCAAGTGGGAAGGGCATCCCTTCAGCGGATGCCTCAACGAGCTCCCTTGCTCGTTGGGCACATGCTCGTTGGTAAGGGATCGATTACCAGGATGCTCGTATGCGAATGCCATATAGTATCATAATCCCTTCTGAGCTCGCCGTGAATCCTTCGCTTCAGTAAAAGCGCCCAGGAGGCGACTTCCCTTGCGGTTAACGGAATCCTCTAAAGCGCTCCCTTCCCCTCTCCGTGCCAGAATTAGTCGAGCTGGACGGCAGCTACGGCGAGGGAGGAGGCCAGATGCTCCGCACCGCCCTCGGCCTCTCCGCGGCCCTGGGCAGGCCCTTCGTGATGAAGGAGGTGAGGGCGAAGAGGAAGAAGCCCGGCCTCCAGGCGCAGCACCTCACAGCGGTGAGCGTGATGAAGAAGCTGACGGGAGCCGAGACAAAGGGGGATTACCTGGGCTCCACCGAGCTCTTCTTCTCGCCCTCCAGGCCCGCCTTCGGAGAGGTGGAGGTCGACACGGGCACGGCCGCCAGCGCCACACTGATCGTCCAGCCCCTGCTCATAGCCTCCTTTTCTGGAGGGCCTGTTACGCTGAGGGTGCGCGGGGGGACGGACGTCCCCCTTTCGCCGACGGCCGATTACGTATCCGAGGTCGAGCTCCCCATCCTATCCGGGTTTGGCGTCAGCTCCAAGTTCAGAGTTTTGAGAAGGGGTTACTACCCTTCCGGTGGGGGTTTGGTCGATTTCTCCGTTTCCCGCTGGTCACCTCTCCCGATCCGCGAGCTAATTAGAGGGAAAGAAGTGAGGGTGAGGGGCACCTCGCGCTGCTCCTCCCTTCCTCCCTCGGTGGCATCCCGCCAGGCGGAATCCGCCAAGAGGGCACTGGCCGAGGCGCTGGGCGTGGAGGCCGAGATATCCGTGGAGGTCGACCGGGAGGGATTGGGGAGCTCTATCACCCTAGTGGCCGCCATCGGGGAGGTGTTGCTCGGCTCGGATTCCCTCGGGGCCCGCGGCTTGCCCGCCGAGGAGGTGGGGAGGGGGGCCGCTGCGCGGCTGATCGAGGAGGTCAAGTCTGGGGCCTCGGTGGACAGTCACATGGCCGACGTCCTAGTCCCCTTCCTCGGGATCGCGGGAGGGGAGTACACGATTCCCCAGCTCTCCGATCACGTCAAGAGCAACGCCTACGTGGTGGAGGCCTTCCTGGGAGGGGAGGTGAAGGCCGAGCAGGAGACCTCTCCGACCGGTCAGAAGAGTTGGAGGCTTAGCTACCCAGGGATGAGGAGGCGAAGAGCTCGCCCATCGGTCCATTGGTTGGTTGGTCGGTTGGTTAGCAGGTTGGGCGTCGGTGACCCGCGAAGGCGCTGCCATCGGGCTTTCAAAAAGGGTTTTGGGATCGCGCGGGAGGGAAGGATAGGGAGTAGTTAGTACTATCCTCAGACTTCCTTTTAGATGAAAATAGGAGGAAGAGCCTTCCCTTAGCGGCGGAAACTGCTCATCGAGGAGCTCGAGTATCGACGCCAAACGCATCGCTATGATAAAGCGAACGACAAACCTCGCCCTTCGGGGGCGGGGAGGAGGTCAGTGCGACTAGTGGAGGCTGCAGGGCTGCAGGGAGACCCGTGATAACGGCATCATCGGACACCGGTCTAATCTTAGGATACTAAGTTATGCATGCACCTTTTAAAAAGCGGCTTAAAAAATCAATTATCTTTTAAAGTTCGCTTATGCCCGTGCCCTCCAGGAGAAGTAATGCTAGCGGAGGTTACGTAGGAGACAGTGAAGCTGGTGCCGTCAGATGACAACCCAGACGGAGTTGCCAAAGGCTGGCCAGTCGAACTCACCATAGTTATGGCTATGGGGTTTGAGCCCGTCGTCTCAGCGCCGATTGTATATTGTTTCCCGTTGATTTCTGCGTAGTTGGTGCCCGATATGCCCGTGTAGTCGTATCCGAAGTAGGCCGTGCCGAAGTTGGCAAGCGTAGTAAGGCCACTTATCGTAGATGGCCTTTCCACGATCCACTCGGCATTGCTATCCTTAGCTCCAGAAACGGTGGTGACGGGAGAGTAATAGTGCCAGCCTTCCGTTGTGTCATTCAGCTGGGTTTCGTACTCGTCGTTGCCTAGGTAGATTACTTTTGCGCTAATATCGTCGCCTGGTTTTACTACGTCACTTGATGGGGCATAGACGGGGGATGAGGGGTAAAACTCGTACCACGCATAATAATAAACGTTGCCACTTTTGCTTTCTACTAGGATGCCCGTCTGCTCCACCGTGCTGTCGTTATAACCGTCAATGCCCACCCAAAGCGCGACGTAGGTAGTCCCCTTGCTTGGCGATATCTTCGGCACGATCCAGGAGCCGTTTACGAAGTTAACTGTTCCCGGCGTGACGGCGAGCGCATATCCCGCCCAGTTGAGGCTAGCGCTAGAGGAGGATAGGTCAAAAGGTCTCCTCGGGGCTATGACCAGAGACGGCGGGGCCACCGGCGAAGCAACCGCGAAGGTAGGAGAAAGAAATAGTGCGATGATGAGGACAAGTCCTAGAATTCCGTATCTCATTTTGCTAGAAAAAAGCACAAAATGAGCATTTAAACCTTCCGTTAAGGAGTCGTTGATTTTGCCAAATCGCGTGAAAACTGGATTAAGTTGAAGTTGGATCACGGCCACGGGTCACGTGCGATTTGGCTTGACCGGGGTTCTGGGATAGCCTCCGGCCGCACTATTGGACCTCATCGGTCGTTCCCGGTCTCGGAGCCGAGGCACCCTCTCTTTGCTCCGTCTCCATTACCTGCTTTTTCTTTTGGTTTCTCTTCTTCCCTCTTATCTTATCTTATCTTATCTTATCTTTTTTCCTCCTCTTCCTTCCGACCCGCAATCCGTATATCGGGCTTCCCCCTCTTTTCGTGACTAATACCGCTGTGGTCGGTTTGCAGTGGGGTGATGAGGGCAAGGGTAAGGTGGTCGACTACCTCTCGGAGCACTTTTCCGCCACGGTCAGGTACAACGGCGGTAACAACGCCGGTCACACCGTTGAGGTAGGGGGCAAGAGGTACGTGTTCCACGCCCTCCCCTCATCGGCGCTGAGGGGAAAGCCGCTCTTCGTGGGGCCGGGCGCCGTGCTCGACCCCGACTCCCTCGAAAAGGAGCTATCGGCGCTGCGCCCTCTTGGCTCCCCCCAGGTGAAGGTGGACATCAGGTGCACCCTGATCACGCCCTTCGAGAAGTGGCTCGACGGCCAGCTGGAGCGCTTGAGGGGGGCTTCTGCCATAGGGACCACCGGTATGGGCATAGGCCCCGCTTACGCCTCGAGGATGCTGAGGGTGGCCCCCAGGGTCGCGGACTTGGTGGCGGGGCGCGTCCCCGATTACTCCCCTTTGGCCGGCCTCTTCCCAGGGGCTCCCGTCCCAGACGAGGCTTGGGCTTCCCGCGCCTCCTCCCTCTTGTCTCCCGTGGCGGCCAACGTCCCCGCGGAGTTATCGGAGATGGCGCAGAGGGGGGAGGGGGTGCTCTTCGAGGCCGCCCAGGGCGCCCTCCTGGACGTCAGCTACGGAACTTACCCCTACGTCACCTCTTCCCACACCACGGCCTCTTACGTAGGCCCCGGCGCGGGCTTCCCCGTCGCCCTTCTCGATGAGGTGATAGGGGTCTTCAAGGCCTACCAGACGAGGGTTGGGGCCGGGCCCTTCCCAACCGAGTTCTTCGGTCCAACGGCGGAATCGATCAGGTCGCGCGGGGGAGAGTTCGGTGCCACCACGGGGAGGCCTAGGAGGGTTGGTTGGCTCGACCTGGTCTCGCTGAAGTACGCTTCGTCCATCAACGAGCCGAGCAAGCTCAAGCTCTTCATGACGAAGGCCGACGTCCTATCGGGTGAGCGCGAGCTGAAAGTGGCCGTGGCCTACTCCGTGGACGGGTCCGAGACCGAGGACTTCACCTCCCTCGTAAGGGGGAATGAGGTGAGGCCGGTTTACCAAGACCTGGAGCCCATCCCCAATTCGGATTGGGGTTCCGTGGCTAGGGGAGGATGGGATGCCTTACCCCCCCAGCTGAAGAGGCTCATCGACCTAGTAGAGGACTACGTCGGGCGCGAGGTGATGGCGGTTTCCTTGGGACCTGGGAGGGAGATGACCGTTGAGCGCGGGAGACGAGATATCCCCTGTGGACGGGAGGTACAGGGGGGAGACGGGCGAGGTCGGCCGCTACCTGTCGGAGAGGGGCCTTTTCCTCGAGAGGGCATCTGTGGAGTTGCTTTACCTGAAGGCGCTCGAAGAAACTAGGGCTCTAGGCTTCGAGGCCTCCGATTTCGACCCCGCCTCGGTGATCGCCTCCTTCCCGCCCGATTGGTACGGGAGGGTGAAGGCCATTGAGGCCGAGGTGGGGCACGACGTCAAGGCGATCGAGCTGTTTCTGAGGGAGAGGCTAAACTCCTCTGGGCTTTCCCGCCTATCCCCTTACGTCCACATCGGCCTCACCAGCGACGACGTCAATAACTTGGCCTACTCCCGCCTCCTGCTTTACTCCTTGAGGGATCTCATCGGCAGGTTTTCTTCTTTGGTCCTCTCCCTTTGCGACCTGGCAGAGGCCCATCGCTCCGATCCCCTCCTGGCCAGGACACACGGCGTCCCTGCCGAACCGACGACCTTCGGGAAGGAGATGGCGGTTTACGCGTGGAGGCTGGCCTCGAGGCTCCTCGCCCTTTCCTCGGCTAGGCCGTACGGGAAGCTGGGAGGGGCGGTCGGAAACCACAACGCCCTGCACTTCCTTCGCCCCGACTTCGACTGGGTATCCTTCTCAAAGGACTTCGTGAACTCCCTCGGGCTGGATTACGCTCCCCTGACCAAGCAGACCGCTCCCAACGAGGGCATGTCCGACCTCCTCCACCAGCTCATGCTGCTGAACTACGTCTTGCAGGAGCTGGCCAGGGACCTTTGGCTCTACAACGCCCTTGGTCTCGTCCACTTCGAGAGGAAAGGGGTGAGCAGCTCGACTATGCCCCACAAGGTCAACCCCGTTGACCTGGAGGATGCCGAGGGGCAGGTGGACGCCTCCAACTCGCTCCTTTCGCTGCTCGCTTACAGGTTGGTTCAGACGCGCTTGCAGAGGGACCTATCGGACTCGCCGGTCAGGAGGCTTTTGGGGCAGGCGCTCGCTCACTCGGCTGTGGCCTGCGGAAGGGTGATCAAGAGCATAGGCTACATGAGGGTGGACGCGGCCGCCATGAGGGCCGAGCTGGAGGCCCACCCCGAGGTCCTATCGGAGGCCGTCCAGGTATCGCTGCGCGCCCAGGGTGACGAGAGGGGATACGAAGAGGTGAGGGAGGGCCTAAGGGAGTTGGATTCGCTCGCAAGGTCGGTGAAGGGGGAGATCGGGAAGAGGCTGGTCTCGATTTCCCCCTCTGATTACGTCGGCTTGGCCCCGGGTCTGGCAGATTTGGGGAGCGCCAGGGCGCGGGAGATGGTGAAAGAAGCCAAGGAGAAGACGGAGAGGTGGCCTTATCCCCTTTGGGCCCCTACCGACGGCTCGAGCGAGGGTTAAGGCGAGGAAAGGGGATTTGGGGGCTGGGTTGGTTGGTTTGTTGGAAGTTCGGTATGCGGGTAGGAATAATTGGGTCGACCGTGGGTAGGTGGGTAGGCTATAGGTTAGCGGGTCAGTAGGTGGGTGAGCGTAGGCGCAGATTGACTGAGGGATGGGTTGATGAACAGACGGATGGGCCGAAAACCGGTTGACCGCGAGCGGTTGCGACAGCTCTTTAAGCTGGGGGCTTATTCGTCCATGCTTGTAAAGGTGGTCTTGCAGTACGACGAGCCGTCCCTCGCAAAGGCCGTCTTCGTCGGCACGAACCCCGATAACTCAGCTGTCCCAGGAGGTCAGGCCGTCAGGGAAGAGGTATCTGGATCTTCGGTGGTGGTCGAGTTCGAGGGCGACGGAGGCGAGTCCTTCCTCTACACCGTTGAGGACTTTTTCGATAAGGAGGAGCTTTGCGTCGAAGCGGTGAGGGCAGTGGCCTCGGCGTCTTCTCCGACTTCTTGAAGCCGCTCGGCTTCGGTTCCTTCTCCAGCCCCGCCCGTCCCTTGGTCGGTTCGTTCACCATTTAGTTAACGCGAATACCTTTCGTTCGTTTCCTACCCCCTGTTTGTCGCTGTTTCCCTCCTTTCTTTCGTCCATCGGCCGCGTTTCGCTTTTTCGTCGACGCATTGCTTATTAAGGGAGTCCTGTTTCTTACGAAGTTGTCTCAGGTAAAGGTCAAGGAGAAGCACTGGTACAGCATATTCGCGCCGGCCGCCCTCGGGAACAAGGAGGTGGGCAAGGCCCTGGCGGTGTCGCCAGAGGACCTCATGAATCGTACCGTCGAGGTCACGCTTTACGAGCTGACCGGTGACGTCGAGCAGGCCCACGTTCACATAACCCTCCAGGTGAAGAGGGTCCAGGGGGGCGTCGGTTACACGGAGTTCAAAGGACACCACTTCTCCAGGGACTACTTGGGGGGAAGGATAAGGAGGCGCTACAGCAAAGTCGGCGCCATTTTCGATGTCCACACCAAGGACGGTTACGCATTGCAGTTGCAGGCCGTGGCCATAACCGCTACTCCGGCCTCGAGGGCTCAGAGGCATGACGTGAGGATGTCCATGATAAAGGTGGGGCAGCAGGAGGCCTCCAACGCGAACTTTTACGATTTCGTCCAGGAGATGGTGATGGGGAAGCTCGCGCAGCTCATGCAGAAGGAGGCTCACAAGGTCTTCCCGATAGCGTTTTTGGACGTGGCCAAGTCGAAGGTCAAGTCAGTTGGTGAGCAGGTCGCCACCGCTCAGGCCGTCGGGACAGCCCAGGCTGCGGCTCAACGATGTCCTCATGTCCTGGGAGCCCGTCCGCGGGCCCCTTTCTCTCGGGGCGGCGGTGGCTCGCCCCGGCGAGGCCACCTTAGTGGTGGGCGACTCTCCAGACGCTTTTCTGGTCGCGGCCGCCGTTTCCCTTTCCGAGGGGTATCCCTTCCTTTGGAGGGAAGACGTCCCCGTTTCGCTAGCCTCCTACGCCTCCTCCCTCTTCAAGTTCTCCTCGACCGTAGTAGTTGGGGAAGGGTACGCTGACGTCCTGATGGGCGGGAGGGCTCCGCCCTACTCCTTCTTCCGGGAGTTGCCGACGCCCGACCTGTCCTCCCCCCGCTGGGATCGCGTGGGAGAGTGGGGGCAGTTCGCCCTTCCCGTAAAGCCCTACGCCGACGCCGTGGTATCTCAACTGGCGGGCCTGGATTTGAAGGGGAAGAGCGTCAGGCTTTTCTTGAGGGAGAGCCCGGGGAGTGATGCTGAAGGCGGAGACGGGGATGAATATAAGACCGGGAGCGGCCGCGAACCCCAAGCCGAAGCGGGAGTTAGGACGGAATTAGGAAAAGGAGGTGGAAAGAGAGAGGAGAAGGTCGCGAAGCCAGTGCTCGAGGTGTTGTCTAGGCTGGGCGCCTCCGCGGTGGCGGTCTCCGGCGAAACTGCTAATCTCGAAGGACTGGTGTTGGAAGGCCAGCGTCCCTCCCTTTACGTTTCCGGCAAGCGCCTGACTCCCTGGGAAGCCCTGATCGCCGTGGCTGGATCGCTCAAGGGCCCCGTGGTCATCCCCCTGGACGCGCCGGTGGGGCTCGATGAAGAACTCGAGAAGAGGGGGTTGAGCGTGGTGAGGCATGGCATGAACGCTAACGACCTCTCTTCGGATTTGGGCCTGAGTTTCCAGGTGGGGGTGAGTTCGGCCGGCGATTGGGTTTTTCCGGCCGTACACGGTTGGAAGGAGACCAGCGGCGGGGCGGCGCTCCTCGTCGCTTCCACAGGCTCGGCGGAGGAGGCATTGGCGTTTGCGCCCTCGGGCGAGGCGGGGTGGCGGTTGCCCAGGTACGAAGTTCGGGTGACGGCGGGGCCAGGCGCGCTGGGGTCGCTGGGCTTGGACATAGTATCGGGTTTCGGTTGGAAGGCGGCGATGGGTTGGTCAGGGGGTTGCCGCGTGCTGGCGGTTCAAAACGATTGGGAGGGCGCCACGAGGTTGATCGTAGAGGGCCGGGACTCGGCTACCGTCAAGGACCAGCTGGAAAAATTCAAGGAAAAGCTGAGGGCTGCTGGGGGCGCAGAGAAGGGATAGAGGCCTTTGCGGCTAGAATGCCGCGCTTTGACCTTCGCCGCCTATTTGCTCTCTCGACTTCCTGCACATCCACCCACCAGCGCGCCCGCCCCTTCGGCTCTGCTAATATCATATCATATCATATCTTGTCTTTTTTTCCTTTTCTCTTTCTCTCTCATTCTCGGGTCCGCTCCTGCCCCGTTTAAACTCTCCGCGCGATTTGAACGCTTTTCTTTCTCCCTCTTTCCTTCCTTCTTCCCTTCTACTTATTGGAATTGCGTACCGCATGGGAAGCGCTTAAGGGCGCCCGCCTCATCCCCCCGTGAACGGTTTTGCTCAAGGGTGCCGTTTTAGCCGGAGGTCTTGGGAAGAGGCTTAGGCCCTTGACGGACTTCGTGCCCAAGCCCTTGCTCTTCGTCGGAGGGAAA
>JAWDNK010000041.1:0-9726 GCA_046534355.1 Candidatus Martarchaeota archaeon | reverse complement strand
GCCCGTAAAGGGGCGTAACCCTTAAGGCTCCGGGAACTTCGCCCTTCAGAGCGGGGAAGAGGTCAGATGAACAAAATACAAATGGTCAATCCGCTGGTTGAGATCGACGGGGATGAGATGGCCAGGGTTATGTGGGCATGGGTGAAAGAAAGCCTGATCTTGCCATACGTTGATCTCAAGACGGAATATTACGATTTGAGCGTAAAGCACAGGGACGAGACCGAGGACAAGGTCACATTTGATGCTGCCAAGGCCATCAAAAGGTTAAAGGTGGGGGTGAAGTGCGCCACCATAACCCCCAACGCGGAGAGGGTAATTGAGTACGGGCTAAGGCGGGAGTGGCCTAGCCCCAACGCAACCATAAGGAAGGTCTTGGATGGTACCATTTTCAGGTCGCCCATATCGTTGACTAACGTTAGGCCGGCCGTCCGTTTCTGGAAGAAACCCATAGTGGTGGCTAGGCACGCCTTTGGCGATATATACGACGGGATAGGCGCGGAGTTCGAGGGGAACGGGAAGTGGTCGCTGATTTTTAAAGGGGAAGGCGGGAAGGAAATGATAATGGACTTGCCTTATCTGAAAGGGCCTGGGGTGGTCGAGGTGAAGTATAACCTCGAGCGCTCCATAAGGAGCTTTGCGGAGGCGTGCTTCCAGTATTCTCTTGCTAACGGCATGGACTTATGGTTCTCGGCCAAGGACACCATATCAAAGGTTTATGACGCGAAGTTCAAGGAGGTCTTCGCGAGCCTTTACGAGGAGAAATACCAGGATGAGTTCGAGCGCAGAGGCCTAACGTACAACTACTACTTGATAGACGATGCCATGGCGAGGGCCGTCAGGTCCGAAGGGGGATTTGTGTGGGCCTGCAAGAACTATGAAGGCGATATCCTGTCGGACATGGTTTCAGCCGCGTACTCGGGGAGCATAGCGCTGATGACGTCCGAGCTTTTCTCTCCAGATGGGTGTTACGAGGCTGAGGCTGCGCACGGTACAGTTCAAAAGCACTATTACCAGTATTTGAAGGGGATCAGGACCTCTACCAATCCCACGGCTACCGTGTTCGCTTGGGCTCGTGCTCTCAAGAAAAGGGGAGAGATCGACGCAAATTCGGAACTGGTCGCGTTTGCGGGAGCGCTGGAAAGGGCGGTGATTAAAACGATAGAGGAGGACGGGGTAGTGACTAAGGACGTGGCCGCTGTTTCGGAACAGCCCGTGGCTGCCGTGGTTGGTACGCAGGATTTCCTCGCTGCAGTAAAGAGGAACCTGGATGGCTTATTGGCGAAAACGGGTCAAAGCGGAACCAGCAGCCGAAACCGCTTATAAGGGGCCGGCTTTTTCCCATATGGCCGAGGCAGGCTTGAGGGAGACCCTCGAGGTAGGCGGTGCCGAGTTTTCCATCTGGAACCCTAAGAGGGCTTTTGATGACGAGGGGGAATATGGCGAGTTACCTTACGCGATCAGGGTTTTTCTGGAAAACATCGCGAGGAATTCTGAGCAGTCATCCGCTTCGTCAACTCTAATAAATGAGGTGAAGCGCTGGCAAGACAACGTTGGAAAGGAGGTGCCGTTTTTCCCGTCGAGGGTAATACTTCAGGACGCCACAGGATTGCCCGTCTTGGTTGACCTGGCCTCCATGAGGGATGAGCTAGCCCAAAGGGGACTGAATGCCGGTCTAGTTAATCCCGTCATACCAGTCGACTTGGTGGTTGATCACTCGGTGCAGGTGGATTACTTCGGTACGTTCGATTCCCTTCGGCTTAACATGGAGTTGGAGTTTTACAGGAACCGCGAGAGGTACACCTTCCTGAAGTGGGCCCAGAGCGGGTTTTCGAACCTGCGGGTCGTGCCACCGGGGAAGGGGATAATTCACCAAATCAACTTGGAGTACTTGATCGGCGTGGTTTCGCAAGATATTAAGCAAGGGGTGCCGAGGGCATTTCCGGAGACCCTGATAGGTACGGACTCCCACACCACCATGATATCCGGGGCGGGTGTGATGGGCTGGGGTGTAGGAGGCATTGAAGCCGAATCGGTGCTCCTCGGTGATCCGTATATGGTGCAAATCCCTCAGGTGGTCGGCGTTAGGTTGGAGGGGGAGCTTCGCGAAGGGGTCACGACCACCGATGCCGCGTTGGGCTTAACCGCAGCGCTCAGGAAGGCTGGGCCCGGGCTCGTTGGCAAGTTCGTTGAATTTTTTGGCCCAGGGGTCGAGGAGCTGAGCGTCGAGGAGCGCGCCACGATTTCTAACATGGCACCGGAGTACGGGGCTACGACGGCACTTTTCCCGGTGGATGACGCGGTCTTAAACTACCTGAAGCTCATCGGTAAGCCCGGGCAGCACCTGGAACTGGTTGAGGCGTATCTCAAGCGGACGGGGCTGTTCAGGGAAAGGGGCTCAGATGACCCCGTTTATTCGTCGGTTTTCGAGTTCGATCTTTCTAGCTTGGTTCCCTCGCTCGCTGGTCCATCCGCCCCAGATCAGCTGATACCGCTTTCTGGCGTGAAAGCGGTTTTTCGCGGCCTGAAGGGAACCGGTGAGTTGAAGCCACAAGAGGCGAGAAAGGCGTTGCAAGCTCAGCCCAAGGCGGCCGACGTTCTCCCCCTTAAGGCCGGCATTTCAGGGGTAGTTCCCAGTTTTGGGTCGGCTGGATCCACCTCTGGATCTGAGCTCGCAGTGACGGAGATGGGGGAGATGAGGGACGGTATCGTCGCCTTGGCCGCTGTGACCAGTTGTACCAATACGTCCAACCCGGCGCTGATGATCGCCGCTGGGCTTTTGGCCAAAAAAGCGGTGGAGAGGGGACTGGACGTTAAGCCTTGGGTCAAGACCAGCTTCGCCCCTGGTAGCCGCGCCGTGCTGAGTTACCTCCGTGCCTCGGGCTTGATGCCTTATCTTGAGGCGCTTAGGTTCCACGTCACCGGTTTCGGGTGTACCGTCTGCATAGGGAACAGTGGCCCGCTTATTCCGGAAGTGGAGAAGGCCATTAAGGAAAGGGGGATTCGGGCCGTGGCCGTGCTGAGCGGAAATAGGAATTATCCGGGGAGGATTCACCCGCTGTTGAGCAACAGTTTCTTGGCTTCGCCGCCTCTGGTCGTGGCCTACGCCTTATCGGGTAACATCGATGTGGACCTGACCGCCGAGCCCTTGGGCCTCGATCCAAACGGTAGGCCGATCTACTTGAAGGACATATGGCCTTCTACGGGGGAAATCCGTGAGGTGATGCGCGCTTACTTGACGGCGGGGGTTTTCGAGGAGACTTACTCGGACGTTTATCAAGGCAGCGAAGAGTGGAAAGGGTTGGTTTCAGCGGATTCACTGGTTTACCCCTGGGATCCTCGCTCGACTTACATACGCCGCCCGCCCTTCTTCGAAGGGGGCCGCGTAAACGCGTCGAATCAATTCGCCGACATCAGGGGAGCTAGGGCGTTGCTCCTGCTTGGGGACGACGTCAACACCGACATGATATCTCCGGCTGGACCCATATCGCCCGACAGTCCCGCCGGTAAATATCTCATTGGGATGGGCGTGCCTTCAGCTGAGTTGGGGAATTACATAACGAGAAGGGGAAATCACGAAGTGATGGTGCGCGGGGCCTTCACGAGCGCGGCCTTGAAAAACGGCCTCGTGGAAGTCCCAGGTGGCTGGACCCTCCACTTGCCGGACGGCCGGTTGATGAGCGTTTACGACGCCGCCGTCGAGTATTCTCAGGAGGGGACTCCGCTGATCGTAATTGCTGGGAAGCGCTACGGGGCCGGTAGCTCGAGAGATTGGGCGGCAAAGGGGCCAGCTTTACTGGGAGTGAGGGCCGTGATCGCGGAGAGCTTCGAAAGGATCCACAGGTCCAACCTCATAGCCATGGGAGTACTACCGCTGCAGTTTAAGGATGGCAAGGGGTGGAAGCAGCTGGGGCTGAACGGAAAGGAAAAATACGATATAAAGCTTGGCGGCGAACTCAGTCCGGGCAAAACGCTTTGCGTGAGAGCCGAACGCGACGGTGGCTCCGCATTTGAGTTCGAGGTGGTTGCCAGGCTGGATACCCCAACGGAGGTCGAACGCTATCGTGCGGGCGGCGTGCTCAGCGCCTCGTTGAAGGAGATCCTGGAGCGGTCCGGGGCGAGAGCCTCGGGCCCGGCCGGCTGAGCTTTTTGAAGTTTGTTTCGTGTTGATCCCGATTCCTTGAATGATTTACCAAAATTTGGCCAAAATCTTTAAAGCTGTCCTCCAAACTAGGCTCGCGAATGGACAATGCATAAAGGAATTGAATCGGGGGGATGGACCGCGGAGAGAAACGCGGCCGAAGTCGTGTCAAGCGGGTTGGAAGACGTTTACATCGAGTGGACCAGGCTCACGCATGTGGACGGCGATAGGGGAGAGCTGACGTATTCGGGCTATGCCGTTGAAGATATATTGGGAAAGGGAGCATTGGCGGAAGAGGTCATGTATCTCTTCCTTCACGGCGAGTTGCCCAGCGCCGGGGAGTTGAGGCGCTTCAGGGGTTACATTGAGGAAGGATATGAGATCCCCGATCAGGTTGTAGCCACGATTGGACTGGCGCCGCGGTCCGCCAGCGTGGTCGCGCTACAAATGCAGGGTATGTCTGCGCTGTCGGCGTTTTCTCCGGGCGGCCAGAGATACGATGACCCGGATTCGGCGGCGCGGCTAATAGGGCAGATGGTCGCCATAACCAGCGTGAGCTTGAGGCACGTTATGGGGAAGAAGTCCAGGCTTCCTTTGCCTTCCGATAGCGTTTCTAGGAGCTTTCTCAGAGCGGTGTTCGACGTCGAACCCGAGGAAAAAAAAGTCGACGCCTTGAACGCAGCCCTCATCCTTTACATGGATCACGAGGTCCCCGCATCCACAACGGCTGGCTTGGTGGCCGTCTCTACCTTGGCAGATCTTTATTCCGGGGTGGTAGCTGCGTTGGCCGCTCTTAAGGGGCCCATGCACGGCGGGGCCGTTGAAGAAGTGATCAAGCAGTTCAGGGATATAGGTGATCCGTCGAGAGTCGATGAGTGGTTCGCGGAAAACGTCTTGAACAAGAAGAAAAAGTTGATGGGATTCGGTCACCGGGTGTACAAGACCTACGACCCCCGCGCCAAAGCTTTCAAGGCGTTGGCCTCCTCCCTTGACCTTTCTGGAGGGTCGGCCGCGTTGTTCGACGTAGCCAAGGCGCTGGAAGAGGTGGGCATATACGCCCTGGGTCAAAAGGGCATCTATCCCAACGCCGATTATTACTCGGGGCTTGTTTACATGGGCATCGGATTTCCGCCGTCCAACGATGCCTATACGGGCCTGTTCGCGATGTCCAGGGTAACCGGTTGGATCGCGCATTTCTTGGAATACGTCGAAGAGCAACACAGGTTGATAAGGCCGAGGGCGGTCTACGTCGGTCCGGACCGGAGAGAGTTTCCACCATTATTTGAGAGGCGTCGAGTCGTCGCCGAGTTGCCACCGCTGCGATCCAGGATGCCCTCGAGCCAGGCTGGGATATTGGGAGTGAAGGGTGGGGGTTGGGGCCGGTTGCGCATCCGACTTAGGAAGACGGAAAGCCAGAGGCGGAATTGATCGTTTCTAAAAGGCGATGCATTGAGGTTCGCGCGATAATTGGTCGAAGGGGTTGACGGGAAAACGAGTAGCATAGGTTTAAATATCGTTTAAAAGATATACTGGTGGGGCTTAGTTGCAACACGAACACTGGGGACGGGGGGGAAGAAGCGCTTGGCGGGTTAAGGGCTTGCGCTGGTGGATCCTGAGCGCGCTTAACGAGGGTCCGAAAAACGGCGCCGAGGTAGCGGAGTGGATCGAGTTGCGCAGCGAGGGGGCATGGCGGCCTTCCCCTGGTTCTCTCTATCCCATGCTTGCCCAACTCTGCCAGGAAGGATTAATAAAAAAGTGTGAAGATGGAAGGTACAGGGCGATAATTGGCGCGGGACCCAGCTTCTGGAGGGTGCTCAGCACTCCCATAACCCCCGAGACGGCCGTCGTTGAAATAGAAAGCTACGTCTCCTATCTAGAGGATATGAGTAATGCGGACCCGTCTAAGGTGGAGCCCTATAGGGAAAGGATAAAAAATCTGGTCGGGAGGCTCCAACGCCTGGCTCCCCCGCGAGGGACCTTCGCTCAATCTCTGGGGGTTAGGTTAGGCGGAACCCGGAACCCCATAACCTGATTAAATCAACACTTCCGCGTTACCGCTTCCGGTGAACATGCACCGCGAGCTCCGTGCCGTTGCATTCCAAGGGGTTGAGGGTTGTGTCGACCTATATGAGCGATCGCTCCGCGTCCAATGGTTTTTGGAGGCCTCGGAAGTGGCAGTGGGCTTCCCGTCTTTCCTACCCCCTCTTGGTGAACCTCTGCTTTGCGAGAACTCTTCAAGCAGCCCTAAAAAGCTCGTCTAAGGTTGTCTAAAACGCGTTAGCCTCGTGGTGCACGCTGTCAACTGTACTTCTGCTGCAAGTAGTCCACCAGGTAAGAGGGCTCCAGTCCCTCGCCGAAGGACTTGCGCAACAGGTCTTTGGGCGAGTAGGTAGCCCCCCACTTGTGTATTTTCTCCCTCAGCCAAGCCTTTATTTCCTCCACTTGGAGATTTGCGACCTTCTCGTAAAGATCGGGTATTTCTTGAAGTGCCCTATGACGGGCTTGAGCAGCGATCACATTCCCTATGGTGTAAGCGGGAAAGCCTCCGAGCCCGCCACTCCAGTGGATGTCCTGAAGCACACCCTCCGCATCGTTCTTCGGTTTTATTCCCAGATATTTGTTCATGCTCTCGTTCCAGAGCTCCGGCAAGTCATCGACCCTTATCTCCCCAGTCATGAGTTGTTTTTCGAGTTCGTACCTGAGCAGTATGTGAAAGTTATAAGTGACTTCGTCCGATTCAACCCTTATGGGGTTGGGGCTTACGTGGGCGAAGTAGAGGTAAACCTCCTCCTCGTCATACTTCGAGAGGAAGGGCAGGTGTGCTGCGAGTATGGGAAAGGCACCTTTCACGAATTCCTTGCTCCTACCCACAACGTTTTCCATGAACCGCGATTGCGATTCGTGGACGCCCCCCGACACACCCCTGGCCAGCGGGGTGTAGGCCAGTGTCTTGTCTAGCTGCAGCTCGTAGAGCGCGTGACCTCCCTCGTGGAGGACGGAGAAGAGGGTATCTTTGAAGTCATATCCCTTTCTGCGGGTGGTTATCCTGACGTCGTTTAGTCCAAAACTAGTGGTGAATGGATGTGGGGATAGGTCAACTCTGAACCTATTCTCATCATAGCCGAGCTTTTTCAGTATATCCCACTCCGCTTTGCTCATTTCCACTGGGTCGTACTTCTCAGCCTCCAAGGGGGAGTGGGCAGTGTATATGCCCTCAGATATGACGTGGTCAAGCGTTTTCTTCAGCGCCGGCGCTAGCTTGGAAAATATGCTATCCAGATCAGCGACCGTTATGCCTTCCTCGTGGAGGTCCAGTAGGGCGTTGTAAGGGTGGCCCTCGTAACCCAAGTAGTCCGCCTCTTGCCTCATGAGCTTCACTATTTTTTCCAGGTCCGGCTTGAATTTTGAGAAGTCGCTTTTCTGTCTTGCCTCCCTCCAAGAAATGCTCGCCCTGTTGGTCGTAGCGACAAGGTCAGACACGAAGTCAGGTGGGAGCTTTGTGTAAAACTTCGTGTCCCTTCTGAGTACCCTGACTAGACCTTTTTCGTAATCGTTTAAACCGCTCTCACCGTCAAGGCGGTCGATCAAAGCCAAGAAGTCGGGGTCGCTCGCTTTCTTTTGGATCAACAATTCCAGTTGAGCGTCTGCGAAGCCGCGTTCTTCCGCACCTGCCTTCGGCATGTAGGTCTCGAGGTCCCACTCCATCAGTGCCATGGCCTTATGCAGACCCCAAATCGGTTTATACTTATCCAAGAGTTCTAGAGCGTACTTGTTTTGAAATATTTCGAACATTTTGTTTTTGTGCAAACTAGCTTATAAACGCTTGCATCGCTACGCCGCCAACGCGATGAAGGCTGTTCTCTGGAACGCGCGTTGGTTTACATACCACTGAATTTTTCCCCGTCGGATTGAGCGCATTAGTTTTTCATCGTCAAAGTAAACGTGTAAAAATGGCCTGGTACTCGAGAGCTACCAGCCAGATGAGATGAGCTGGCGCTGTCAAACATGGAGGACGGTAAATCTAAGTCTTTCTTCTGCGCTATTCACGTGCCCTGCTCGTAGCCCGAGAGGTAAGCGGCCTGTTCCGGCAGCAGTTCGTCGATCTTTATCCCCATGCTTTGCAGCTTCAGGCGTGCTACTTCCTCGTCTTGTTCCTTAGGTACGGGGAAAACCCCAGGTCCCAGTTTTTTGGCGTTGTCCTTAAGGTAAAGAACGGACAAGAATTGGTTGGCGAAGCTCATGTCCATGACCTCCGAGGGGTGACCTTCAGCGGCGGCCAAGTTCACCAACCTACCTTCTGCCAAGAGAAAAATCTTCTTCCCCGCTACTTCGTATTCGACGTTATTGGGCCTTATCTCTCTCTTAGACGTGGCTATCTTCTCCAGACCGTCCACGTCTATTTCGACGTTGAAGTGACCGGCGTTCGCCAAAATTGCGCCGTCCTTCATTTCTTTGAAGTGCTCGACGCGGAGAACTGATCTATCACCCGTGGCGGTTATGAAAATATCACCGATCCTAGCGGCTTCGGACATGTTGGTGACTTTGAAGCCGTCCATGCGCGCCTTCAAAGCCCTCGTGGCAGAGACTTCTGTTACTACCACCTCTGCGCCCATACCCCTAGCCCTGGAAGCTATACCTCTGCCCACGTGTCCGTACCCGGATACCACGACCGTTTTCCCGGCGAGTAGCACGTTTGTCGCCCTGATGATTCCGTCCAGGGCTGACTGGCCTGTGCCGTACACGTTGTCAAAGTCCCACTTTGTTTCGGCGTCGTTTACGGCCATGACCGGGAATTTTAGC
This sequence comes from Candidatus Martarchaeota archaeon, assembly GCA_046534355.1. GTDB lineage: Archaea > Thermoproteota > Thermoprotei_A > Marsarchaeales > UBA168 > UBA168. Next base: position 788 of record JAWDNK010000041.1, on the reverse strand, counting down.
TTTCCTTGAGCCGCCATGGCCCTTGCTCTGACTATTCCGGTGGTCGTTTCCTCACAGCCACCCATTATCTTTTTACCGTTTTGTACGGCAGCGTATGTCAGGTCTCCACCGTCGTCGACGATAATTGAAGGTTCCTTTTCCAGCACCTGCTCGATTGCCCAATAATATTCTTCGTTGCTCATTCCCTTCCAAGCGTAAACGTCTACGCCCTCCTCTACCAGGAAGGCGGCCACGTCGTCCTGGGTGCTCAGCGGGTTGCTAGCGCAGAGGTGAAATTCCGCTCCCGCGGCCTGCAGGGCCTCGGCCAGAACGGCCGTCTCTTTCGTGACGTGTAAGCCTCCCCCGATCACGATGCCTTTGAGCGGCTTCGTTGATTGATATTTCTGCTTTAGCTGCATCAGCACTGGCATCCTTGTCCTTGCCCACTCGACTTTTAGTCTGCCCTCTTCGCGCAGAGAGGGATCTTTTATCTTTGCCATAGGGGGGGTTTCCTGGCGCTTTTAACGTTATCGGGGTTGAAGGGCCAGAATCCAGCCTTATGGGAGAAAGAGATGGATAGCTTCCCTCCGATAGATTTTGAGCTGGCCTGGACGTCAGTGGATTTGCCCGTTAGCCGCTGTGGGGGGGGAAGGAGGAGGGAGGTGACCGCGCCCTCCGTCGGTGGGGAACGCTTCCCGCGTTCCCCCACGTCAAGCGCGCCGGCGAACCGGGAAGCCTCACCCAGCGGACGGGGTAGCTCGCTCCTTGACCAAGTCTCGCCCTCAGCGACCAACAGAGGGGCTTGAGGT
>JAWDNK010000040.1:0-10265 GCA_046534355.1 Candidatus Martarchaeota archaeon | reverse complement strand
CCCTGGAAAGGTAGAGTAGGATTCCGAGCTAACGCGTTGTAATTTTTGATTTAATTAGTTCGGGCGTTGGAGAAAACGACGGAGGTGAGCTATCCCTTGCGGGCGCTGTTTACCGGTTGGCCGGCGCGCTAACCGTAGGGTGGGGAACGCGGGAAGTGCCCGCGGCTCTGGCGGCGGGGAAGCGCTTTCATCCCGGCAACCTCGCCTGCGCCCCAGGGGGGAGCCGGCCATCCTCACCATGGTCAATGCAACAACCGTTGCTATGCCCAGCTAAAAATCGACCGTAAGGGAGCGGGCTATCCGCCCCCACCCTCCCCTCCCCCCACACACAGGACTTTTGCCCCCTTAGCCATCCAATAATGGGGCTTGGACTGAAAAACAGTTTGAGCGTCAACCCTTTACGGGCGAGTTGGCCGCAATTATTCATGCTCGAAGATGAGCTCAAGGCTTACGTAAGGACTGAAAGCGCCGTGCCAAAGAGCGAAATACTTTCGGCCATGGCAAAGAAGGGTTACGAAAAGGCGAGCGTTGAAGGCGCCTTGGAATCGATGGTTCGCAGTGGTATGTTGATATGCAAGCGCCGGGGTAGGACGGTTAGTTATGCCCTGCCGGGGCCGGATCTTTTGGCGATGCTCCAGCAATTGCTCGAAGGGCAGAGGCGCATCGAGCGCGCCCTGACTACGTCAACGGGGTCTTTCGAAAGGGAATTCGACTCAACTTATCAAAAGGTTAAAGACGTGGCGGGTATAGCCACGTTGAAAGACATAAGGGAGGCGATGAACATGGAGGCCCCCGAATTCTATGCCAAATTCGAGAAGATATCCAACAGGTACAAGTTGTCTCCGGGCGGCGTGGAAGGCTTGATCAAGGATGGGAACGTTTGGGGAGTGATCCTTGGAATTGCTCGAGCTCAGACAAAGCGGTACGGCGGTGAACCCTTTTCCCTCGACACCAGTAGCGACTGAAAAATACGCAGATAAGTTAGGGGGTGACGCATGGAAGAAGGTTAGGGAAGACCTTCTCCTTATGGCGAAGCGCGTGGAGTACAGCGGGGAGTTCGGGGCAGCGGTGCTGGTAGGGCCTCCCGGCACGGGAAAGACGCACCTTTGTATGAACGTGGGCAAGGACCTGAAAGCTTTCTTTCCCGTATACGTCGACGCTTCTAGGTATGCAGATTTAGCTCACGGTCTGCTCGATTCCGTGACCGAGGCTTCTAAGAAAATGGGCTTCTCAGACTTCTCTGACTACTTGTCTTTTCGCACCATGGAATACGCGCTTCAGAGAAAGGGGGATAGGTCCTTGGAGGACAAGATGCTCTACGAATTGAAGGATAGGGTGTTTTACTTCTCTTTTGATAGGTATGTCAGGTCGATTAGGGGCGGCAGGTTTTATCTAACCAAGCAGGCCCCTCTGTTGTTGAAAGCGCTGGCCAGGAAGCTGACCATATCGTCGCTGACTGATTTCATCTCGCTCCTACCTCAGCTCAGTCAAGAGATTGGTTTTCGCGTATTGCTGATGGTAGACGAGACCGAGCCTTCCTATGAAAGGGACCTCAAGGTCTTGTATAACGCTCAACCTAAGGGTTTAATGCTAGTTACCACATTCACGCCTGACAGATGGGCCGAAATAAAGGATAAGGCGCTGAAGGACAGATTTTACAGCGCATCCCTTTTCAGGCAATTGGGCTATCCAAGGGCGCAAGATTTGGCGGACATCATAATGTCTTACGCCGAGGGATACCCCCAGTTCACAAGGGACTTGGTCGAGGAGCTGGTAGTTAGGGGAAGCATGGTAGACATAAGGGATGCGTTGCGCAAGCTTCACGACGCTTACGATCAGTGCGAGGGACGGGTCGATTGCTTAGAAGAGAGGATATGCGGCGTGAGCGGAGATAAAAACGTGGTCTCCAGGGAAATAGAGAGGTACGTTCGCTGGCAGGTCTTCGGTACGCTTAGGTCAAAGGGGATAATATCGTATTACAGCGAGAAGGGGAAGAGGATACCCGCCATAAATTCGGTGGTTGACCTTGTATTGGCGACCGACGACACGCTTTACCTGGGTGACGTTAAGATAACGGATGAGGAAAAGACAGTGGTTGCGGATGACATGAATATACTGAGGGCTTCCCGTTTGGGTGGTATCGAGCTGAACGGGAAGGTGTACCAAAAACTAAAGCCATTCTTGGTGACCAACAGGCCGGTGGATGAAGGGATGTTCAGCATTACGCTAACGCCCGAAGAGATCAACCTGATAATGGAGGGATTCAACCCTCCATCGATAGAGGAGAAATTCGTGCGTATGTTGCAAAGCTAAGTCCCGAGATAGAGCGGGGCGTCTCAAGGGTTGCGGCGATTTTTGCCCTACAATGTGCTATTATTTGGCTTCCTCCCGGTCCTGATGGGCGAGCCTTGTCGTCCTTTCGTCGAGACGAAAATGCCAGGGCTATCCGACGTAACGGTAAAGGCTATAAGCTCGTGGTTTCAAATGGGGCTCAAACGCCCATCCTGAAGTGCGGGGGGGGAGGGGAGGGGACGGGAGGGGAAGAAGAAATCGGTGAGAAAGGCTTGGCCCTAGTCTTTAGAGTAAACCGGGATGTACCGGAAGCGCCCCGACGAGATTGCTCATTTCGTGATGGGTTTTCATGCGTTCGTGCCGACGGGCGACGAAGACGGCGCCTTTTCGGAGATCGCTTTGAACTTCTTATGGTCAGAAGTCGTCCTGCGATCTGACCTCTTCCGCGCCCTGAAGGCGAGGGATCCCCGAGGTCTCGAGGGTTACGCCCCTTTTACGGACGCTACTCCGTTGTGGTCCACCAGGAAGGAGAGAGGTTTATTCACCCTTGAAATTGCCGCGTTGGTCTTCTTCAGGATGTTCAGCGCACAGTTTAGGTCGTAGCGCAGTTTATACCCCTATACCCCAAGGAACAGCTGAGTACGCCTCTCGGGTACCTCTCGACTTCCCCGCCGTGATAAGCGCAGTACTCGGACGCGTCGCGCTCGACAACCTCGAAGGCCTTCACGCCATGCTCCTGGGCCCTCGACTTGACCGCATCCATCAGTTTGCGGTAGGAGCAGATATTCACGGTGAGCTCGTTGCCCTCCTCCTGAGCGATGTTGAACGAATAACCCGTATAAATCGCGGACACGCCTAGTCCGTGCAGTTCCTCTAAGGGATGCGAAGCGATGTTGCGGTAGAGGTGAAGCGGCTTGCTCGTCAACTTCTTGAAAAGCCTCCTCTTCTGCCTAGACAACGCCTCGCGCGCTTCGCTTTCCCCCATCCCCTTGGCCTTGTCCGCCAAGGATCGTACCTCGGCGATCCTCCTCCCTTCCAGGTAGAAGTGGTCCTCCTCAGTCCTTACGCCTTTGTAGAGCAACCAGGTGCCGTCGCTGACGAGAACGCTGGCCAGAACAATAATTCCCAAGTCTGCCGAAGCCACCTTCTTAACTTTTGGGGGATTCGACTTGTATTGAACTCTGATCGCCGTGGACGATTTTTGACCCGTTACCCTCTTCTTCGTCTCAACACCTACTTCTACTGGGATTGAGGCGTACCAGGCGTTCTTGGTCTTGTCGCGGTATACCTCTAACCTACCCCCTTTGCCCAACCACATCAGCCTCCCGGCGAACTTGGCCTCGAGGCCGAAGTCCTTCGGGGTCGGTTTATGACCCTGCTCGTCTACGACGTACCCGTCCTGCCTCACGACGAGCAGCGACTTCCTCTTTTTGGTTACTTTATCCTCCCACTACCCCAGCATCCCCACGCGCTGCGCGTAAGGCGGTAGATTTCCTTGTTTCTTTAGCCTAAGAAGATAAGATAAGAGAAAAGAAAAGAAAGACGAGCAGGCCTCGCCCTTCTTCTGCACGGCGGCCCGTGCGTTGACACCCAGTTTGCCCTTGTACTTCTCGCGATGCGCGCTCCACGCCCCCTCGAGGTCCACCTCGCGCCGTTGGAAGAACCCCCTGCCTCCCCTGGCGGTCAAGCTCGCTGAAGGGCTTGGCCGAGAGCCGCTGACTTCCCGAGCTCCCTCTCCCGAAAACCGTTTGGTAGAAGATGCACGACGTTTGTTCTTTTGTTGGCGCATTTGACTTCGTGGATTAAACGCCCTTCTCAGGTATCTCGGGAGCAAAAGTCGGCTCCCGCTCCCCATCTTCTAAGAGTCGACGGGAAGAAGACGTCTTAAAAGAGGACGCGCTTTCTTATGGTTAAAAACCTTTACCCCGCCCCTAGAACGGGCGAGGTTTGTCGCTCTTTTATCGTCACATAGGTAACCGGTTTGGCGGCGTATCTGTGTTGCTCACTTGAAACTTGAACGCGGTATGCGCTGGACCTAGAAGGTTTAAACCTCGAATCGGGTTTGCGTATGATGGGGCGCTGCATAGGCTGAAGCCGTCCCGAAAACCAATTTACTTATTTATTTCTGCTGGATTTCAAAACCTACCACGTCATCGGTAAGCGTTAGCTACCCCTTGCGGGCGCTGTTTACCGGTTGGCGGGCGCGCTAACCGTAGGGTGGGGAACGCGGGAAGTGCCCGCGGCTCTGGCGGCGGGGAAGCGCTTTCATCCCGGCAACCTCGCCTGCGCCCCAGGGGGGAGCCGGCCATCCTCACCATGGCCGAATCGCCAAATATTGTTCGGCCCAGCTAAAAATCGGCCGTAAGGGAGCGGGCTATCCGCCTCCACCCTCCCCTCCCCCACACAGGACTTTTGCCCCATTTGTCATCCAATAAGGTTAAAACGCGGTCCCACGTCAATTGTTGTCTTGAGAATAATAATGTTCATGGGTAAGGGCGGAACTGGAAAGACCTCCAGCGCTTTGGCGACCGCTGCGTTGGCCGCCCATACCGGTCGTAAAACGCTCGTCATTTCAACGGATGGTGGGCACTCCTTGCCTGATGCGTTAGACGCGCCCGTGGGCAACGAACCGACGCGCGTGGCCGACAACCTCTACGCCATGGAACTGGACGCCAGGAACGAAATACAAAAGAACTGGGGAAGCATAAGAGATTACATGAGCGCCTTTTTCGCCACGAAGCTAGATGAAAGCTTGGCGGCGGAACTTGCCCAGTTCCCAGGCATAGAAGAGCTACTGGGGATACTCAAGATCAAGGAGTTTAAGGAGCGGTGGGACCTAATGGTTTTGGACTCCGCCCCTACCGGGCAGGCACTTCGTTTTCTGGCAGTACCAGAGGTGATGGGGAGATTTGGTATGGAGTTGATCCGTCTTCAAAAAGCGGCGACCAAGCTTCTCAGACCGATGCAGGGGTTGCTGCCTTTTCCGGTACCGGATGAAACCGTATACGAGCAAGCGCAGGCGATGATCGACAACTTAAAGGAAGCGGGCGAGATCATGAGAGACCCCTCGACTTCCTCCATAAGGTTGGTGACGAACCCCGATAAGTTGTCTGTGATGCAAACTCAGAGGAATTTCACTTTCATGAGCCTTTTTGGCTTCAACGTAGATATGGTGATCTTGAACAGGTTTTACCCCAGCGAGGCGGGCGAGTACTTCGATGGCTGGAAGAAAATTCAATCCGACTACTCCCGCTTGGTTGAGTCATCTTTTTACCCAATACCCGTAAGGAAGGTCAGACTTTTCCCCTCGCAGATGGTGGGGCTGCAGCAGCTGGAGATGATGGGACGGGAGATCTATGGAGATGAGGACCCGTCGAGAGTATATTACGTCGGAAAGCCTTTCGAGATCTCAAAGGGGGAAGAAGAGGGGCAGTATTTGTTGAAATTGCAGATACCCTTCGCGAAAAAGGGGGACGTCGAGCTCTCTCAAAACGGGGATGAGCTAGCGATTTTGGTCAAGACTTCCGCTACCGTTTACGAGAGGCATATGGTACTTCCTTCAGTGCTGTCGGGGAAGGAAGCGAAGTCCGCGAAGTTCACTGCCGAGCAGCAATTGGTGATAACTTTCTCGCGATGGGAAGTGCAGAAGCGGTTCATCGCGAAACGGAAGGGAAGTAAAGCGAATCCGTTGGAGGAACGGGCCGCGGCTGAGATGGGCGTAAAGGCGTAAAAACACTTCCTTTTATATATCGGCTTGTCTGCCGGAGATGGAGACGGAGAGGGGTCGGGTGGGTCAAACGGCGAGGGCGTCGGCCGCAGTGGAGATCTTCTTGATCAGCTTTTACAAAAGAGGCTAGCTGTTTTGGCGAACGGTCTGCATGACCTCCTAATAATGCCGCTGTTAGTCGCTGCGATGCTGGATGTGGATAACCCCCACGTCAAGTTGGCCAGGAGGGAGTTGCTCATGGCCATAAAAGAAGAGCTGGAAAGGGAAATAGCCAAAGGGGGGAACGAACCGCAAACCCGCCGCAAGAAAATAGTGGTAGAGTAGCTTAGTCCTCGTTCGTGCACTTTTTTCCACATTTGACTCGCCAAAGACCCGTCATACTTGTAGATATTTATTTCCTTCATCGCCTTCTCCCTCATCGCTCTATGCTTTTCCAAGAAATCGTTCAGTTTTTCGACGAGGATCTGCTTTAGTTCCCCGGATAACATGTTGCCTGAACGATAATCCTCCTCTATCCTCATTATCTTCTGGTCATCTTCTTCGAAGTAGTAGTACAGCCACTGAAAGGAAACGTCTACGTCCGGATTGCCGCCGTACTTCCTCTGCAATTCGACCGTGGCTTGCCCGCCGGAAAAGGCGTATTTCATGATTTTCCTCTCGACCGTTTTCGGGTCGTCATCTAGATAAATGGCGGATTCTGGTACGGATGAGCTCATTTTTCCCTCGGGCCCGGTTAAGGGCGGTAAGAACTTGCTGTGTATCTGAGCTGCCTTGAAGTAGCCCAAGCTCTCTGCCATATCCCTCTGTAGCCTCCAGTAGGGATCCTGATCTATGCCGGCGGGGATTAGGCAGCGCCTTTTCTCGAACATGGTCGGGACGATTTGAAGCGCAGGGTAGAAAATTATGCCGATATTTGAAGAGGCGTCTAAGCCAAACGTCGCCTTAGCCTCGGAGAAGGTTATCTTCTTGGCTACTTTAACGGCTAAGGGGTACATGTTTCTCACGTACTCGGTGTCTTGAAATATGAACGTCTTATCGGGGCTGAAGCCCACTGCTATTATGTCGGCTATGTTTTCTTTGGACCATTCTCTGGTTTGATCGAGGTCGACCTCTTGGTTTCTCAGGAACTTTTCATCATCGGTTATTTCTATGTAAACGTCAAGGTCAAACTTATCCTGAAGCCACTTGGTGAAGAGGAAGGGTATGAGGTGGCCTATGTGCATCGCCTGCGAGGGTCCCCTCCCCGTATACGCGTAGAACCCCTTGCCTTCTGCTTGTTCTTTGAGGATGAGGTCTAAATCCCTGTGCGAAAAGAAAACGTTCCTCCTGAGCATGACGTGTAGTTCGCCCGCCTGCCTTGCTATTTCCTGCTTTATATCATCCGTCAGTTTCTGCGTTCCGAATTGTTCTATCAGCTTGTCGTAATCTACTTTTCCTTTGACTTCCCAGGGCGTTACTGTGAAGTCGTCTGGCATGAGGGGTACGGCCGATGGATTTTAAGCGTTATCTGTGTACATATTAGTACATGAAAGCCTTAAATATGACAGCCCCGCTTACTTATGGCTAATATAGAGAAGATTCGGTATGATCTGAGCCAGGATGAGGAACCACGTCAATGGTATAACATACAGGCTGATCTAAGGGAACCAATCCCGCAACCCGTTGATCCGTCCGAAGACGGTCACAGGATGAAGGTTCTGGGGGAAGTGCTACCCAAGCAGGTGCTTCAACACGAAATGGGGACCGAAAGGTACTACGATATACCGGATGAAGTGCTAAATATGTACCTTCAGGTTGGAAGGCCGACGCCCATATTCAGGGCCAGAAGATTTGAGCAATACCTAGGCGCCCCGATAAAAATATTCCTAAAGGCTGAATCTCATACACACACGGGTAGCCACAAGATAAACAGCGCGATCGCTCAGGCCTACTTCTCGAGGGCAGAGGGGGCCGAAAGGGTTACCACCGAGACGGGCGCGGGTCAATGGGGGTCTGCAGTTTCCTTGGCATCTGCTCTGGTAGGCGTTCACGCTGACGTTTTCATGGTCAAGGTGAGCTACGAGCAGAAGCCCTACAGGCGGACGCTGATGCGGATGTACGGGGCGGACGTGCACGCAAGCCCCACGGAGCTGACGGAATTCGGCAGAAGGGTCCTGAAGGAGAACCCCACCCATCCGGGAAGCCTCGGGATAGCCATAAGCGAGGCCGTGGAGTACGCGGAAATGATGAAGGGAAAGTACAACGTGGGCAGCGTGGTCAACGCTGACATATTGTACAAAACCATAGCGGGCATGGAGGCCAAGAAGCAGTTGGAGCAGATGGGAGAAGACGTTGATGCCGTGATAGGCGTGGTTGGCGGAGGGTCCAATTACAGCGGGCTAGCTTTCCCTTTCATTGGAGAAGAATTGAGGAAGGGGCACGTGAGGAGGAGGTATATAGCGGCCGGCTCCCTCGAAGTCCCCAAGATGACCAAGGGAATATATAGGTACGATTTCCCCGACACCGGAAACGTCCTGCCCGAGGTAAAGATGTACACGATCGGGGCCGATTTCGTCCCACCACCAGTTTTCGCCGGAGGGTTGAGATATCATGGTGTGGCCCCATCGCTGAGCTTACTCATGAAAGAGGGGATCGTTGAGAGTCGGGACTACGACCAAGAAACGTCTTTTGCTTATGCCAAGGAGTTCGCGCGGCTTGAGGGTATAGTGCCCGCTCCAGAGACTAGTCACGCCCTACCCATACTGGTCGAGTTGGCCAGGAAGGCCAAAGCGGAAAACCAGCCCATAAGCGTGCTCGTGAGTTTCTCCGGGCACGGGCTCCTTGACCTGGGCGGTTTTTCGCAGGTCCTTGGGCTTTAAGGACAGGATGGGCGGTCCTATCTGCTGGGTGGCGGCCGGTCGGTATCTTCCCCGCGCCATCGATTTCTTTTTTGTCTACGAGCGCTTCTTCGAAGCGCTGCCCCCCGCTCATTAGTTTGCCCATCCTCGAGTCCCAAATGGCAGCCATCCTCCTGAGCGTGTCGGAAAACTTGTCTGAAAGATAGTACATTCCCCTTTCCTTCCCCAGAACGCCAACCCCGACGAGCTGGCGCAAGGCTGAATAGTAGCTGGCCTGCGAGACGCCGGGATGTTTCTTGAGGAAAGTCCTCCACTCCGATACCGGCATCTCGCCGTGATCTGCGACTTCGTTGAGTATCATCCCCGCGACTACGGAGAGCTCTTCCGGTTTTCTGGGAAAAATGCACTTGAGGACGTCTTCCATAGTTGCCTCTCCCCAATCGGACCTAGGTTTAACTATTATAAGGGCGCTACTCTTCACGTGGAAGAAATGCTGACGGGGTTTTTGTGCGATCCCGCGAAAGTGCGCAGTTAAACCTACAACAAGCGTCCCATTGCGTGGGCGCGGTAACGGTCGGGCTGCCGCGAAAGTAATTTAGTCGGGAAAAATCTTGGGCTCGTTCTAATATTACTGAAATGCAGGGTTTTTCTGAGGGTCGGGCCAAATCCGTCCATTGGGTGGAGAAGGCAGAAGCTGAAAAGGTCGTATTCGTTTTCACGAGCCCCATTTCGCTGCGAGTACGTGGGAAGGGGTGGGTATACCGAGCGCCGGGGAATCAGCGAGTTATCGGGTCACAGCCGTGAATTTTTCGGTTTTTGGTCGTTCGGAAGGCTATACTAGCGGGATGGGCGCTTCTGTAGGCCAGGTACTTTCACAGGTCAACTCTTGCTCACCACCGGGTACCAAATCCCCAGCGCTAGTGGGCGCTTCCATGGGAGGGCGTGCTGTGCTCGGGTTTGCCGCGTCGGAGCGTAGCCGCCGCTGAGGTCCTTCACATTCGTAGGCCCTGTGGGCTTAAAAGAAAACTTGGAAAGCCTGAGAACGCCGGGAGATTACTGGTTATCGGGATATGGTGAACCGAGGACTAGGTCTCGTCTTCTTCAACAGTTTCAAAATAGGTAAGTTTGTATATAATTGGATATGAACGATTTGCGTGTGCATGGGCAGTAGGGTGGTCGCAAAGACCCAAGACCTCCTTTGGAAAGAGAGGGAGGGGTACGTGCACACGCAGGGGAGGAGGGGGACTGAAAGTGGAGGGCGCTTCCCAGCGCGATCGGTGGGACCGCGCGGTCCTACCTTCACTCCTGGGTGGGTGCGCCCTGACGGGGGCGGAGCGGAAGACTCCCGATGAACTCGCGAGGGAGTCGCGTGAAGCCGTGAAGCCCAAGCTCTACGCGTACGAGGGGTA
>JAWDNK010000039.1:0-10329 GCA_046534355.1 Candidatus Martarchaeota archaeon | reverse complement strand
AAGATGCCACGAGAATTGACGGGCCCAGCCGTTTAAGAGTGTCGGGAGCAAATCGGGAGAAACAACGGTAACGGGCTGCGTGGAACCCCTCTTTCTCCATTTGCGATTTCCCGCAGTTAGGATCGCGCTGCATGACGGCGCCCAGCATCCCCCGCGATGAACCTAACCCTAGGGCTAGTGCGCTTATGGAGATCTCTCAATTCTTGTGGCAGCTTAAAAAGTGTATCGATCATCTGCCGTTGAATTTCGGTCACAGATCTATTTTGCCTGACCAATTCCCCGTTCTTTATGAGTGGCTTGAGGACGTTGACGCCCTTATCGAAAGGTACCCCTTCAGGTAAAACGTAATCAATCCACTCCTTCTCATCTCTGTAGACCACCTTACTACCGCTCAGATGACCACTCTTAGATATGGGGAAACCGTCAACCTCGCTAATCTTCATACCGAAGTCTATAGTGGGCGCGTCGGTCACAGCGTTTCCTACACCGAAAGCGTCAGCGTGTTCAGCGAGCTCCTCCAGCTTGAACTCGTTTAAACCCCCGCTCAGCGTTATCTTCACATCGAGACCCAACTGTTTTAGCTCCCACCGGACCTCATCGGCTTCCTTGTCAAGGTCACCCGAATCTATCCTTATTCCTTGAAGATGACTGCCCAGCGCTTTGGCCGCTATGAGCGCCTCTGCCCGAGGCGTGAAGAAGGTATCTATTAAGATGGTACGAGGGGCATCCCTGGGAGCGTACATATCGTAGGCGCGAAAAGCTTCCTCCTGGTTGAAAGGCTTTTCCTTAGAGCTGAACGCGAGTACCAGCGCATGGGGTATCGTTCCAACGGGCTTAACGCCGAGGAGTTTCGCGGCAAGCACATTAGAAGTCCCGTTGAAGCCCCCCTCGAGAGCGGCCCTTTCTTTGGCTAGAGAGGAAGCCGGGTGAGACCTCCTGGTGCCAAATGCGTAAAGCGCCTTTTCCGGCCCGACGGCTAGCCTCATCCTGGCGGCCCTACTGGCAGCGCCCGAGCTCTCGCATAGAAAGCCTAATATTTCGGGTTCATAAGTGGCAAAATCCAAGTATTTCCCCTTTATGACCAGGACCGGTTCCTGTGGGAAGAAAATAGAGCCCTCCTCCATGGCATACGCGTCGACGGGAACCCCCTTCAGAAGTTCCGCCACGTCATCTAGCCCCGATACCACACCGAAATTGTATGGCTCGGGTAGGGATTTGGTAAACACTTCCATGGTAACGGTCGGGTCCCTTCCCGCACCCCTAAGTACTTGCTCTGTCATCTTGAAATAGAGGTCAGATACATCGCCCCTCTTCAGGTCGTCCTGCGACGGTATGAAAAACATCCTATTGAACGATTTGGTTGCGTATTTAGGGTTTTACTCTAGCAGAACAGGAAGCGATTTGCATCCAGATTAACTCAACTGAATGGGCCTGACACCACTTCCGAAAGGCGATGTCATCAGCTCCCTTTGAAACCCCTTTTATAATTCGATAACCGACCTCTTCCCCGCACTCAAGGGCGAGGTTGCCCTTCCCTTCGTCAAGCCGCACCCGATCCAAATCCACCCAACCCCTCGGTGACCAGAAAGGCCAAAAAATTGAATGAGAAGGCCCAGGGACAGCGCCAGCGCCCCCTCTTTCAGAAAGGCCGTGTGATCGTCGTAAGGGAGGGGATGGGCGTCAAGGTAGGCTTGAACCCTGGGCCCGAAGGCACTCATCAGGACCTTTTCTGGCGCGCGTACGTAAAGCTCGCGCATCACTTTGTACCGTTTTATCTCCTTCTTGCGCTGCCGGAACCACTCGGCATAAACGATCGCGCCCTGCTCTGGCCCTTTATCCAGGGACTCGGCCAGTGCTTTAGCCGAGATCGCAGCGAATATCAAGCCACCTCCAGTGGTCAACTTAACCTGATTTGCGGCGTCACCAGCAGCCAAAGCCCCTCTAAACGAAGACGAAAACTGTGAGGTCGGCGGATCAACCACTACCAGCCCACCGAAGGCCCTTATCACCCGCTTTACCTCCAGCTCCCTCCGAAGCTGGGCGCTACTCATGAACGAGTCAAGCTTGATCTTGGCCCCAATCCGCGAAGCCGTCCCCACAAGATATCTGCCTTCTTCTTGGGGCACCACCCAGTAGAAGTATTCTCTTGGAGGGGTTGGCTCGAAGTAAACCTGTGGATCGCTGGGCCCGCGGCCCTCAACTTCGTATTGTAGCCCCGGTAGCCCCCTTTTAGCGCCCGAACAGTCCACAACGAAGTCCGCGGGATAAGCCTCGCTCTCACGCCCAGCATCCGAGACAGCCCTTACCAAGAACGCGCCGTCGCCCCCGCTCACCTCCAGCACGCGCCGACCCAACTTGAGAACAACCCCGCTGGAGCGGGCGAGCTCACCGAGACCCCTTTCAAACTCTTCCCTGTCTAAGGCCAACGCGCGCGGGCGAAACTTTAACCTAAGCCTCCTTTCGCCTAATATCAACTCTCCCGATGTAAATTCGCTCAGGGGGGGAGAAAAGGCCGTTTTCAACCCGTAGGCGGCGTAAACATCCTCTGATACTAACCCTGTACAGTGCCTCGGCAGGCCGAGTTGTCCATGCTCCTCGAGTTCCAATACCTCGTGGCCGCGTTCGGAAAGAAGCCTAGCCAGAAGCAGACCACACGGCCCACCACCGACCACGACCACGCGCAATTTCACGTCGGCTTCTTGTACTTCCAGTTACGCCCCTCGGCCCTGGCCGCGAAAATCTTCACGAGTTCGGGTTTCGAAATTTCCAGAGAGAGGTCGAGGTCCTCGCAAAGCGCGTCGAGGTCACCGTGTTTGCCCCCCATATCCACCAAGTAAGCCGTATCACCAACAGGTGACGATAATTCAATTGCTCTCGAAAGCTGGTGGGTCCCGGTCAAATTGAGCATAAATTGCATCGCGGCATCTTTGGCTATGGCCATACCGCGCTCCAAATCCATGAGCGTGTACGCGGCCGAAACCATCACAGAAGAGACGGGAAAACCATCTGAAACCATGGCCACGGGCAGTTTTAGGCTTTTGAGCGTGGCAAATGCCTTCTCTTTGTCCCTTAGCCTGACCCTTTTGACGGTCACGACCGCCTCCCTGCCGTCAACGGTATACCTAACGGTTAGCTGCCTCAAGGCCCCCCTCCTCTCTCCTTCCGGTACTGCTCGCACGTTTGGCCGAAAGCTCCTCGTTAATCACGAGTTTTATGACCTTCTTATCCTTGCTGTCTCCTATGAACCATATCTCGTCAGCCGAAAACAGCGGCATAACCAATATGCGCCTGTGCCCCGGGTTCTTCTGCGCATACTCCTCGAGGCCCTCTTCAGTATGCTTGAAAGTCTTGCACTCCACCGCTATCGGCTCTTCCTCGTCCACGTACATGACGTCTACCCTCCTGTTTCCGACGATCACCTCTTCTTCTATTTTGCCCTTGTCGTAGCCTTCCTTCACCATCTGCTGTTTGACGTATTTCATCAGAGAAGTGTGGGAGTGATAAACCAAAACCTGCACCTATGGATAGAGGCAGCACGGAAATAAACTTTGTGCGCAAAAAAAGCCAAACCGCTTTTATGCTGCAAACCGCATAACTCATGGAAGAAATCAAACTGGTCGTCGCCGTCAGAAAAGACTTGGGAATGTCTTGCGGCAAGATCGCCGTTCAGGTAGCGCACGCGAGCGTCATGGCAGCCCTAGCGGCCGAGGGTAGTCACACTTTTTCCGTCTGGTTAGCGGGAGGACAAAAGAAGATCGTGGTCAAGGTCAGGGACCTAGATGAACTTAGGAGGCTAGAGGAGGAAGCAAGGAGGCGGGGTGTGGTCGTCCACGAGGTACAAGACATGGGGCTCACCGAGGTCCCACCCGGTTCCATTACCTGCGCCGCCTTGGGTCCAGCGGCATCCTCAGAACTCGACCCCTTCACTGGCCACTTGAAACTCCTCTAAAAATCGGGTACGCTTTGGACATCCTTTACCCACTTCTCTTCACTTTTCGTCTCTTCTCCCCTACGCTCTTCTCCCTGCATCACTTCGCTCCCATTCAATTCACTTCAATTCACTTTTAAGGCGCGTTTGGTGGAACACCGTGGAATGGGAAAAATTCAACATCGTGCGCTTGAGCACGAGCGAAATGGGCGGCCGCGTTAACGGTCCATTCGGATTCGCCGTAAAGGAGGTAATCCTACCGCACCACATCTGCCCAGAGCCCATAGCGGAGCCGAAGAAGAGGGCAGGCAGCTATACGCTGGGAGTTTTGGCCAAGTGGGGTGTTGACACCTTAACTGCGGTTAATCAGCTTTCCGCGGTAGTCAAAAGCGCGGTGAGCTACGCGGGCCTCAAGGACGCCCTGGCAGTGACCTCTCAATACGTTTCCTTGAGGGGGCAAATCGACAAGGCCAAGGTGATTGGGAATAGATGGGCTTTCACCCGTTTGGGGTCGTTCAGCAAACCGCTGGACCACGATTACCTGTGGGGAAATCGCTTTGACGTCGAGGTGATTGGCTACGGCAGGCTCTCAGCACTGGACGATTTCCTGTCACAAAAACCCTTCCCGAACTTCTTTGGCCCACAGAGGTTCGGAGTAAATCCTCCTTACACTCACGAACTCGGCATGGCAATCCTGAGGGGTGAGGAACCAGAGGAACTGGTCCGGCTTAGACCGCCCCTTAGAAACAAGATCCACGAATTAGCGATCCAGGCCTATCAGTCCTACCTGTTCAACGCCATTTTGAGAGAAAGGATAGAGAGAGGCATATCGCTTTCGGCGTTGGAAAGGGGGGATTTAGTCGCCCCACTTAACGTATTCGGATTGCCGGCGTACTCGCAGGTAAGGGTCAGCGAAGGAGGCAGGCTGAAGAAGGACCAAGTACTTCTCTTGCCAGTTCCCGGTTCCCGCGTTAAGGGACCGGGCCTCGACCTGGCGGAGAAGGTGGCAGCCGACCTTGGCGCCCCGCTTCCGAGGTGGGTCAACGGGTGGTACAGAGAGGCATCCATGTCTCCCTTAAGTCCTTCCTATAGATTGCGCGATAAGAGGTTGTACCTCACCTTTGAGCTAAGAAAGGCACAATACGCAAGCGTCCTGATCCACGAATTAATCGGTGGAGAAGACCCAGTGCCCGTACCCACAACGGAGCCCGTAGCCACGTCCTCAGCTATTCAGAGTTCAGCCCCATCGTCTCAGTCCCCAAAATTCCCAACTGGAGATGAGCGAAACCCAAGGACGCAATCCGCGCCTATGGCTCAAGCCTTCTTTTATCCCTCGGGAACATAACGACTTCTCTTATGTTGTCCTCGCCGGTGATCGCCATCAACAGTCTAGCCAGTCCCAGACCGAAACCTGCATGAGGGGGCATACCGTATTTGAACCACATCAAATGCGTCTTGAACGATTGGGGATTAAGCCCCTGTTTTGCCATCCTCTGCTTGAGCAATTCCCCATCATTAACCCTGGTGGCCCCCGAGGAAAGTTCGATCCACCCGTACATGAGATCAAAGGACTCGCACCGCTCCTCGTTGCCCGCTATGGGTTGGGCGTAGAAAGGTCTTGCCTTGCTGGGCCAGTCAGTTATGAAGTAAAAGCCCGGGAACTCTTGAGATAGGGCCTTCAGCTCAACGGTGCCCAAGTCTCCATCTCTCTCGTACGGTACACCCTTCTTATCCAATATGGCTATCGCCTGGTCATACGCCACCCTGGGTATTGGCAGCTCTATTTTCAAGTCCTTGCGCTTAAGCGTCCGGAGGTCTTCGGCGTTCTTACGGTTCACATCATTTACGACCCTTGCCATCAGCCCCTGCAACAGATCCATTACATCGCGGTAGTCCATGAAAGCGGCCTCCGCGTCGACCATCGTTATCTCGCTCAAGTGCCTCAACGTGTCGCTCTCCTCCGCCCTGAACGCCGGAGCTATCTCGAACACCCTTTCGAAAGCGGAGGTCAGTGCCTCCTTATAGAGCTGAGGGCTCTGCGACAGGTAAGCGATCCTATCGTAATAGAAAACGCTGAAAAGGCTGGCTCCCCCCTCTGTGGCGGTCGCGATTATCTTCGGGGTGAACACCTCTATGAAACCGCTATCGTAGAGGAAGGACCTCATCGCAGACACGACCGTATTCTGTATTCTGAATATGGCCTGGGGTTCCGCCCTCCTGAGGTCGATCACGCGGTAATCCAGCCTAGTATCCAGATCCGCCTCGGTCTTTCCGACGACGTCTATGGGAGGATCCTCCGACCGCGAAAGTATCCGCAACCACTGGACGCTCACCTCCACACCCCTTGGAGCCTGGGGGGAAGCCCTCACCACGCCGCCGAGCGCTATCACGCTCTCGCGCTTCAACCCCTCGAGGGCCTCCCATAGGTCCTTGGGCGCATCCCTTTTCTTGGCAACGACCTGGATGATCCCACTCATATCCCTCAAGAGTAGGAAGCGCAAACCCCCAAGGTCCCTCTTCTCGTGCAACCACCCGTTCAGAACGACCTCTTGGCCATCCATTTCGGGCTTTATCTCGGCCGCCAGGTGGGTCCTTTTCAAGCCCTCGCTCAAGTGCACCGCCTTATCCAATTTAATTTAGCGCTTCAGCTTATTTTTCTTCGGCCTCAACAAAGTCCAGTGGCATCTCCTGCACTTTGTAGCGTTCATGGGGTTTTTGGCACCGCAGTGCCTGCATATCTTGTAGTTGAGCAATGCCTTCTCGGCCAAAGCCCTCTTCTCCGGGTCTTCTATGGGCATCTTCGAACGAGATCACCTTTTTGCAAGTTATAGGTTTTTCTACTCCCGCGGTATTACCATATGACAAAAGACGCGGCGGGATTAGCTGCTCAATCGCTTAGCAACTCGACCGAGCTGGCAAGGGCAACTCTAGACAACAGCAACGACCTGATGAAGGCCGCCTCGGAGATTTCCTCGAGGATATCTTTCATAGGGGTCCAGATAGAGAAGGCCAAAGCCGATGCCGAGAAAATCACAGACCTAGAGGTCAAAGCGGAAGTCGCCAAAAACCTGGAGGTCGAGCAAGACCTATTCAAGCGTGCAAGCTCTAGGCTCGAAAAACTGAACGCCCTACTCCAACGGCTTAAGAAAGAGGGTGAAATGCTAGAAGCTGAGCTGTCCAAGAAACCAGAGGGAAAAAATCGGGAAGAGCAAGTGATGTCCACCATGAGACTTTCGCTCGACTTAATGAAGGAAATCATCGCGTGCGAAAGGGACTACTTGAAGGCCTCGCGGGAACTCGCGCTGGTAAGGTTTCACGTGGAAACGCTGGAAGACCTGATTGCCGGCGAGATAACCTTCAAGGACGCTAGACGCGCGCTGAAATCCAGGAGCCATCGACAATAGGGGCGAAAACCCTCGGCGTGAGGAGTCCATCGAAAGGTGCGCCCAAACCGACGCAACCTAACCCGCCGGAAAAGACCGCTCTTCTCGATTTTTCTCGTAAAGACCAAAGGGGAATTACTAGGGAGAACTGGGGTCGGAATCGCGCCTTCCTGACCAAGTCTATCTTGAGCTTGCTGATGTATTGTCTCTTACCATTTTGGTTTCTCTCTTCGGTAAACGTCTCTATGCCACCCAAGACGGATTTGGTGTCGAAAGATTTTATTATGGATAGGGCAACGGCTATGGCCGTCTCCATGCCCCTTCCCTCGCTGATAAGAGATACGGAGCCATCCCTGTGAAGGTAGAAAAGGCAATCCGCAAATAGGGCTCCTTGAGAATAATCATCCGCTATGCTGATGACGGCCATATTTTCGTGCCGGTTTTCGCAATAAAAACCTTATTCTCGACCCGGCACCCCGCGCTTTCCGAGGAAAGGGGGACGCTGCCGATACTCCCCGTTTACGCACTTGCGCGCACTGAGTACCTTGAATGAAAGCTTTTTTCATTTCAGCCGATACCCAATGTCCCCGGTTTCCAGCCCCCGTTTTCTGGCGAAGCTAGCCATACCCCGCACAAGACGATGTGAGCCAGTCCTCCCATGAGATTAGCGAACCCCCTCCATCTGGCCGGTGTTACCCAGAAGAGTATCGGCGTTAATCTCCAGTTGCGTACCCGCATCAGCTTTGATCGTTATGTTCCTCTCGTGCCTTGGCCTAAGCGTCAAAGACAAAACGATGGGGCTGCGGGGATTTGAACCCCGGTCCGAAGGACCCGAACCTCCAAGTCTACCATGCTAGCCTACAGCCCCATAAATTGTTTGCCTCCCCTTTTAAAGCGTTGAGCTCCGCTCACCCTTTCTTAAGCAACATCAGCGCCTGCGCTATGTCACCGTTCGCCTTTATCAGGGCTTGTTTGGCCATTTCTTTGTCCACGCCGGCCTGGCCCGCCACGAACTCCACGTCCTCGTCCGAGACCTGGGGACCGGCCGCCCCTTCTCCCCCTCCCTCCGCGCCCAAACCGCTGGCGCGCTTCTTGACCTCTCCTCCCAGCACTTGGAAACCTGCCTCGCCCAGCTTTCCACCTATTTCAAGCACTTTGGGGTGATCTATTTCGATCACCTCGCC
This sequence comes from Candidatus Martarchaeota archaeon, assembly GCA_046534355.1. Taxonomy (GTDB): domain Archaea; phylum Thermoproteota; class Thermoprotei_A; order Marsarchaeales; family UBA168; genus UBA168. The sequence goes on along the minus strand of JAWDNK010000039.1, from coordinate 1,834 downwards.
CTTGGTCTGTATGATCACTTTCTCAACGTCCGGCACTTCGTTCAACGAAATGCCCAAGCGCTTCATGGCCCTAAGCGCTTCCCTATTGGACATCTTTATCCTTACCCCTCTGCCTTATTACCGCCACACCACTTAAATCTGACATTTCGTACGAAGACCACAGCGCCCTTCCCCAACTGACCAGCCGGCCTGATTTATCCAATATTATCACCTCTTCCCCCGCGTAAAACTCGCCGTGGCCAACTACGTGTTTCGCGAAAAGACTCCTACCCCTTCTTACAAAGCCCACGGCCTCATCAGCTGCCACCACGTATTTGTCGGTCCCGATTTCCGCCAGCCGTCTTGCCCCTCCCTCGGCCAAGTTTATCAACGAATCCCTCCCGAAAGTGCACAATAGCACTCCTCCTAGGCTGACCCCCCTAAGCCTATTCTGCGCGGACTTCTTCACCTCGCAACCCTCTGGGAAAAGCTTCTCGCCCACCCCGGGACCGAACTGGTAATCGGCTATGACCCTAACCAGGCGCAAATCCGCGCTCGAAACCGATTGCTCAGAGGTAGCCAACTCCGCTTATCCCCTTCTCTTTCTTCTTCTTTATGGAGGAAAGCGCCATCTCCAAGTCCTCGACCTTAATGGCCTTCCTCCCCTCCCTTATTGCGTTCATACCGGCCTCGGTTATCAGCTCCTTCAGCTCAGCTCCGCTCATCCCCTCCGTAGAGTTCGCCAATGCCTTGACGTCAACCGGTTCCTCCGTTTTCACGCGCCTCAAGTAAATCCTGAGTATCTGCTCCCTTCCCCTCTGGTCCGGTAGGGGTATCTCGACCAGGCGATCGAACCTACCTGGCCTAAGTATGGCGGGATCCAACGTATCTATGCGATTCGTAGCGCCGATCACCTTAACATCGCCAAGCGGATCGAAACCATCTATTTCCGCCAGCAGTTGCATGAGCGTCCTCTGAACTTCCCTTTCACCGCTGACGGAGGCCTCCATGCGCCTTGAGGCAACCGCATCTATCTCGTCTATGAATACGATGCTGGGGCTCTTCTTCTTCGCCATCTCGAAGAGTTCCCTCGTAAGCCTGGCCCCTTCCCCGACGTACTTTTGAACCAATTCCGAGCCTACCAGCCTTATGAAGGTGGCGTTCGACTCGTGGGCTACGGCCTTAACCAGCATCGTTTTACCACAACCAGGAGGGCCGTAAAGCAACACGGCTTTCGGTGGCTCTATGCCGATCTCCCTGAAGAGGTCGGGCCTTTTCAACGGAAGCTCAACAGTTTCCCTCAGCAAAGCGATCTGGACATCTAACCCCCCTATATCCGCGTACGTCACTTTGGGCCTCTCTTCGACCTCCATCAACCTAACGGTGGGATCTTCCGTCTGCGGAAGCACCTCAACGATCGCAGAACCCCTTTGGTTCAGGGCGACCCGGTCACCCGGTTTCAGCTTACCCTGTGAAACGCTACTGGTCACGTAGACCACTAAGTTTGGCCCGCTGCTGCTCTTCACGATCGCCCTACCGTTGCTCAGCACATCCAAAACGAACCCCTCTATGAGCGGAGGGGAGAGGGCTTTCTCCTTATCTTCCTCCAGCTGAGTTATGTACTCCTTGAGCCTGTCTATCTCGGATTTTAGAGCCGCTACCTGCTCCTTAAGTAACTCGATCTCCCTCTCCTCTTCGCTGGTCGTGCCACCCGCCTCCGCGCCCGACCCAAACTCGTCTAATGGCTTTGAATTGGACATGTCTAAGGCTTCTATTTTTAAACCGTTTTATGGCTTTCTGCAAAATTACTGGGTAACCCGGCATCCCCACGCGCTGCGCGTAAGGCGGTAGATTT
>JAWDNK010000038.1:0-10795 GCA_046534355.1 Candidatus Martarchaeota archaeon | reverse complement strand
AAGAAAGAAAAAGATGAAGCAAGGGAAAACGAAGAATTAGAAGACAACGAAATAAAAACAAAACAAATCAAAACAACATAAAGGGAAAACAGAAAGTGAGGGCGGACTAAATTTATTGATCAACATACGTTAAATATCAAAAAATGTTAAGCTTAAGAAAAATTATGGGTCGGCGCGGGCGGAAAGGCCCTGAAAGAACTCAACCGAACGCTTACCCCTAGCCACAAAGCCCCACAACGTCTAAGCGGCAAACAAGCAGCTTACCTTAAAAACGCTTGCGCGCATAGCATATGCCAAAAGTTACAAATGAGTTAACTGATTACGTAAAACGGGAAGACAAAAGCTTCTCGTGGGAGGAAGGCGCGGGCGGAGAACTCGTGATGACCTCCCAAACTTGGCAAGGAAACACCTGGAAGCACCACATCCTAGTCTTCGAGCCGTCGAGGCTCAAGCGGGACCTTGCCCTCCTCTACGTGACGGGTGACTACAGGAGGCCAAGCATGCAGTACGCGGAACCCGACGAGGAAGTGAAGGCGCTTCGCTGGTTATCCGAGGCCACGGGGTCGGTTGTCGCAGCGCTCTACGACGTCCCAAACCAGCCTTACATGGGCATGGTTGAGGACGAGATAATATCCTATACGATATCCAAGTACTTGGAGACCGGCGAGGCGGATTGGCTCCTCCTGCTGCCCATGACCAAGGCCGCAATCCGCGCCATGGACGCGGTAACGGCGAGGGAAAAAGGGCGGGGTATTAGCTTGAGCGGTTTCCACGTCACGGGTGCGTCAAAGCGCGGCTGGACGTCGTGGCTAACCGCGGCCGCGGATGAAAGAGTAAAGGCCATAACGCCCATGGTCTACAACAACCTGAACATCCCAGCCCAAATCAAGCACCAAATCGAACTTTGGGGGAAGACCAGCCCTCAATTGAACGACTACGCGCAACGCGGCCTGCTGTCGGCCATAACCGGTGGCGAAGCCGAACCCGTGGGAAGGGCGATCTCCATAATAGACCCTTACTCCTACCTGGACGCGTTAACCCTGCCCAAGTTGATCGTCAACTCGGCCAACGATCAGTACTGGGCCGTGGACGCTGAAAAGTTCTACTGGAACGAACTACGCGGGGAGAAGAGGCTGCTCTACCTGCCCAACTCGGACCACTCCATGCAGGACAGGGAGAGGCTGCTCTCAACCCTCAAGGCCTTCCACGAACACGTGGCAGACGGCAGCGCAATGCCCGAGATCAGCTCAACGGCCATCAGGTCGGGGAACCTCGCCTTGGTAAAAGTGGCTTCGCCGTACGCCAAAAGCTGCGCTATCTGGGAGGCCGAGTCGGAAGACGCCGTCTTCGTCAAAAGCAAGTGGAAGGAGATCCGCAACTACCAGGCCGAGATCGAGATCGGGGGATCTCACGCCGCCGCCTTCGGGGAGTGCGCGTTTGAAGGGGAGCCCGATTACCACCTTTCTTCCAACCTCTACCTATTCTCCCCAGCTCCCCGGGGCCATACAAAGTAGCCGTCGAGAATTGGCGGAAATCTTTTTCTCCAGTTTGTCCTCCAGCTTCCGGTAAACTTCCTCGTGATGGTCCGCGTACCAGGGCTCGCCCGCGTTTATCTCTCTCATCCTCCTCAACATGTCCAGGCTCCTCCTAAGGTGGACGGATAGGTCCACTTTTTTCCAATCCACGCCGTCGAACAGAGATGGTTGCCTCTCTGACCAGTCTCCCGGCTGATCCATACCCGGGTAGTAGCAGTCGAATTCCCCCTCCAGGACGTCTGGTGGGGTGAGGCCAAAAAGCCTGTGCTTCTCCCCCGACGATGAGAACTGGGCCTCGTCGATGCCGTAAAGGGGCATATCATATCCGTTCGCGGCCAGGGGAGTGACGTCCTCGATGGCGAAGAAAACCGAGGCTATATTCTTACCCCCCAGGTAATCCCTCAGCTTGCGGACGGCGGGCTCGGCGATGAAGCCGTAAAATATCACCTTTTCGATCCGGCATCCCGACCTATCGCACTTCTCCAAAAGATTCTGCAACGTAAACAGGGAAGTGGAGGCCGTTGCCTCGGTGTCAGGCTTGAGCACGACGTACTTTCCCCCCGGCAACTGGGATGGCTGATCGTAAGCCATCACTAGGTCGCTGACCGTGTGCTGCCTATATGAGGCATGAGCGTAGAGCGGCCTGGACCAAACCTCCACGAACTCATGGCCGGCGTCCATGGCCGCCTCCCTTAGACCGTAGCCCAAGGAAGCCCTCAGCACGTGTTGGAAGAGCAACCTTGTGCCGCTCCCCGGCCCCACGTCATAAAGGGCCTTTTCTTCTAACGCGCCAAAGGCCTTCCTGGCCAGAGAAGCGTTCAGAGCCCTGAACTCCTCCCCGCAAACCGATGGATCACAAGCGATAACCCTTCCCTCAGGCGAGTCCAAGGCGTACAAATCGCGACCGAAAGCGTACAAAGAAAGCCCGCCCAAGGCCTGCCTATCTAGGGGTTCTGACGGCGGGAAGTACCGCTTCACCAAGCGCAGCGCGCTATCCCTGCTCATCTCAGCTCACCCTCGCGAGCTCCGCATCCCCGCTCATAGATTTCACCCAATCTAGCTCAACTCAATGCAATGAAACGCAATCCAACGCAATTCAATCCCGGCCCCAAGGCAGCTACTGAAGATGCCGTACCATCAAGGCCAAAGTCGGCGCGGGCACCAGCACCAACGTCAACGCCGATAGCGGCTTCAGCCCATCTGGCGTCCCCGCCCTTAGGGCCCGAGCTGGCGACGTTCGCGTCGGTGGCCAGGGTTTCGCCAGGTCCAACCCAATCCCGCTTTTCCGAACTCAAATCGCCCACCGACTCCCTCTGTAGCTCGCTCATCGGGCCCGTCCCGAGCCCGCCGCAAGCGACCATCCTCACTCGCATCTCCCGGAGTTCTCCCCCTCACTGAGCCCTGCCCCGCCGAGAAGACCTCTCTCGTGTCATCCGCGATGTAACCCTTCAGCAATCCCCCTTTGAGTTCGGGCTGATACTTAGGTATCACCCAATACTTCATCAGGGGCAGGTAGATGGCGCCGCTTATGAGGATGGCGGAAACCCAGGCGTTCTGGTAAACCCAGGCCTGGCCAGGGTAGAGCTGGGCCACCGAAACCGGAAGATAAGCGTTGGGAGGGAAAACGAGCACCATCGACAGGGCGAAGGCGACCACCGCGGCCGGGTTTATCCCCTTCCAATAGCGGAACCTACCCCTGGACAGGTAGAGGTCGGCCAATTCAAACTTGAAACGCCTTATGACCGCGTAGTCGAAGATTATCACGCCTTCTACACCTCCTAGGAGTGCCCCGTAGGTCAGCAACCAACCCTCAACGTAGCTGAACGCGCTGAAGTAGTAAGTCCAGGACTGGAGGGCGGCAGCTACCACCACCACTATGAGGACGCCCTTGAACCAGTCGAGCTTCTTGGGGTAGAGATTGGAGAAGTCGTAGCCGGGGCCCACGGTGTCCGCGTATATGTTGACTATTATCACACCAAGCAAAAGGAGAAATAGGGACAGGTACGCGAGCCAAGGGTTGGACACGGAAACCGTGGCCAGCACTATGGGATCCCAAATGGGAAAACCGTAAACGGCGTAAGACGCGCCAGTCGTGATCAGGGCGAAGGCGGCTACGCCGGTCATCAAAAAGGGCATGGGAATTTGACCGACGGTCTGGGCGAACTGGCTCTTGGCGAACCTGCTGTAATCGGGCATGCTTATGGCCATGGTTGCCCAAAAGGCGACGTTGGCGTTTATTAGGCCTATGAACGCGTACCAGAAAGCCGACCCCTTAACGGTGGTTGGCACTGACAATATGGACGCCCATTGCCAGTTGGCCTTACCCATCACGCTCATGAAGAGGACCAGAAAACCGACGAAGGATATAAACGGAAGGGTCCAGCTCAACACCTTCAATGCTCTTTGCCCCGTCTTGGGAGGGGAAAAGTAAAGGATGAGCAACCTGGCGGCGATGGTCAGCGCGAAAACTGACCAGAAAAGGGCCGGGTTTATCGTGGATATGAGGAAGGGGAGCGTTGCGGGGTACTTCTCGGCCAAATTCAGGAGCATGCCGACCTGACCGGTCGCTACCACGTACATCGCCCCAATGGCCTCGGTAATTATCCACGTATCGATCCCCCACCAGCCCGCCCCTATGATGCCCCTGAGCAGCGAAGGAATCCACGTGCCGTACACCCCCCACCTGCTCCTCGTGAGCGGGGTTTCAGGTACCCCGTACCTGGCACCGCCGTGACTTATGATTAAAATGGGTATCAGCACGATAAGGTTACCGATGAGCACCGCCATCAAGCTCCAGAACCAATCAAGGCCGAAGGAATAGCCCACCGAAACCAAGGCCCAGGACTCCACCTCTACCGACATGCCAAACCATATGGCGAAATACGTCAGGGTTCCCCAGTTCCTGAACTTGACCGGCGTGGGGTGAAAGTCTTCGTTCCAAAGGTAACTCTCCTCGGGAAAGCCCCTTTTCAGTTCCAGATACCCCTTTTCGGGGTAGAACTCGGTCACTTCGGTCCTATGCGGGTTTGAGCTCGGATCGGCGCCTGCTCTCGGGTCTGACCCTGACATGCCGGTTAGTCGGCGGCACCCCATAAAAACCTGCTTGTACTGGTTGGTGTCGGGCCCAAAAGCAAATCGCAAAACCTTGAAAGCTAGGAACACCAAGGGAAGCACGACAGCCGGGGGCAGCGTGAACCTCAACGAGAGACCGGACAGCTTTCCCAGGGCCCACGCGCCGAGCTCAGAGCTCAACGCCACGAGGAACCAGAGGCCCAAGCCACCGTTTAAACCCGTGGCCCCTAGCCCTCCGGCCACGCCAGCCGAAACCGCCATCATGAAGGGAGACGCCGCAGAAATGGCCGCCAGGGAGTAAAGCTGCGAGCGGACATCCCCGAGCGTAGTGACCAGGGAAGAAGAAAAATCGGACAGAGACCGAAGAGAAGAGGGATCCAACTCCCCCCTTTCGATTGACTTAGCGGTGAGCCAGCTGACGAAGGAGGAGAAACCCCAGCGGTACCAGCGAAGCGGGAGGCCAAGCCGGGAGCGCTTGACGCTCTCCCTCACGAAGTCGCGCAGGGGGCCCGCTTCGAAGGCGACCTCGGCATCCCTCAGCGCTTCGGACGCCCCCTTGCCGGCCATGGCCTCCGATTCCAAAAAGTCAAGAAGAGAGGAGAGGGCGGTCAGCCTCCTCATGTCTCTCGCGGAGTCGAGGAGGAAGCGCGAGCCGTTGCAAGAGGCGACCGACGCCGCGGAGGCCAAGAGGGCTATCCCGGGCCTCGTAAAGAAGGGAAGGCCCGCCAAAGAGGAAAGGATCAACGAAAGGGCCGGAGGAAGGGGAGGGGGAGAGCGGAGCGGCGTCAGCGAAGAGGAAACCAGCACGAGGATCCCGAAAGAGGCCACCACTAGGGCCAGAAGCGCGTAGTAGTAGGCCTGGGCGCCCGCGCCGAAGGGCAAGGTCAGCAGCGTGACCCAAAGCATGGGCAACATCGCGAAGGCCGCCAGCGAAATCTCGCCCATGCCCTCTGCCCTCGAAGCGTAGGCCCTCCACTGCCGCTCCAGCCCCTCCAATCCCGCCCGCGTTTCCGACCGCAAAAGCTCAGCGGCCGACACCCCAGAAGCCTCCTTGAAAGAGTAAGAGGAAAGTACGCGGGCGAAAGCCCTGGATGGGTGACCCTTGGAGAACTCTTGGAGCGCCTGGGCCTCATCCAATCCCCTCACTTCGTAGAGCTTTAGCAGCCTCTTTCCCTCCGCCTCCAAGGCCTTCAGCGGAGACCCGGCCAGAGAGGTAAGCGCCGAGAAAAGCGAGCTGCCGGAGGCCGCCGCCTGCGCCGCGTAGACCAGGAAAAAGGGGAGCTCCCGGTTCACCGCGCGCCCCCTCGTCCAGCGCCCGTAACTTTCCGACGACCTGAGCGCTTGCGCGAAAAAGGGCAAGGCAATCATGGAAAGGGCTGGGGCTCCCAGCTCCCGGTAGAGCAGCAAAGAGGGCAGGACCATGAGGACGGAGGCCAAAAGCCCGTCCCTGAAGTAACCGAAGGGATCTGAAGCCCCGCCGTAAAGGAGGAGGGAAACCCTTCTGAACCAGCGGGAAAGCGGACGGTGGGAAACGAGGGCAGTCGAAGCCTCGGCGTGGTGAGCGGGAGAACCGAGGAAAGGCGATGGGAAAGGCAAAAGAGAACGGAAGGCGCGCCGGAGGCGGCGCTCCACGCCCGAGTAATCGGGCAAACCGGTCAGCGCCCCGAAAAGGACGGCGAAAAGGGTCGCCCCGAGAGGACCGGCGCTCACTTCAAGCCCCTCCGAATTGGTCCGCCCTCCTTTGGAGCTCTTTTAGAACCTCGGCCTTGGACAACCCCCTGTAGGAGGCACTAGACCTCAGCTTTTCGCTCCTCTCCCAGACCTCCTCGGGATCTGATGGGTAAAAGTAAAGCCCCTCGCCGCCGCCAGCCCACTGGAAAACTGGGTTCAGCTCGCCGTCTGCGCCCTGTTCCCATACCCCCACGTTCCTGCGCGCCTGAGCCAAAGGCGCTGCGCTTGAAGGGCCCCGGTAGCCCTCCTCACCCCCGCGACCCCCAGTCCCTACCTTAGCCATGAGTGAAAACACCGAAATCAGGGATATCCCAGAGGAATCCACGGAAAGGGGAGGAGAAGAAAGCCTGGCGACCGCCGCCGCGGGCGACTCGGCGTGAAACGTGGTCATGGCGCCGTGCCCGAGCGCCGCCGCCTGTATGAACGCTTGGACCTCCACTCCCCTGGCCTCCCCCAGCACCACGTAGTCTGGCCTGTAGCGCAAAGAGAGGAGGAGAAGATCCACGAGGGAAACCTCCCTTCCGAGGCCTAGCCTAGATCCCCTCGCCACGAACCTCTGCCACCTCCTACGCGCCAGGTTCAGCTCCGGGACGTCTTCGATGGTGGCCACCTTTTGGTTTTCCGGTACGAGGGATGTAACCGCGCCCATCAGCGTGGTCTTCCCGGTGGACATCGCCCCCAGGAACACCATCACCGCCTTGGCCTCCACCATCACGCTGTAATAGGCCGCCATGAGCGGGGAAAGCGCGCCGCGATACACCAGGTCCCGCATGGAAAACGGCCTTTCAGGGAACCTCCTTATGGAAAAGCTGCTACCGGGCACGCTGACCTCGGAGGAATAGGTGAGCGATATCCTATCTCCGGATGGGGTAACCGCGTCCAGGTAAGGGAAGGCGACGCTGACTTCCCTGCCGGCCGAGTGGGCAAGCCTCCTCACCAGCGAGCGCACCTCGGCCTCGTCGTCAAACCTCAAGTTCGTGTCCATCCATCCGAGATCGGGGTGCCGCCTGTGGACGACGGAAAGGGGCCTCCCGTAGTGCTCGAGGGCTACCTCTTCGATCCCGGGATCGCGCAGCGGTATCGAAAGCTTGCCGTCAGCGAGGAGATCCCTCCAGACGTAATAGGACAGGACCTTGAGGTGGGGCATCACCTCCTCTTCAATACCCATCTCCTCGGCGGCGCGCATGACCAGGGATTCCTCGCTACCCTCGGTTCCCAGCGGCATCGGAGAGCGGAGGGCCCACTCCGAGATCAAGGCGAGCAGCTCCCTGGGCGAACGAGCCCGTTTTGGCCGGAGGTGCGCGGAGGGGCGCAGGGGCAGGGGCAAGCGCGGATGGAGGCGCAGGGGCAGGAGCAGGAGCGCGGGACGCGAGCGATGCCAGCGCTCGCCCGCGAAGAAGCCCAAGCCTGACCCGCGTTGGCCCCCAGCTGACCCCGCCCCGCGACCGCCGCGCCCTTTGGCTTCCCTTGCCTTTCCACCGTCGACGAGGGCCCGCGTTAGGCCGGGGTCTAGGTCGGGCTCCAACACCTCGTAATAACCGATCCCACCCCCGAGATCGTACACGTTGACCTTGACCCCCCTAACCGAATAGCTCTCCAGCGGCCTCACATCGCTTAAGACCAATCCGCCATTCTTCTCGCCGGCGGCACCTTCATCACCCCTTTTCGGGAAGCGCGTCCACCCCGCGCCCGAGTCAAAGGGTTCCGCCGGAAAAACGGCCGCACGACGGCTAGCGACCCGATATCCCCGAACGGGGAAAAAGAGGAAGGGCACCATCGGGGATAAACACCCGTGGCGTTGAAGCTCAGGTGATCGGCGGGGAATAGCGGCGTCCACCTGATCGAAAGCTCGTATTCTCCCGGCGTCAGGTTCCCCGCCCACGTATAGGCACCAACCCCGCTCTCCAAAATCACGCCGTCTAGGCCCAGCACGTGGTAACCGCCGCTTACCGATAGCTTAACCGGGCCGCCCGAACACCTCACCAACCTGTAACCCATGACCGATGAACCGTTTTCACCGGAGGGGAAGGGGAAGTACTCCCCGGGGATGGGGACCCAGGAGAGAGACAGGTTGATGGGGGCCACCTCGAAGTAACCGGATGCCGTGGGCGTGCCAGATCCGGAATAGGCCACGAAAACCCACGGCGGGGCCGCCTCAGGCGAACAAAGGGCACCCGCGGATGTCAGAAGCGCATCCCCGCGAAACGTCGCCCCCTCCCCAGGCCCGATGATCACGGGAGGGTCGAGCTCGCTGTACCTGAAGGGGTCGTAAGAAATAGAGTACGTGACCGTGACGGCCCGAGGCCCGGGGTTGAACGCGTATACCTCCCCCGGACCGGCGTAACTGAGCGCGAGCTCCCCGGTCTGCGCCTGGTAAACCCTCTGCATCGCTTCCTCCTGCCCTTCCAGCGAGCGCATGTCGGCCGAGTAAACGCGCTCGTAGTAGGTCAGGGTCAGCGTCACGAGCAAAACCAGGAAAAGCCCGCCTACCACGGATGAAACGGCCCTCATCCGACTCACCGCCCGAGGGTGTAGAGGAAAGCCGCAAGCCCCCTGGACGCCGCCGTGCGAACGGCAAAGAGGTGCCTTGGGAGCGCGGATAGCGTCTCCGGACCTATGGGCTGAAACAAGGGGGACAGAGAACGCGCCGTACGCGGGCTGACGGAGAACGAGACGATCGAATCGGAAAAAGAGAGGGGGTCCGTACGCCCGTCGAACTGCTCAAGGGATTGAGACGCCAAGGTGAAGAAAACACCCCTCTTCCTCAGGGCTGCCAAGCCCACCTCAAGCTCAGACCAGGAAAACCTGTGGGCCTCATCAACGTAAACGAAGAAGGGAGATCTCGAATTCCTCCCCATGCCGGCAAAATACACGTGCCCCAGAAGCAAGGAGCCAAGAAAAGAGGATAGGTCGGAACCCAGCCTCCCCTCGTCCAGAGAAACCGTGACCTTTTTACCCCCGTCGAGACAGCCGAGGACGTCTAGGGGTTCACCGCTGAGGAAGGCCGCCGCCCTCTCGTCGGATACCATCTTGTCCAGCTTGTTCAGCACGGCGGCTTCCGATCCCCTCTCAAGCCTGGGGTAAACCAGGGACCAAAACCTCTTGACCTCCTCGCCATCGCCGTCTGGTACCTTGGGATCCTCGAGGAAATCCCTGAGAGCAAACACGTCCCTCACCTTGCTCACCTTCAGGGCGTTCCTGAAAATCATCTCCAGCCTCGGACCCCAGTCTTCACCGTAGTACCTGCTCAGCGAATCGAGCACGAAGGAGGAACGCGGCCAACCCAAGGGGAGGGGATCCAGAGAAATCCCCTTCGTTGGGAGCGATAAGTCGGACCCGATCTCGCCTTCGACGCCCCTCGCCAGGTCACCGTGCGGGTCCAACAATAAAAAGCCTTCTCCCTTGTCTGCATTGTCGGCCATGAGGGTGTACATGAGGGTCGACTTACCCTCCCCCGGTTTGCCGAAGATCGCCAAGTGGGTCCTATCGGCGGGCGCTATGCCCCAACCGTTGCCCTCCTCGTCCAAACCCAGGAAGTAAGGTTCAGTCCGAGGAAACGGTGACCACCTGCTCCGCCTGTACCTGGGCGCCGCTGGGGGCTAGGGCCGTCACCACGAGAAGATAGGAAGTCCCCTCCGGCTCTGCGGGGGCCTGCCACACCTGGGATAGCTGCGCCCCCGGCTGAAGCGTCCCGCTCCAGTCGTAGGAGGTAACGCCTTCCACCTGCACGCCTTGGAGGGTTAGCGAGGAAGTGCCCGTGTTGCGGACCGAGACCAAAACGTAAGAACCCGAGGTGGTGTCTACGTATTCGGCGCTCACCAACTGCAGCTGGTCTTGCTGGCTTAAGGACGAAAAAAGCCCGCTGAAGGTATGCCAAAGCATGACCCCGGCGGTCAGGGTCAAAACGAGCACTATGATCGTGCCCAATATGGAGGATAAACCCCTCCCATTCCTGTCGCGCGCGCCCAAAGGGGCGCCGTGACGCACACGGAGAAGAGAGCCACCTGCCCCGTGAGGGGCATTAAATCTCGCGTTCATAGACGTTCACAAAACAACGCCTCTCTACCCCTATGGGATCGCACGCCGTACGGGGCCTTTACCCCTCGGGTACGATTAGCTCATGGGGTTTTACTTGGAGCAATTACCGTCCAACCTGCTAAGCGGGATAGCCTCCCTGATATACCTGGCTCAGGTAGTCGGGGTTTCATTCGCCGTTATGGCGATAATTTATTCGGCCGTCAAGATGATGATGGCCGATGGGCCGGTTGAGGCAAGACAGGAAAGGAAATCCCTTTTGGAATCCATCCTCGCGCTGGTGGTCATAGCCCTAGCCGTCCCCATAGCCAATTGGCTATTGGCGGCCTTTGGGGCCGGGATACAGATACCTCGACCCGGGCTGCCAAAGAAAAACGGGGGCGATCTAAAACGATGACAGTAGAAGAGGGGCAAAAGAAGAC